>NZ_CP135916.1:0-331785 GCF_032391395.1 Sphingomonas sp. Y38-1Y
TTGATGAAGCTGCCGTTCGCGCCGATGAAGCGGTTGTAGAGGCCGCGGACGTTGTCGAGCTTCTCGTTGAAGTAGAAGGCGCCGACCTGCCACTGGAACCCACCGGCGGGATTGTTGCCGTTCAGCCGAATCTCGTGGCTCTGCGTCTCGACATTGTTGTCGAACTCGAGGAACTCATAAGCGGGCGGCAGCGCCTGATAGGTGTCCTGCGAGCTGTCGCGATAGCCGCCGGTATAGGTGAAGGTCGCCGCACCGAAGTCGTACTGGAGCCGACCGCGGATCGCGGTCGATTCGATGTGGTTGGGGCTGACGCCCGAGATCGGCGCAGCATAGGACTTGCGATCGATCGTCTGCAGGAAGCTGGTCCGGTTGGGGATGCACTGCGTTCCCGGCGTCAGCGGCGCAACCTCCGTATAGCCGATCCCCGAGCAGCCTGCGCCCGGCGCGCGGCCGCCCTGGTTCAGGTTCACGGAGGCGAAGGTCGGCAGAATGTTGTCGATCTCGACATATTCGCCGACCAGGTCGATGGTCAGCCCGCTGAGCGGCGTCAAGCGAAGGCTGGCGCGGCCGCCCTTGGTCCCGGCCGACCCGCTGCGCTGGTCGATATTCGGGTGATAGAAGTACCCGTCGCGGTCGGTGTAGATGCCTGACAGGCGGATGCCGCCGAAGTCGCCGAACGGCACGTCGACGCCGCCCTCGACCTGGATCGCGTTGTAGTTGCCGTAGCTGGCGTTCAGGTTGACCCCGAACTCCTTGCCCGGCTTGCGCGTGATGAAGTTGATCGCGCCGCCCGTTGCGTTGCGGCCATAGAGCGTGCCCTGGGGGCCTCGCAGCACCTCGACCCGGTCGAGGTCGAATAGCGACACGTTGAGGATGTTCGGACGGTTCAGATACTCGCCGTCGATGTTGATGGCGATCGACTGGTCCTGCGCCTCGTCGTTCGAGTTGGTGCCGACGCCGCGCACCGCGACGCGGGTGTACTGTGAATCCTGGGTGATCTGGAGGACCGGCGCGATGCGCTCGACCTCGCGGAAGTCGGTGACGCCGGCCTGGGCGATCGCCTCGGCGCCGACGACGTCGATCGCGATCGGCACGTCCTCGACGCGCTCCGCGCGATTCTGCGCGGTGACGATGATGTCGTCGGTGGCGGTGGTGTCGGTCTGCGTCGCCGCGGGGGGCACGTCCTGCGCCATCGCGGGGCTCGCCATCGCCATCAGACCGCAGCCGGCCAGCAGCACGCACTTGTTCGGAATGAACACTCTCGGATCCTCCCCAGTCATGCGCCGATTCGAATAGGCCGGCGCTTTGCTAATAGAATTGTTGTTCTAGTTCGTTTCAGTTCGCTGTCAAGCGCCCGGACGGACACCCTGCGTCAATTGGTCAGCCATCGCCTCGACCGCGCCCTTGATACCGGCGTCGGCAAGCTCGCCATCGGCGCCGAAAGGCTTTTGCTCGATGGAATTGACCGCCAGGCCGATCGGCGTCGGCCAGCCGCGCATCGCGTGGACGATGCCGCGCAGCGCCGCGAGCGTGACGCCCCCCGCCTGCCACCCAGCCGCCGAGACGATCAGGCCGACCGGACGCCCGTCGAAATAGGGGCGCGGGTCGCCGCGCAGATCCTCGAGCAGGTCGATCGCGTTCTTGACCAGACCGGAGACGCCGCCGTGATAGCCGGGCGAGGCAATGACGAGCGCGTCGCAGGTCCGCACCGCCTCGACCAGCTCGCGCTCCGCCTCGGAGCGGTCGGGCGCGGCGGGGTCGAAGTGCGGCAGCCGCGCCAGATGCGGGCCGTCGAACATCCGCGTCTCCGCCCCGCGCGCCTCGCACGCGGCGAGCACGGCGCGGGTCAGCCGTTCGCTCGACGACCCCGCGCGAAGCGTGCCGCCGATGCCGACGACGCGGATCACGCCGCGACCGGCGATTTGGCGAGCGCGGGCATCACCTTTTCGGACATCAGGTCGAGCGTCTGGTCGGCGAGCCGCAGTCGCTCCTCGGTCAACGGGCCCGTCGTCGTTCCGCAAAGGATATTGCCAATGCCGAGATCCTGATACGGCTTGAGATGCTCGATCACCGTCTCCGGCGATCCGTAAAGGCACCAGGTCCCGATCCAGTCTTCGGTCAGTGCATTGGGCGTACGATCGGTCTTCTTGTTGGCATCGTCACCTTCCGCGCGAGCATTGAACTCAGCCTCGCGCTCGATCGCGTCCTGATAGGCGCGCAGGATGATCTCCAGCTCCTCGCGAGCCTGCTCATCGGTCTCGGCGACATGGACGCACTGATAGGTATGGGTGGTCCAATCGAGCGCTGCACTCACCGCCTCATCCGAGTGGCCAGCCCCCGTCAGCGCGCCATGATAGGCGTCGAAATACTTCTTCACATGCACGAAGGGCTCGGTCCCGCCGATGACCGGCGGCGTGAAGGCCGGAATGAAGGCGGGCCAGGCGTTGTCTGCCGCGCGGCGCATGCTCGCTTCCTTCATCGCCACCGGCATCAGCCGGGCGTGGCGCGGCGTGTAGCTCGCCGGGGCGATCCGCTGCAGCACGCGGCCCTGGTGCGGGCCGTTGTCGATGACGATCGCGGGATCCTCCATCTCCTTGGCCCACAGCGCCTCGGCGAGTTGGAGGTTCTTCTCGGCAACGGCGCCGGCTTCCTTGTAGTTGACGGCGAACCCGATCATCTCCTCGGGCGTCGTGCCCGATCCGATGCCGACGAGCAGCTTGCCGTCGGTCAGCTGGTCCAGGATGTTGATCCGCTCGGCAAAGCGCACCGGGTGGTGGAGCGGCACCGACACGACCGAGAAGCCGAAATGCATGTGCGGCAGCTTGGCGGCGAGATAGCCGGCGAAGATGAAGCTGTCGCTGGCCACCGGCATGTAGCCGTTGAAATGATGGTCCGGCATGAAGATCGCCGAAAAGCCCTGACCGGCCGCCTTGACCGCATGCGATTCGAGATCGCGCATCAACTGGCGATCGTCCTCGGGACGCATCGAACGAGCATTGAGGAACACCGAGAAACGCATGGCCTTACCCTCCCCTGGCACGTCGCCGTATGCGAACCGATCGGCGTTCGTGAATTAGAATTGACGTTCTGTTTTTATTAGGTTCAAGCTCCCGGCCATGTCAACCGCCAATCAAAGCCTTGCCGCCACGGCACAACTTGCCGCCGCAGCCGTCACCCGGCACCCCCGCCAGGGGCGCAGCCGCGAATCGTTCGAACGGATGCTGGCCGCCACGCGCGAGCTGATGCTCGAGCGCGCGAGCGAGGACTTCACGCTCCAGGACGTGAGCGAGCGCGGATCGGTGTCGATCGGCTCGATCTATCTGCGCTTCGAGAGCAAGGACAATCTGATCCACGCAGTGATCGCGGAGGCGCTGACCGACATCGGTTCGGGCGAGGCGGCGATGCTGGCGGAAGTGGTCGGCGCGTCCAAGTCGCTCGCCGACTTCGTCCCCCGCTATGTCGAGCGCTATTCGTCGATGCTCGCGGACCATGCGCCGATGCTGCGCCTGGTGATGAACCGCGCCTCGTTCGATCCCGCCGTGTCGGTCCCCGGCAAGGCGACCGCGGCGCAGACCGCCAAGGCCTCGGTCGACGCGATGCTCCGCTTCAAGGACGAGATGCCCGCCGCCGATCCCGCGGCGAAGGCGTTGGCGGCGTACCACATCATCTTCGCGACGATGGCGCGCCACCTGAGCCTAGGCTCGACCGCGGAAGGCGCGGACGCCGCGGCGTTCGGCGCGCTGCGCGTGGAGCTGGCGGAGATGGTGCTGGCGTATCTCCGCACCTCGCGGTGAGGGACTAGCGGGGATGCGACCGGGCCGCCCCCTCCCCGTTCGGTCCTCAGAACATCGGATGCGCGTTCTTCGACGTCTCAGGAATCGGCTGGATCACGTCCCAATGCTCGACGATGCGGCCGCCCTTCAACCGGTAGAGGTCGAACACCGCCGCGCCGCGCGACCCGGGCGTCGGGATCGCGTGGACATGGATCGCCGCCATGTCGCCGTCGACGAGGATGCGCTTGATCCGGAACTCGCGGCCACCTTGCGCGAACATCGGCGCGAGGGCCGCCACCGCCGCCGCCCGCCCGTCGGGGATGCCCGGATTGTGCTGGATATAGTCGGGCGCGACATGCCGCTCGAACGCCGTCTTGACGTCGCGCTCGGTGTAGAAGAGCCGCGCGAAATCGGTGACGATCGCGCGATTGTCCGGCGGCGGCGCGGCGCCGAGCAGCGCGAGCGAGAGGAGCGCGCGCTTCACGACCGCGCCTTGAGGAAGCCGCGCGTGTCCAGCCAGCGATAGAAGGCCTCGATCCAGCCCGCCGATGCCGTGCCCGGCTTGCCAAGGCCGAAGCCGTGCCCGCCGTCCGCCAGCAGGTGGAACTCGATCGACTTGCCCGCCGCGCGATAGCTGTCGACGAGGCCGAAGCCGCCCGCGCGCTGAAGCAGGAAATCGTCGGCGGCGATCGTCACGAACATCGGCGGCGCGTCGGCGGGCACCTTCATGGGCTTCATGTTGGGATAGATCGGCGCGGCAAAGGCGGGCTTGTCGGCGCCGCCCTCCGCAACGACGCTCCGCGTCAGGAAGCCGCCCGCCGAAAAGCCCATGAAGCCGAGCCGCGCCGGGTCGATGCCATACTCGGCCGCATGCGCACGGACATGGCGAAGCGCGGCGATGCCATCGGCCAGTGCCTCGGGCGGAGTGTCCTCGGGCGGCGAGACCCCGGTCCGCTCACCCTTGATCGCGCGATTGAGGCTGTCCTGGAACACCGCATTATCGGGTGGGGTCGGCAGCACGCGATATTTGAGCACGAAGGCGGCGATGCCGTGGTTGGCCAGCCAGCGCGCGACCTTCCATCCTTCTTCCTCGATCGCCAGACCCAGGAAGCCGCCGCCCGGCGCGACGATCACCGCCGCGCCCGTGCTCGGTCCGACCGGCAGCACCGGCGTCAGCGTGGGTCGCGTCACGTTGCGGACGTTTACCGCACCGTCCATGCGCGACCATTGCTCGCGATCGGGTGCCTTGGGATCGCCGAGCACGATCTCGCCCGGTTGCGGCTGAGCGGCGATCGGCACGAACACGCGCTCCTGCGCGATCGCCGGGGTCGCCACCGCGAGCGCGGCGAGCGCGAGCAATGCCCTCATGCCGGCATCGGTGCAGGCATCGCGCGCTCGCGCCGGCCGAGCAGCAGCGCGACGCCAATGGCGCCCGCCACGCCGATCAGTCCGGCAACCAGGAACGCGCCCTGCATCGTCCCGGCAACGCGCGAGATCACGTTGATGAGCAGCGGCGAGCTGAACTGGCCGAAGAAGAAGCAGGCGGTCCACACCCCCATGCCGCGCCCGCGATGCGCGAACGGCAGCTTCGACTGCGCCCATGCGATCAGCGACGGGATCGCCATGCCGGCGCCCGTCTGCTGCACCACCATCCCCGCGATCATCCAGCGCCAGTCGGTCGCCAGCCCCATGATCGCCAGGCCCGACCCGAGAATGGCGAGGAACGTCGCGATCTGTACCCGCGACGACAGGCCGCGCTTGCCCATCCACCAGAAGATCACCGCACCGACCAGGATGAACAGCGTCGGCAGCGCGCTGATCTGGCCGATCGCGTGCGGGTCGGCGACGCCCAGTTCCTTCCAGACGAGCCCGCCATTGATGATGAAGACGTAATAGAGGGCCGAAGCGAACAGCGTCAGCGCGCCGATCGACAGGACCGTCGGCCACGGAAAGCGCGACGCCGAGCGATCCTCGTCCATCCCCAGCATCCGCCGCGCGGTCGCGTCGCTCGCCGGCTCGTACATCCAGCGCAGCATCGCAAGGAAGATCGGGAAGGCGACGAGGTAGAGGAGGAAGATGCCGTTCCACCGCCACGCCGCCAGGCTGCCGGCAAAGAAGATCATCACTGACGACAGCGCCGGCCCGACCAGCCCTTGAAGCGTCAGCCAGTTGCGGCGGCCATCCTCCGCCCAATAATCGGCGATCAGCGTGTTGAGCGTGGTCAGGATCACCGCCTCGGCCAGCCCCAAGGCGAGGCGCGAGGCATAGATCGCATCGAGCGATTCGAGGAGGAACGGCAACGCGCCGAACAGGCCATAGACGAGCGTCGCGGCCAGCAAGAGCTTGCGCCGACCGAACTTGTCGACGAGCACGCCGGCGAACAGGGCGACGATCGCGATCGTGAGCCCCGGCGCCGACACCATCGCCGGTACCTTCCAGTTCGCATTGGGGTCGTCGCCGAAGTGCGCGATCATCGCCGGCACCGCCGGGAACATCGACACGATCGCCAGGATCGGCAGGAAGCCGGCGATGATGACCGTCAAACCCTGGGCAAACCCCGCCCGCTGTACGCTGCTGTCCGTCGTCACCGACCTCTCCCCACGCGAATGCCTCGCTTATGCTTGACCGATACGCGCTTCGCGCCGATAATAGAAGCCATATTCTATTTAAGCGGATGGGGGAGCCGCATGACAGGGGTTCAGGCGGCGGCACCGGCCGCGCCGCTTTCCGACCGGCGGCGCACGCTCGCCTTTGCCACCGTCCTGTGCGCCTTCGTGCTGGAGGTCGCCGACGCGACGATCGTCAACACTGCGCTGCCGCAGATCCGCCGCGGGCTGGGCGCGGGCGACATCGCGATGCAGTGGATCGCCGCCGCCTATTTCCTTGGGCTCGGATCGCTGCTGCTGATCGGGGGGCGACTGGGCGACATCTTCGGCTATCGCCGGATGTTCGCGATCGGCATCGCCGCGTTCGTCGCCGCATCGTGCCTGTGCGGGCTGTCGCGCAACCCCGACGAGCTCGTCGCCGCCCGGCTGCTTCAGGGCGCGTCGGGCGCGATGATGGCGCCGCAGGTGATGGCGATCGTCCAGCTCCTTTATTCGCCGCTGGAGCGCGTCGCGCGACTCGCCTGGTTCGGCGTGCTCGGTGGCCTCGCGGCGATCCTGGGGCCGGTCGCGGGCGGGCTGCTGATCGAGGCGGACATCCTGGGCCTTGGCTGGCGCGCGATCTTCCTCGTCAACCTGCCGCTGGGGCTGATGGCGCTGGCGGCGGCGTGGCGGTTCGTGCCGTCGCTCAAATCGTCGGCGGCGATCCGCATCGATATCGTCGGTGCGCTGATCTTCATGGCAGGATTCGCCGCGCTGCTCGCCGCGCTGATCGAGGGGCCGGAGCGTGGCTGGCCGTGGCCCACCCTGGCGGCGCTGGCGGGCGGGTTCGCGCTGATCGCAACCGGCTGGCACCATGCGCGGCGGCGCGAGCAGCGGATCGGATCGGCGGTGATCGCGACCGCGCTGTTCGGCCTGCCCACCTTCTTCTGGGGCATCGTCGCGATCCTGGCCTTTTCGGCGGCGTCGGCGGGCTACCTCCTGATCTTTGCCGTATCGCTGCAGCAGGGCCTGGGGCTGAGCGCGCTCGACACCGCGCTCGCGCACGTTCCGTTCGGGCTGGGCGTGATGGGCGGGATCAGCGTCATCGGGCGACGCTGGCTACCGGTGCTGGGCCGCAAGCTGCTGATCGCCGGTGCGCTGATCCTGGCGGCGGCGGGGTTCGCCGTGCTGATGCGCGTGTCCGCGGGGTCGGCGACCGACCCGCTGACGATCGCACTGTTCGCGGTGGCGGGGCTCGGCATGGGGATGCTCGCCGGCCCGCTGCCGCCGGTGATCGTCGCCGACGTCGATCGCGCGCAGGCGGGCGCGGCATCGGCGATGCTCAAGACCGCGCAGCAGATCGGCGGCGCGGCGGGCGTCGCGCTGATCGGCGCGGCCTATTTCACCGCGGGCGACGGCGCGGCGGCACGGCTGGCGGGGCTGGTCCCGGGCGGGGCGGCGTTCGTCGGGCTGCTTGGGGTGGCGGTGCTCGCCGCGCTGAGGCTCCCGGCGGTGATCTTCGCGAAGCGCTGACGCTCGGACCCGTTCGTCCTGAGCTTGTCGAAGGACGTGTCACAGGCGCTGTCACTTGGGGCACGTGCTTCGACAAGCTCAGCACGAACGGATTGACGTGCTCCCGCCTCCGCGGGAGCACGTCACAGCGCCTCGATCGTCGCCAGCCCGTATTGCGCCAGCGTCGGCGCCAGCCGCCGCGCGCCCTCGTCCAGGCGCGTGAACACCGCGCGGCCGGCGACCGCCTCGGCCGGCCAGTCTTGCCCCTCGGTCAACGTCGCGACCCGCCGCGCGATCCCCGGCCCGCCATCGACGAAGGCGAGCGGCCGTGGCGCCGCCGCCGCCAGCCGATCCGCCACCAGCGGGAAGTGCGTACAGGCGTTGACGACCACGTCGATCGCCTCTCCCCCCGGCTGACCCAGCAACCCCGCCAGCACCGCGCGATACGCCTCGTCCGGCTGGCGCTCGCCCGCAAGCTCGGCTTCCGCCAGCGCGACCAAAGCCGCCGACCCGTGCCGCACCACGACACAATCCGCCGCGAAGCGCGCGGCAAGGTCGTCGACATAGGGCTGGCGCACCGTCGCCTCGGTCCCGAGCACGCCGATCGCGCGCGTCACGCTCATCGCCGCGGCAGGCTTGATCGCCGGGACCGTGCCCACGATCGGCAGATCGAGCGCCGCGCGCACCGCCGCCAGCGCGATCGTCGAGGCGGTGTTGCACGCGATCACCACCAGCCGTGGCCGATACCGTTCGACCAGCCGGCCCAGGAGGGCGGGCACCCGCGCGGCGATCTCCGCCTCCGACTTGGTGCCATAGGGGAAGCCGGCATTGTCGGCGGCATAGACGATCGGTGCGGTCGGCAGGAGCGCGCGCGTCGGCGCCAGCACCGACAGCCCGCCGACACCCGAATCGAGGAACAGGATCGGCCGCGCGTCGCTCATCGCCGGCCGCGTTACGACCGGCCTCGCCCGCCGACAACCGTCCGCAAGCGACCCGGCTGATCGATGTCGTTGCGCTTCCGCACACCTCTGCCCTAAGGCAATGAAAGATGGGGCGCACGACTTGACCACCGAGATCCTCTGGATGCCGCCGACCGCGGCGATCCTGCTCGGCTATCTGCTGGGCAGCATCCCGTTCGGCGTGCTGCTGACGCGGGCGGCGGGTGCGGGCGACCTGCGCCAGATCGGCTCGGGCAATATCGGCGCGACCAACGTGCTCCGGACCGGGCGCAAGGGGCTGGCGGCGGCGACGCTGTTGCTCGACCTGCTCAAGGGCGCGGCGGCGGTGTGGATCGCCGAGGCGATCCTGCCGGGGCTGGGCCCGGTGGCGGGCGCGGCGGCGTTCATCGGCCATTGCTATCCCGTCTGGCTCCGATTCAAGGGCGGCAAGGGCGTGGCGACGCTGATGGGCATCGCGCTGGCGCTCAGCCCGCCGGTCGCGGGGGTCTATGCCGTCGTCTGGCTGGGTCTGCTCGCGATCCTGCGCATCTCCTCGGTCGCGGGCATCCTCGCGGCGATCAGCGCGCCGGTCAGCGCCGCCTGGTTCGAGCGGTTCGACATCGTCCTGGTGCTGCTCGGCCTCACGCTCATCGTCCTGTGGAAGCACCGCGCCAATCTCGAGCGGCTGGCGAGCGGGACCGAACCGCGCATCGGCAGCGGCAAGCGTGGATGATCCCGAGCGTCGCGCGCGGCTTCGGCTCTCGCGCACGCATCGGGTTGGCCCTGTCGGCTTTGCACAACTGATCGCCCGCTTCGGCACCGCCGCGGCGGCGCTGGAGGGATTGCCGATGCTGGCGGCGCGCGGCGGCGGCAAGCCGATCGAGCCCGCCGACCCGCGCCGCATCGACGAGGAGATCCGCCGCGTCGCCAAGGCGGGCGCGCGCCACTGCCTGATCGGCGATCCCGATTATCCCGCCCTGCTGGCCGAGGCCGACGGCGCCCCGCCCGTCCTGATCGTCCGCGGCAATACCGCTCTGCTCGACCGGCCGAGCGTCGCGATGGTCGGCGCGCGCAACGCCTCCGCCGCCGCGTGCCGCTTCGCACGCGGGCTGGCGCATGAGCTGGGCCAGGCGGGGATCACCATCGTCTCGGGGCTGGCACGCGGGATCGACACCGCCGCCCACATGGGATCGATCGACAGCGGCACCGTCGGCGTCATCGCCAGCGGCATCGACATCGCCTTCCCGCCCGAGAACGAGGCGCTCCAGGCGCGGATCGGCGAGGAAGGCCTGCTGATCGCCGAACAGCCGCCGGGCACCGAGCCGCTCGCGCGCTTCTTCCCCCAGCGCAACCGCATCATTGCCTGGGCCGCGCTCGGCACCGTCGTGGTCGAGGCGGCGCCGCGGTCGGGCTCGCTCATCACCGCGCGGCTGGCGGGCGAGGCGGGGCGCGAGGTGATGGCGGTGCCCGGCAGCCCGCTCGACCCGCGCGCGCAGGGGTGCAACGCGCTGATCCGCGACGGCGCTATTCTCATCCAGACCGCCGCCGACGTCATGGAACAAGTGCGCCCGATCGACCTGCGCGCGCTCCGCTCGCCCGCCGCCGCCTGGGGCGCGCCGCCGCCCGAGGATGCCAGCGACCGGGAGCGCACGGCGATTACCGCACTGCTCGGCCCCGTTCCGGTCGCGATTGACGAACTGATCCGGCAGTCCGGCCTCGCCCCCGCGGTCGTCCAGACGGTGCTGCTCGAACTCGAACTCGCCGGGCGGCTCGACCGCCATGCCGGCGCGCGCGTCAGCCTGGGGATGCCATGAAGCCCGTTACCGTCTCCGCCCTGCTCGGCGAAATGGGCGAGCTTGCCCGCGCGCTCGCCCCGTGGCTGCTCGGCGCCTGGGCGCTGCTGATCGGCGCGGGCATGGTCACCGACACGATGGTCGAACCCGGCATCACCGGCCTGTTCACGATCGCCACCTCGATCCTCCAGCTTGTCCTCACCGTCGTCATCGTGCGCCGCGGCTTTACCGCGATGGGGATCGAGCGTGATGGCGGTGCGGGGATCGGCGGACTGTTCCTGATCGCGATCCCGCTCAACCTGGGCGTCGCACTCGGCCTCTTGCTCCTGATCCTTCCCGGCTTCTACCTGGCCGCGCGCTGGCGGATCGCGGTGCCGCGCCTTCTGTCGAGCGACGACGGCATCTTCGAGGCGATCGGCTTCAGCCGCGAGCGGACCAAGCCGCACTGGCTGCCGCTGATGCTCGCCACGATGCTCGTGGCCGTGCCGATGATCGCTGCGGTGGTGCCGTTCGGGCTGGCCGAGGAAGAAGGTGCGATGCCGCTGCCCTTGTCGGCGGTCGCTAATGCGCTCGTCTATGCCGGCATCCTTGCCGGGCTGCTGCTCGATCTGGCCGCCTATCGCCTGATCGCCGATCCGACCGACGACCTCACCCGCACCTTCGCCTGACGCGGCCGGGGTTGACGCCCCCGCCTGCCCCTCCCCATCCTCGCGCGTACACGTAAGGGACTCTTTCGCTTCCATGCAGCTCGTCATCGTCGAATCGCCGGCCAAGGCCAAAACCATCGAGAAATATCTGGGCGGCGACTATCGCGTGCTCGCCTCCTACGGCCATGTCCGCGACCTGCCGCCCAAGGACGGGTCGGTGAACCCCGACGAGGGGTTCGCGATGGAATGGGAGCCCTATGCCGACAAGGCCAAGCAGCTGAAGGCGATCACCGACGAGGCCAAGAAGGCCGACCGCCTGATCCTGGCGACCGACCCCGATCGCGAGGGCGAGGCGATCTCGTGGCACGTCCAGGAAGTGCTCGCCAAGAAGAAGGCGCTGCCCAAGGCGGTCGAGCGCGTCACCTTCAACGCGATCACCAAGCCCGCCATCCTGGCGGCGATGAAGGCGCCACGCGAGCTCGATACCGACCTGATCGACGCCTACCGCGCCCGCCGCGCGCTCGATTACCTCGTCGGCTTCACACTCTCGCCCGTGCTCTGGCGCAAGCTGCCGGGCGCCAAGTCGGCGGGCCGCGTCCAGTCGGTGGCGCTCCGCCTGATCGTCGAGCGCGAACGCGAGATCGAAGGGTTCACCCCGCAGGAATATTGGTCGGTCATCGCCGAGATGGAGGCCGACGGCACGCGTTTCACGGCGCGCCTCGCCCGCTTCGACGGCGAGAAGCTCGACCGCCTGTCGATCGGCGACGAGGGCACCGCAATGCGCGCAAAGGCCGCGGTCGAGGGTGGGCGCTTCACCGTGACCGCGGTCGAAACCAAGCCTGCGACCCGCAACCCGCCGCCGCCCTTCACCACGTCGACGCTCCAGCAGGAAGCCGCGCGGAAACTCGGCTTCTCGGCCAGCCACACGATGCGGATCGCGCAGAACCTCTACGAGGACGGCGCGATCACCTATATGCGGACCGACGGCGTCCAGATGGACGGATCGGCGATCCAGGCGGCGCGCGGCGCGATCGCCAACCGCTATGACGCGAGCTACGTCCCCGACAAGCCGCGCCAGTACCAGACCAAGGCCAAGAACGCGCAGGAAGCGCACGAGGCGATCCGGCCAACCGACTTCGGCCGCGACAAGGCGGGATCGGGCGACCACGCGCGCCTCTACGACCTGATTTGGAAGCGCGCGCTCGCCAGCCAGATGGCGTCGGCGCGGATGGAGCGCACCGCCGTCGAGATGGAGGATGGCACCGGCCGCCACATGCTGCGCGCCACCGGTCAGGTCGTGCTCTTCCCCGGCTATCTCGCGCTCTACGAAGAAGGCCGCGATGACAGCGAAGACGAGGACTCGCGCCGCCTCCCCCTCCTGCGCACCGGCGACGCCCCCGCGAAGCACGGCGTCAATGCCGAGCAGCACTTTACCCAACCGCCGCCCCGCTTCTCGGAAGCGTCGCTGGTCAAGCGGCTGGAGGAACTCGGCATCGGCCGCCCCTCGACTTATGCCTCGATCATCCAGGTGCTCAAGGACCGCGCCTATGTCCGGATCGAGAAGAACCGCTTCTTCGCCGAGGAGAGCGGCCGGCTGCTGACCGCCTTCCTCGAACGCTTCTTCGAGAAATATGTCAGCTACGACTTCACCGCCGAGCTCGAGGAAGAGCTGGACGACGTGTCGGGCGGGCGCGCCGAATGGCAGGCGGTGCTGACCGACTTCTGGCGCGACTTCCGCCCCCGCACCGACGAGGTGATGGAGCAGAAGCCGAGCGATATCACCGCCGAGCTCGACAAGTTCCTCGAACCCTATCTCTTCCCCAAGAAGGCCGACGGCAGCGACCCGCGCCTGTGCCCGAATTGCGGCGAGGGGCGGCTGGCGCTTCGCGGCGGGCGGTTCGGCGCGTTCGTCGCCTGCTCCAACTATCCCGACTGCAAATACACCCGCCGCTTCGCGCAGCCGGGCGGTGAGAGCGGCGAGGATAGCGGGCCGGAGACGCTGGGCAACGATCCCGAGAGCGGGCTGCCGGTGGAGCGCAAATCGGGGCGCTTCGGCCCCTATATCCAGCTCGGCGAGGGCAAGGAGGCCAAGCGCGCGTCGATCCCCAAGGACGTGGCCGAACTCGACCTGGAAATGGCGCTCAAGCTCCTGAGCCTGCCGCGCACGATCGGCGCACATCCGGAGACGGCCGAGCCGATCACCGCCTCGATCGGCCGCTATGGGCCGTATCTGGCGCACCAGGGCAAGTACGCGCGCCTGTCCTCGACCGCCGAGGTGTTCGAGACGGGCATGAACGCCGCCGTCGTCAAGCTTGCCGAAGCGGCCGCGGGCGGCGGACGCCCGGCGCGCGGCGCGGCGCAGGCGCCCTTGAAGGTGTTCGGCACGCACCCGACCAGCGGCGGCGAGGTCAAGTTGATGGAGGGGCGTTACGGCCCCTATGTCACTGACGGCACCACCAACGCGACCCTGCCCAAGACCGCCGACAAGGACGCACTGACTCTGGAGGAAGCCACCGCGCTGATCGACGCCCGCGCCGCGGCCGCACCGGCGAAGGGGAAGAAGAAGGCTCCGGCCAAGAAGGCCGCGGCGAAGAAGGCACCGGCGAAGAAACCGGCCGCGAAGAAGAAGGCGTGACGTCGTCCCGGACCTGATCCGGGGCCCGCTGCTTTTTCGGCGCTGGAAGAAGGAAGAAGCGGGATCCCGGCTCAAGGCCGGGATGACGAGGTGGTCCCGGAGCCCTCCTCAGGCTTGTACCCCGGCGGAGGCCGGGGTCCAGTTGGGGGACGCTGATGATCGGCGCAACGCCAGCCAACTAAGGCCTTCCCACCTGGGCCCGGCCTTCGCCGGGGAACATGAAGCTGTGCTCCCGCGAAGGCGGGAGCCCAGGGCGGCAAACGCAGCGCTGCTTGGCCCTAGGCTCCCGCTTCCGCGGGCGCACCGCCGGCGCGCCCCACCACACAAAATTAACCACACCCCCTCTACCGCTACCCGCATGGCCGGCCTCTATCTCACGCGCGCGGACGATGGCGATCGAAGCCGGGCGCGTCTCGACGCCGCGGCGAAGCAGTATGACGGCCACGGGTTCGGCCAGCCCACCCCGATCGCCTTCGCCGGCTGGACCGGTCTCCATTACGGCTATGTCCAGGGCGGCCCGGCGACGTGGCACCGCGACGGCAACGACCTGATCGCGGTCGCGGGCACGCTGACCTTCGACGGGCGGATCGGCGCGGCGGCGCTGGCGGGGCTGCTCGACAGCTATCGGGGCGGCGATCCCGACTGGTCGCGGCTGGGCGGGCAATTCAGCGCACTGATCGTCAAGGATGGCCGCGCCTTCGTCTTCTGCGACTGGTTCGCCGCGCATCAGCTTCACCACGACATCGCCGACACGCTGTTCTCGACCTCGCTGACCGCAGCGCTCGTCTCCATTCCGCGCCTCACCTTCGACACGCAGGGCGTCTACGAATATGCGTTCAACGTCGTGCCGATCGGTGACGACACGGTGTTCGCAGAACTCAAGACGCTCGGCCCCGGCATCGTCGCCGAGCTGACCGCCGATGGCATCGTCCGCCGCAGCCATCCCCGCCCGCTCCCCGACATCGCCAGCGACGAGCCGATCGCCGACCGGCTCGCCCGCCACCGCGACGCGCTGTCGAAGACGCTTACCGCGCATCTCGGCCATTTTCGCACCGTGCATGCGCCTCTGTCGGGCGGGCTCGACTCGCGTCTATTGCTGGCGGGGCTGCGCGCTGAGGGTGTGGATCCCGCGCTCTATGTCTATGGCACGCGCGACGACGAGGATGTGGTGATCGCCGAGGCGATGGCCGCCGAGCTCGGCTTCGGTGTCGAGTGGGTCGACAAGGACGGCGTCTTCAATCCCGCGCCCGATCAGTTCGCCGATGTCGTCGCCGCCAATTTCCGCGCCTGGGACGCGCTGCCGACCTTCGGCAACATCTTCGACAATGGCGGCGCGGTGTGGGCGCGCAACAAGCGGCATGCCGGCGGCGCGCTCGCTGCATCGGGCGGGTGCGGCGAGATCTGGCGCGACTTCTTCTTCCTCCCCGACCGGCCGCTGTCGGCGCGAACCGTCGCGCACAGCTTCTTCGCCCGCTTCGACCCGCGCGACACGACCGAGCAGTTCGACAGCGGCGCGTTCCTGGAACGGATCGAGGGCAAGATCGCCGCGGCGATCGGCGCCCCTTCCGCCACCGCCCAGCTGTCGCGCCAGTGGGTCGAGCACGCCTATCCCCGCGTCCGCTGCCGATCGCTGTTCGGGCGCGAGATCAGCCTCGAATCGCGGCAGGGCGCCTATGCGATGCCGTTCCTCGACCAGCATGTCGTCGCCGAGGCGATGAAGCTGCCGATGCTGCTGAAGCAGGCGGGCGCGTTCGAGGCGCAGCTTTTGACCGCGATCGACCCCGTGCTGGCGGCGCAGCCCTCCGCCTATGGCCATGATTTCGCGAGCGGCCCCGACCGGCGGCATCGTTGGTCCGAATGGTCGTCGCGCGCGCGCCCGACCTGGCTCCGCCGCCGCAGCTATGCGCTCCAGCGGCGCATCCGGCCAATGGGCGACGAACATGGCGGGCTGCTCTCGCCGGATTACATGCGCCGCGTCATCGACCTCGACATGCCGCTGATGCAGCGCTTCTTCCGCGTCGATCGCGTCGGCGACAGCGCGGTGTGGCGCCGGCTCGCCGCGCTCGAATATCTGGGAACGTGGCTGGGGACGCGCCTGGCCTAGCGCGTCGCGTAATCCTTGATCCGCGGCGCGAGCGTGTTGCCGCGCACGGTCACGCCGTCCTTCGCCCAATCGCCGACGAAGGTGGTCGACTCCTTGAACGTGGGGGCGAGGTCGGCACGGTTGTTCTCGACCACCAGACCGCGCGAGGAATTGTGTACCCCCTCCGCCGCGACGGCGATCATCGTCGAGTAATTCTCCTTGTCCGGCCCCTGGACGAAGCTGTTGTCGGCGATCCGCCCGGTCGCGCCGTTGGACAGGTCGATCATGTAGTTGGTAGTGTGCCCGCGGCTGTCGTCGAAGCTGTTGTCGACGATCTCGACCCGCGGCGCGCGGCTCTTGACGTAATGGCCGCCGGTGCCCTGCTCGAAGCGGCTGCGCGTCACGCGAAGGCCGCCATAATTGCCGATGTAGAGCGCGTGCGCCCCGGTGCCGTCGGGGTGCTTGCCCAGCCGCGCAAAGGTCGTCCGGTCGATGCTGATGACCGACGAAGGGTCCTCGGCCGACAGGATGCCGCACTGGCCGTCGACGAACATCGTGTTCACGACCTCCAGATTGCCCGTCTCGATGCGGATGCCGGCACCATTGCCGTCGGGCACGAAGGTGCGCGTGAAGACGATGCCGTCGACCTTGGCACCCTGCCCGCGGAGCACCAATGTCGCCTTGCCCTCACAGATCGCGCCGTCGAACACGACCTTGCCCGGCTCCGCGACGAAGGCGATGCGCCCCGCCTCCTGCACCGCGCAGTCCCGGTACCGCCCCGGCGCGATGCGGATCGTGCCGGTGCCGCCGCCGATCGCGTTCACTGCATCCTGAAGGCTCGAATAGCTGCGCCCGCCCTCGACCGCATAGGGTCCGCCGCCCTGGCTCATGGCGGGCGCGGCAAGAAGGGCGGTGGCGAACAGCGCGGCGACATGGCGCATGGGGACGATCCTCTTCGTTCAGTCCCCGCACCATCTAGCAAGCCCGGCCGCGCACCGCGGCGGTTAATCAGAGCCGGCGGAGTACCGCTGCGGGACGCGCCGACAGGACCGGCCAGCTGCCGATCAGGCCGATGCCGAGCGTCAGCAGCGCGCCGCCGCCGAGCACGCCACCCACCACCCACCAGTCGGGCGCCCAGCCGAACTCGAACACGCGCACGATGACGAACCACGCCGCCCCGCCCCCCAGCGCCAACGCCAGCACCGCCAGCAGCCCGGCGAGCAGCGCATATTCCACCGCCTGCGCCCCCAGCACCTGACCGCGGGTGGCACCCAGCGTCTTGAGGATCGTGCTGTCATAGGTGCGCGCCGCGCGGCTGGCGGCGATCGCGCCGATCAGCACCGCGATCCCGGCCAGGATCGCGACCGATGCCGACAACAGGATCGCCGCCGCCATCTGGTCGAGGATGGTGCGCACCTGCCCGACGATCTCGCGCGTCGCGATGATCGAGGCCGAGGGGAAGGCGGTGAGGATCGCGCGTGTCACCGCTCCCTGATGCGCGTCGTCCATTTCGATCGTCGCGGTAAGGCTGTGCGGCGCGGCGGCAAGCGTATTGGGCGAGAACACCATAATGTAGTTGAAGCCGAGCGTCTCCCAGTGGATCTCGCGCAGATTGGCGATTTTGGCCTCGATCTCACGCCCCAGGATGCTGACGGTCAGCGTGTCGCCGACGCCGACCTTCATCACCCGCGCCGCTTCCCGGTCGAGCGAGACGAGCGGTGGTCCGGCATAATCGGCCGGCCACCATTTGCCCGCGGTCAGGACGCTCCCCTGCGGCAGCGTCGGCGAATAGGTGACGCCGCGCTCGCCGCGCAGGAACCAGGCGTCGTCGGGGATCGCCGCAAGGTCGGCGACGCGCGTCTGACCATAGGCGACGATCGTGCCCCTGAGCGACGGGACGACGTTAAGCTCCGCCTCGGGCGCGTTCGACTTTACCAAAGCCTCGAACCGCGCACGTTGGTCGCTCGGCACGTCGAGCACGAACTGGTCGGGCGCGCGCGCGGGTACGGCGCGGGCGATCTCGGCATCCAGGCTGGTCTGGATCGCCGCCAGCGTGACGAACAAGGTGAGCGCCAGCCCGAGTGCGACAACCAGCGCGCCGGTCTGCGCGCCCGGCCGGTGGAGATTGGCGACCGCCAGCCGGACCAGCGGCGCGCGCGGGCGCGGCACGCGCGCGGCCAGCCGCCGGATCGCCCAGCCGAGCCCCGCGAGCAGCAGCAACACCGCGGCGACGGCAGCCAGCACCGATGCGGCGAACAGCGGATCGCGCGCGGTCGCCACCGCCAGCGCCACGACCGCCCCGCCCGCCAGCGCCACCCGCAGCGCAGTGCGCCGCTCGATCCCGCCGCGCCGCTCGACCCCGCCGCGCCGCTCGACACCCTCGCGCAGCAGCGCCGCCGCCGGCATCGATCGCGCACGCGCCAGCGGCGGCAGCGCAAAGGCGAGCGCGACGAGCAACCCGAACGCCGCGCTCGTCACCAGCGGCAACAGGTGGAGCCCGACCGCGGGCCTGACCGGCAACAGGTCGCCGACCAGCAGCACGATCGCGGGCGGCAGCGCCGCGCCCACCACCAACCCACCCGCCACCGCGACCAGCGCCACCGCGCCGATCTGCATCAGGTACAATCGCTCGATATCGCGCGCGGTCGCGCCCAGCACCTTGAGCGTCGCGATCGCACCGCGCTTGGCGGTCAGATACGCGCCCACGCCGTTGCCGACGCCGATCCCCGCGATCACCAGCGCAGCCAGCCCGATCAGCCCGAGGAACTGGCCGAGCCGCTGGAAGAACCGGTCGGCGCCCGGCGCCGCGCGATCGCGCGTCTTGTATTCGAAGCCGGCAGCGGGGAAGCGCGTCTTCCACCCTCCGACCACGCCATCCGGCGCGACGCCGGCGGGCAGCGTCAGCCGGTACTTGGTCTCATAGAGCGCGCCGGGCTGGACAAGGCCGGTGCGGCGCAACCCGTCGAGCGAAACGATCGCGACAGGGCCGAGCGTGAAGCCCTCCCCCACCCGGTCGGGCTCCTCGGCGATAATGCCCGCCACCCGGAACGGGGCGGTGCCGTAGCGCAGCCGGTCGCCTACGCGCAGCAACAGCCGCTCGGCCAGCGCGCGATCGACCAAGATCGCGTCGGCGGGCAGCGGCGTGTAAGCGCCGCTCGCCAGCCTTAGCGTGCCGGTCAGCGGATAGGCACCATCGACGCCTTTCAACTCGGTCAGCACCGCCCCCGGCGTCCCCGGCCGCGCAGGTCCGTTCGCCATCGCGCGCAGCCGGATCGTCGTCGAGAAGCGCGCCGCCGGTTGCCGCAGCGCCGCGAGCTCCGCCGCCGCCGCCTCGCGCTGCGTCATCGCCACCTCGACGTCGCCGCCCAGGATGACGCGGCCACGCGCGCCCAGCTCGCTGGAGATCGAGGCGGTCAGGCTGCCGATTGTCGCTAGCGTCGCCACGCCCAGGAACAGGCACACGAACAAGAGCCGCAGGCCGCGGAACCCGGCATGGAGGTCACGGCGGGCGATGCGCCACAGCGCCGTCCAGCTCACGCGGCGCAATCCTCGACGATCACGCCGTCGCGCATCCGGATGATCCGGTCGCAGCGCTCGGCCAGCGCCGGATCATGGGTAATCATCACCAATGTCGCGTCCGCGGCGCGCCGGCGCTCGAACAGCAGTTCGACGATCCCCGCGCTCGTCGCCTCGTCCAGATTGCCGGTGGGTTCGTCGGCGAACAGGATCGCGGGTGCCGGCGCGACCGCGCGCGCGATCGCCACGCGCTGCTGCTCGCCGCCCGACAATTGCGCGGGATAGTGCGTCAGCCGGTGGCCCAGGCCCACCGCCGCCAGCTCCGCCTCCGCGCGCGTGAACGGATCGGCAATGCCGGCCAGCTCCATCGGCACCGCGACATTCTCGAGCGCGGTCATGGTGGGCAGGAGGTGAAAGGCCTGAAGGACGATGCCGATCCGCCCGCGGCGGGCCCGCGACAGGCCATCCTCGTCTAAGGTGGTGAAATCGACGCCCGCCACCTCGACCCCGCCGCCGGTCGCCCGCTCCAGGCCCGACAGGATCGCCATCAGCGACGACTTGCCCGACCCCGACGGTCCCAGGATCGCGACGCTGGAGCCGGCGGCGATGTCGAGGTCGATGCCCTTCAGAATGTCGGTCGGCGCCGCGCGGCTGCCGAGGGAGAGGGTGACAGCGCGCGCGCGGATCACGATATCACGGGTTTCGGCTTCAGCGGCAAAAGGTGGCAAGGTGCGTCCTTCGTTCGGAACTTGGGTCCCATATGTGGCGGCGGCGGCGCTCGTCCAACCGCTGGCGGGCTGTTCGGGCGAAGCGCCCGCCCCTGCCCCGACCCCGCGAGTCTCGCCGACCGCGGAGGCAGCGGACGCGCGGCTCGTACTCGCGTTCGGCGACAGCCTCTACGCGGGATACGGCGTGCTGCCGCAGCAGGCCTTCCCCTATGTCCTCGAACAACGGCTGAAGGCGGCGGGCATCGCTGCGACCGTGCGCAATGCGGGCGTGTCGGGCGACACCAGCGCGGCGGGGCTGCGGCGCCTCGCCTTCACGCTCGACGGGCTGCCGCGCAAGCCCGACCTCGCCATCGTGGGCCTGGGCGGCAACGACATGCTGCGCGGGATCGATCCGGCGGAGACGCGCGCGAACCTCGAAGCCATCTGCGCCGAACTGAAGAAGCGCGGCATCCCGATCATGCTGACCGGCATGCGCGCCGCGCCCAACCTGGGCGCCGATTACGTCCGGGCGTTCGAGGGCATCTATCCCGACCTCGCGAAGAAGTACGATGCGGCGCTCGACCCCTTCTTCCTCGACGGTGTCGTCCTCAATCCCGCGCTGATGCTCCCGGACCGCATCCATCCCAAGCCCGAGGGGATCGAGCGGATCGCCGATCGGGTAACGCCAATGGTGGTGGGGGTGCTTCGCCGATCCGTCACCCCATCGAAGCCTGGGGTCGCTGGCAGCTAGGTCGCGCCCTGCCGCCAAGCGATCCCAGCCTTCGCTGGGATGACGACGGTGGATCAGGCGCGCTCGCGCTCGAACAGCTCGTCGGTGCTGAGGCCCAGCAGCGCGATATGGTCGCGCACCCGCGGCCAATAGCTTCTCAGAAATCGCTCGCGTTCCGCCACGCGCAGCGCCTCCGCGGCGCCGGGCAGGACGAACATGCCGACCCCGCGCCGCACCTCGACATAGCCGTCGTCCTGGAAGGTCTGGTACGCCTTGGCGACGGTCAGCGGGTTCGCCCCGACCTCGGCCGCAAGTGCGCGGACGGAGGGGAGCTGGTCACCCGCGCGATACTCCCCGCGCAGGATCGCCGCGGCGATGGTGGCGCGCAGCCGCATATAAACCGGCGAGTCGTCATGCTCGATCGCTGTCATGCTGCCTTAATACGGCAAACAGGTACGCCGCGCCATGCCCTTATGCGGACCAACTCGAAAGGATGTCCGCGACGACCGGTCGGGGCCGCTCGTCCAGGTCGCGCGACGGGCTGCCGATGAAGACGAAGCCGGCGATCTTCTCGCCCGCGCGCGAGCCCAGTCCCGCCAGCACCGCGGGCGAGAACGCCGCCCA
The DNA here is from genome assembly GCF_032391395.1 of Sphingomonas sp. Y38-1Y. NCBI lineage: Bacteria > Pseudomonadati > Pseudomonadota > Alphaproteobacteria > Sphingomonadales > Sphingomonadaceae > Sphingomonas > Sphingomonas sp. Y38-1Y. The sequence goes on from NZ_CP135916.1 coordinate 21,544, forward strand.
GCCGGTCAGCCAGCCGGCGACGAAGCCCTCGGCATGCGCCGCATGAATGAGGTTCATCGTCGCCGCGCCTGCCGACAATTCCTGCTCCCAGACCGGGATGTGGCTGTCGCGGGGGCTGGACAGCACGACGATCAGCGCCGGCGCCTGATGCGCGAACTGGCGGATCGCCTCGATCTCCAGCCGCCCGGCGTCCGGCTTCTCGGCGCGATACGCCGCCTCCAGCATCGCGGCGAACTCGCCGCGCGCGCCTGCCGGCACGTCGATGAAGCGCCAGGGGGCAAGCTTGCCATGGTCGGGCGTCCGCGCCGCGACCTCGACCATCGCGGCGACCTGCTGCGCGTCGGGGCCGGGCGCTACCATGTCGCGCGGCTTCCCCGACCGGCGGGTGGCGAGATAGGCGGCGAGGCTGGAGCGGTCGTTGAACATGAGGCCACCGCTAGAGCGGGTGGCCGCATTGTCAAACCACCCATCCGCGTTCGTTTCGAGCGAAGTCGAGAAACGATGGCTGACGGAACGGCTTCTCGACTGCGCTCGAAGCGAACGGGGATGGTTTAAGGGATCTCCCCCATTCACCCTCGCGACAAGTCACATCTGTGACATTGCCGCTTGGCTTTGCACGCGCCGCGGGGCAGGTTCGCGCGCGAAACGGGTCGAACACGGCCGGACAGATTGATGGAGTGATGCCGAATGGCGTCTGACGCACCCCGCGCCGTACCGGCGGGCAAGGAGTTTCTGGGCCACCCGCGCGGCCTGTTCGTGCTGTTCTTCGCGGAGATGTGGGAGCGCTTCTCCTATTACGGGATGCGCGCCATCCTGATCCTGTTCCTGACCAAGCATTTCCTGTTCGGCGATGAGCCCGCCTATGCGATCTACGGCGCCTATACCTCGATGGTGTACATCACCCCGGTGCTCGGCGGCTATCTCGCCGACCGCTATCTGGGCGCGCGACAGGCGGTGCTGGTCGGCGGCTTCTTCATCGCGGCGGGTCACCTGATGATCGCGCTGTTCGAGGGGCCCTACGGACAGCAGGGCATCTATCTGGACGGCTTCTACTTGGGCCTGGCGTCGATCATCATCGGTACGGGCTTCCTCAAGGCCAACATCTCCGTCCTCGTCGGCCAGCTCTACGCCCGCGACGACGCGCGGCGCGACCCGGCCTTCTCGATCTTCTACATGGGCATCAACCTGGGCGGCTGGCTCGGCCCGATCGCGGTCGGCATCCTGGGTGAGACGGTGGGTTGGTCATACGGCTTCGGCGCCGCGGGCGTCGGCATGGTCGCGGGCCTGATCGTGTTCGTCATGTTCGGCCACGAGCTTCGCGGCGCGGGGGAGGCGCCCGATCGCGCGCTTCTGAAGGCGCCCGTCGTCGCCGGCCTGTCGCGCGAATGGCTAATCTATCTGGGCGCGGTCGTCGGCGTCGGCGTGTCGTGGTGGCTGATCCGCTTCCAGAATGCGGTCGGCTGGGCACTGATGGCCTGCTTCGTCGCGACCTATGCCTTCATCGTCTGGCGCGCGGTGGCGAAGCTCGGCCGCGAGGATCGCGATCGCATCTTTGCCGCACTGTTCCTCATCACGCTCTGCCCGCTCTTCTGGGCGCTGTTCGAACAGGCGGGCTCGTCGCTCAACCTCTACACCGATCGCCAGGTCGACCGCTCGATCCTCGGCTGGGAAGTCCCCGCCTCGGTCTTCCAGTCGGTCAATTCGATCTTCATCATCATCCTGGCACCGATGTTCGCGTGGCTGTGGACGTTCCTGAACAAGCGCGGGTTGGAGCCGAGCGCGCCGTTCAAGTTCGGCATCGGACTGATCGTCGTCGGCCTCGGCTTCCTCGTCCTCGTCGCCGGCGCCGCCAGCACGCCGGGCGAGCTGACGCCGGTGATCTTCATCTTCCTCGTCTATCTCCTCCACACCATGGCCGAGCTCTGCTTCTCGCCCGTGGGCCTTTCCAACATGACGCGGCTGTCGGTGGCGAGCATGACCGGGCTGATGATGGGTGCCTGGTTCCTCGCGACCGCGGGCGGCAACTTCATCGCCAGCCTGATCGCCCAGGCGACCGGCGGCGAGGGTGTCGGGCCGGAGCGGGTACTGGAGGTCTATTCCAACATCGGCTGGTTCTCGGCGGCGGTCGGCGTCGGCGTGCTGGCGGTGGCGCCGTTCGTGGCGAAGCTGATGCACCTCGACACGCTGGGCGAGAGCGACCACGCGCTGGCAGGCGAGCGCGAGCTGGCGGAGCCCGCGGCGCCCGGCACGCGCACCAACGGTGAGCTGAAGGCCTGAGGCGCCCCGTCCTCCCCCGCCGCGGGGGAGGACGGACGCTCAGACCAGTTCCGCGACCTTGGCGGGCGCCATCGCCTCGGCGGGCATCGCGCGCCAGCCGCCGGCGTTCAGCACCTCGAGCGGCTGGAAGCGCGCCTTATAGGCCATGCGCGCCGACCCCTTCACCCAATAGCCGAGATAAACGTAAGGCAGCCCCGTCGCGGTCGCGCGGGCGATGTGGTCGAGGATGATGTAGGTGCCCAGCCCCGGCCGCGCGTCCGGCCCGGCGTCGTAGAAGCTGTAGATCATCGAGAGGCCATCGGCCTGCTGGTCGGTGATGCACGCGCCGATCAGCTTGCCCGGCCGGCCGTTTACCGACGGCTCGCGATACTCGACGACATAGGAGCGCACGGGGCTGTGCTCGACCATGTCGGCATAGTCCTGTTCATCCATCCCCGCCATGCCGCCGCCGGGGTGGCGCGTCGCCAGATAGCGCTGGAGCAGCTGGAACTGCTCGTCCGTGGCCCAGGGGCGACAGGCGTTGACCTCCAGATCGGCCATGCGGCGGATGAGCTTGCGATGCGTCGATCCGGCCTGGAACCGGTCGGCGACAACGCGGACCGACTGGCATGCGTTGCAGCTCGGGCAGCTGGGGCGATAGGCGACCGACTGGCTGCGGCGAAAACCGATCCGGCCGAGCGCGTCGTTGAGCTCGCCGGCGTGGAGCCCGTTCAGTTCGGTGAAGACCTTCCGCTCCTGGCGCCCCGGCAGGTACGGGCAGGGCGACGGGCTCGTGACGAAGAAGCGCGGAAAACGGAACGGCGCGGTCACGCTTCGTCGAGCCCCCAGGGTACGGGCCACGGGATGCGGCCTTTCGATCAATATGCAGGCGCCGATTCGCGATGAAAAGTCGGTTTACCACGAAAAGAACGTTAACTTGCGCCAGTCCGAACGACGCGCATGGTTCCCGGGATAACGAACAGCGTTAACGTCGCGGCGGGCGGTGCCGAACCCAGGCTTCGGCTCAGGCGAGCTCGACCAGGCTCACTTCGTAACTCGCGTCGCGCAGCGCGGCGATCAGCCGGTCGAGATGGGGACGATCGCGCGTCTCGCACTCGATGTCGGTGATGAGGCCCTTGGCCGGCAGCGTCGTGAAGACGCGCTGGTGATAGATCTCGATGATGTTGACCGCCTGCTCGTGAAAGATCTTGGCGACGCCATAAAGCGCGCCAGGCCGATCCTGGAGCCGTACGCGCAGCCGTGCGAGCCGGCCCGAGCGGGCCAGGTCGCGCAGGAGCACGTTGGCGAGCAGCCGCGTGTCGATGTTGCCGCCGCAAAGGACGATGCCGATGTGCTTGCCAGCGAACCGCTCGCGGTGGGTGAGCAGTGCGGCGAGGCCGGCGGCGCCCGCTCCTTCGACCACCGTCTTCTCGATCTGGAGGAGGAGGCTGACCGACTCCTCCAGGCTGCGCTCGCTGACCAGAACGATGTCGTCGACCAGTTCGCGCACGATCTGCGCGGTCAGGCCACCGGGCTCCTTGACGGCGATTCCCTCCGCCAGCGTATCTCCGCCGATCGGCAGCGCGCCGCCGTTCATGCGGTTGTACATCGAGGGGTAGAGCTCGGCCTGCACGCCGATCACGTCGATCGCACGCGGCTGCGCCTTGGCCACGGTGGCGATGCCGGAGATCAGCCCGCCGCCGCCGATCGGGACGACGAAGGTGTCGATGCCCGGCGCATCCTCCAGCATCTCGAGCGCGATCGTGCCCTGTCCCGCGACGATGCGCGGATCGTCGAACGGATGGACGAAGGTCAGGCCGTTGGTCGCCTCCAGCGTGCGGGCATGGGCATAGGCCTCGTCAAAGGTCTCGCCCTCCAGGATCACGGTCGCGCCGTGCCCTTCGGTCTGGGTGACCTTCACCGTCGGCGTCGAGCGCGGCATGACGATGGTGACGGGAATGCCCAGGCGGATGCCGTGATAGGCAAGGCCCTGCGCGTGATTGCCTGCCGACGCCGCGATGACGCCCCGCTCGCGCTGCTCGACGGAGAGCTGGAGGAGGGTGTTTAGCGCGCCGCGCTCCTTATAGGCGGCGGTGAACTGAAGGTTCTCGAACTTGAGATAGACCGTCGCCCCGACGAACTGCGACAGCGTCTTGCTGACCAACGTCGGCGTCCGCACGACCGAGCCCGCAATTCGCGCCCGCGCGCCGAGCACGTCGTCTAGGCTGACCGGCAGCAGGGCCGGGGCGGGCGTTTCGAGAAGGCTGGCCATCCTCCGCCCCTAGCCGATCGGCCGCGCGGGGGAAACCGGGTTGCGATTCGGCCGGGGGCGACCAAGCTAGAGGGGGTGCATCGCCATTTCTTTTCGCTGCGCATTGCCGCTCTGGTCATCCTTGCCGGGATTGCGGTGGCGAGCATCGACCTGTGGCTGGGCGGCTTCACGGTCGTCGCCGATCCCGATCGCCAATTGGCCGGCGCGGCGATCCGCGATGCCCGGGGCGAGCGGCCGATGCGGGGCGTGGCCGAGGGGTTCTGGGCCGCGCGGCCGCGGATGGACGGGCGCGTCGTGATGCGGTGCGCCAACGGCGCGGTGCTCGACGGCGCCTATGTCACGCCTGGCGGGCGGGTGCGCGAGACGGTGGCGCCGGGTGCTTGCGCCGCTGCCCGCCCGGCGCGATAGGGCTTGGCCATGGCAAAGGTCGCATTTCTGGGTCTGGGCGTCATGGGCGCGCCGATGGCGGGGCATCTGGCAAAGGCGGGGCACGATGTCGTCGGCTTCAACCGGACGCGCGCCAAGGCGGAGGCCTGGGCGGAAAAGCATGGCGGGACGGTGGCCGACACGCCCGCCGAAGCCGCCAAGGGCGCGGCGGCGGTGTTCGCGTGCGTCGGAAACGACGACGACCTGCGTCAGGTGACGCTGGGGACGGACGGCTGCTTCGCGGCGATGGACGAGGCAGCGGTGTTCGTCGACCACACCACCGTCTCCGCCGCGATCGCGCGCGAACTGGCGGCGGCCCGCGCGATGGTCGTCGATGCACCGGTGTCGGGCGGACAGGCGGGCGCCGAGAACGGCAAGCTGTCCGTCATGTGCGGCGGCAGCGACGAAGCGGTGGCGGCGGCGCGGCCGCTGATGGAGGCCTATTCGGCGCGAATCGTCCATGTCGGCGCGGCGGGCGCGGGTCAGACGACCAAGATGGTCAACCAGATCTGCATCGCCGGCGTGCTTCAGGGCGTGGCGGAGGCGCTGCGCTTCGCCCAGGCCTCCGACCTCGATCTCGACAAGGTGCTGGAGGCGATCTCGGGCGGCGCGGCGCAGAGCTGGCAGATGGTCAATCGCTGGCCGACCATGGCCAAGGACGAGTTCGACTTCGGCTTTGCGATCGACTGGATGCGCAAGGATCTGGGCCTCACGCTCGACGAGGCCAAGCGCAACGGCGCGCTCCTGCCGATGACGGCGCTGGTCGATCAATTCTATGCCGAAGTGCAACAGGCCGGCGGCGGGCGAATGGACACGAGCGCGCTGGTGACCCGGCTGCCGAAGTAAGCCGAAACACGAAAATCACCGTCACCCCGGACTTGATCCGGGGTCCCGCTTCTCCGCACACAGGAAGAACAAGCGGGATCCCGGATCAAGTCCGGGATGACGTGAGTGGATTGCGCTGCCCGAGAGTCACCGCGCGCGGAAGAGGTCGCGGTACGCCGGCTTTACCGCACTCAGCAGCGCGGGCGTGACCGGCAGAGTCACCTCGAACACCCCCTCCGCATAGGGGCCCGCCACATAGGGACCGACCAGCAGCCCGACCCGGTCGATCATCTGCCGGTCGGTCGATCCCAGAATCAGCGTCGCCTCATCGACCTTGGGACAGGCGTTGAAGCTGTCGTCGGCGCGGACCACCGGCTCGCCGCGCCGCTCCTCGCGCTGCTTATCGATTTCGGCGCAGAAGGCGGTGCCGATCGCGGTCTGGATCGCGTCGGTGGAGGTGAACAGGTCGGTGGGCTTCAGCCGCTCGCCCGCCGCCTTGTCCCACACCACCGCGTCATAGCCCGGGCTGCCATGCGCCCCGCCGGTATAGGCCCAAGTTTCGGCCGACAGGCTGAGCAGGCGCGGCGTGTCGGTCACGACCTTCCACGCGACCGTCGATTCATAGGCGCGGAAGGGGAAGTCGCCCGCCTTGGCCTCCGCGCGGAACTCGGCGGTATCCTTGTCGAGCTCGACCTTCATTTCCTCACGCTGCCCGTCCAGCCAGCGGGCGAGCGGCGCGATCGCCGCCGCCTTGGCCGGATAGGTATAGTCGAAGCTGTAGCTGTCGTTCTTGATCGTCGTCTTGCTCGCCTTTGCGGCGGCCGCCGGCGGCGATGGTGGGGTGGGCGGCACCGGCGCCTGGCCTTGCGCATTCGCGCTCGTGGCCGCGGGCTGTTCGGGGGCGCCGCCGCACGCCGCCAGCATCATCGCCGTGCCCAGCATCGTCACCGTCCGCATCGCGCCCTCGCCAAATCGCCTGCCCCGCCATATGGCAAGCGCATGAAGCTTTCCAACCGGATCGTCCGCACCGCGCTCCTCCTCGCGGCCTCGCTCCTGGCGGCGCCCGCGCTTGCCGACGGGCTGATCGACAATGTCGACGGCGTGACGCTGGACGAACAGGGCCGGCCACAGCGCTTCACCGGCATCCTGATCGACAAGAGCGGCACGATCACCCGCGTGCTGGGGCGCAAGGACAAACGGCCCGAAAAGCTCGACTGGCGACAGGACATGAAGGGGCGCGTGGCGATCCCCGGCATGATCGACGCGCACGGCCATTTCATGGAGCTGGGCTTCAAGGCGCTGTCGCTCGACCTGTCCGACACCAGGTCGTTCGAGGAGGCCAAGGCCAAGATCGCCGCTTATGCCGCGGCCAATCCCAACCGGCCGTGGATCACCGGCGGCGGCTGGAACCAGGAGAAATGGGGCCTCGGCCGCTTTCCGACCGCGGCCGAGCTCGACGCGATCGTGCCGGGCAAGCCCGTCTGGCTCGACCGCGTCGACGGCCATGCCGCCTGGGCGAACTCGGCGGCGATGAAGGCGGCGGGGATCACCGCCAAGACCACCGCGCCGACCGGCGGCCGGATCGAGAAGGGACCGAACGGCGCCCCCAGCGGCGTCTTCGTCGATGCGGCGATGCAGCTGGTGGCGAAGGCGGTACCCGCCCCGCCCCCGCGCGAGCGCAATGCCGCGTTCCTGGAAGCGCAGCGCATTCTGCTGGCGAGCGGCATCACCGCGACCGCGGACATGGGAACCAGCCTGGACGACTGGCTCACCTATCGCTTCATGGGGGATCGCAACCTCTTGCGCATCCACATCATGAGCTATGCCAACTCGGTCGAGACGGCGGTGCGCGTGGGGATCAGCGGCCCGACCCCGTGGCTCTACGAGGACCGCCTGCGGATGGGCGGGATCAAGCTCTATCTCGACGGCGCTTTGGGGTCGCGCGGGGCTTGGCTGAAGGCGCCCTATGCCGACGCGGCGGGACAGACCGGGCTGCCGCTCCAGAACGACACGCAGCTCCTCAACCAGATGAGCCGCGGGGCGATGGACGGTTTTCAGCTCGCGGTCCATGCGATCGGCGACCGCGCCAATGCCGAGGTGCTGGGCGCGATCGAGGAGCTCTCGTCGAGCTACAAGGGCGACCGCCGCTGGCGGATCGAGCATGCGCAGATCGTCGATCCGGCCGATCTGCCGCGCTTCGGGCGGAACGGCGTCGTCGCCTCGATGCAGCCGGTCCACCAGACCAGCGACCGGACGATGGCCGAAGCGCGGCTGGGGCCGCAGCGGCTGGCGGGCGCCTATGCTTGGAAGTCGATCGCGGCGACGGGCGCGCGGGTGGCATTCGGATCGGACTTCCCGGTCGAGAGCCCCAATCCCTTCGCCGGCTGGGCCGCGGGCTTCACCCGCCAGGACGCGGACGGACAGCCGTTCGGCGGCTGGCGCCCCGAGGAAGCGCTGACGCGCGAGGCGGCGTGGCGCGCCTTCACCATCGACGCGGCCTATGCGGGCTTCGCGGAAACCAGGCTCGGCCGGATCGCGCCAGGCATGCGCGCCGACTTCGTCATCGTCGATCGCGACCCGACGATGGCCGCGCCTGCCGAGCTACGCCTGACGCGCGTCCTCGAAACCTGGGTCAATGGCGAGAAGGTCTGGGTCGAGGGGCAGCGCGCGCTGCCGACGCCTGAGGGCGGGGCGGCGCCGGTGAAGCCCTATGTGGAGCCGGGCCGATAACGCCTGCCCGGCGCCGGCTCACTTCGCCTGCGGCCAGGTCACCTTGTCGCCCTCGGCCATGCCCGTCGCCGCCGCGACGCCCGCCTTCACCTCCAGCACCGCGCCGACCGGCTCGCCCGAGGCGACCGGCGATTCGTCGAACGGCTCGCCGCGGCCGATGCGGGCGATGGTGCCGTCCGGACGGATGAAGATGATGTCGAGCGCGGTCGGCGTGTCCTTCATCCAGAAGCTCGCTTCACGCGGGCCGCCACCTTCGGCCGGATAGGGCCAGAACAGCATCGCCGACGTCTCGGTCAGGTCGGTGCGGAACATCAGCCCGCGCTGCTGCTCGGCCGGGGTCTTGGCGGGTTCGGCCTTGAAGACGTGACGGCCGGATTTGGTCGTCACCGTGACGGGGATGATCCCCTTGGCCTGTTCCTCTTCGGTCAGCTGGATGCCGGACGCGTTGCCGCCGGAGCAGGCGGACAGGGCGAAGAGCCCGGCGGCGAGCGCCAGGGACAGGGTGCGCGATACCATGCGGCCGTTACTCGGGCTTTTCGATCGCGACCGCAAGCGGCCCCTTCTCGCCCTCGACGATGCGCGCCATCAGCGGCTGGTCGGGTTCGACTTCCTCCACGCCCGCGCGGCGCAGCGTCTCCATGTGCACGAACACGTCGCCGGGCGCGCCGGCGCGCACGACGAAGCCATAGCCCTTGAGCCGGTTGAACCATTTGACGCTGACGGGCTCGAACGGCCCGGCATCGTCGATCAGCCGCGCGCGTTCCGCCCGCTCCGGTCCGCGCGGCGGCGGCGGCTCGATCGCGTCGGTGAGGTCGATCGACACGATCTCGCGCGCCTGGAGTCCACGCGGCCGCTGGAGCACATGGCACTGGACGCGCGCGCCCTCGGGCAGGCTGCGGCGGCCATGCTCCTGAAGCACGGAAAAATGGACGAGGATGTCGCCCGCATCGGCATCGTCGGCGACGAGGAAACCGAATCCGCGCGTCACGTCGAACCACTTCACCGTACCGGCATAGATGCGGTCGTCGACTTCGCGTTCGGTCATGATGCCCCCCGACAGAAAAGCCGGCGCCTCGAAATCCTCCACCCGTCGCTGCGGATCGCTACGCATGTTTATTGTACCCCCGAGGCGAAAGCTTATCACAGCATTTCAGGAAAGCGAACGAATGAGTCGCGTCTCGTCGTCAAGTAATTCGTCGGAACGGGACATCGGCGCAAGGTCGTCGGCAGTCGTCCGCACGATGCGGCGCGCCAACGCAAGATCATGACCGGCGCGCACCAGTTGCGCGACTTGCCGCTCGACCGCCGCGCGATCGGCCGGCGGCACCGCGGCAAAGGCACCGATGCGCTTGCGACGGGCAAAGGCGACCGCGCTGGCCAGCGCCGCGTCGGCCGATTCCGCCTCGATCGCCTCGGCATCCTCGCCGCGCACGCCGGCCGCCCCCAGCGCCTGTCGGACCCGCCGCGTGCCGAGGCCGCGCCGCGCCATCGCCGCCGCCCTCGCCTCCCCCCAGGCGCGATCGTCGACATAACCGAGCTCGGCAAAGCGCTCGACCAGCGGCTCGACCGCGGGCGCGCCATCGCTGTCCCAGCCGCGTTCACGCAGTTTCCGCGACAGGTAATCGGTCAGCCGGCCACGCGTCGTCGCATATCGCTCGACATAGCGAAGCGCCAACCGCTCTAGCTTTGCGGCGTCGAGGGGCGGCGGCGGGGACTTGCGTGGGCGCATCGGCCATGTTTGTGCCACACTAGCGGTCGAATTTGAACGCGAGGCCGTGCGACCGGTGAACGCTGCGCCCTTTCCGCGCGGACAAACAGCGGCGCTTTGGTAAGGGAGAGCGCTGAAGTGACAACAATCCGGGATCGCCATTCGTGACCAGTGCCGCCGCCGAGACCTTGAACGCCACGCCGAGCGACTGCACGCTCGCGCGCCGCTTCTCCGATTTCGGGACGCTGGGCGAAGCGCTCGACTTCGCCGCGACGGGATCGCGCGGCCTGAACTTCCACGATGCGCGCGGCACGCTCCTGCGCGCCTATCCCTATTCCGAGCTGCGCGAGGATGCGATCGCGCAGGCCTATCGCCTGCTCGCGCTCGGCGTGAAGCCGGGCGAGCGCGTGGCGCTGGTCGCCGAAACGGGGCCTGAGTTCGCGTCGCTGTTCTTCGGCACCGTCTATGCCGGCGCCTGGCCGGTGCCGCTGCCGCTGCCGACGAGCTTCGGCGGGCGCGACAGCTATATCGACCAATTGACAGTCCAGCTGTCGAGCTGCGACCCGCGCCTGTTCCTCTATCCCGAGGAGCTCGCCGCGATGGCAGGCGCCGCGGCCGAGCGCACCCATGTCGAGGGCCTCGCCTGGGAAACGTTCATCGCCGCCGACGCGGTGCCGGTCGATCTGCCCCCGGCCAAGGGTGACGACATCGCCTATCTCCAATATTCCAGCGGCTCGACCCGCTTCCCCCACGGCGTCGCGATCACCCACCATGCGCTGCTCAACAACCTGGCCGCGCACGCGCACGGCATGGCGCTGATCGACAGCGATCGCTGCATTTCGTGGCTGCCCTGGTACCATGACATGGGGCTGGTCGGCTGCTTCCTGTCGCCGATCGCCAACCAGGTGTCGGTCGATTACCTCAAGACCGAGGATTTCGCGCGCCGGCCGCTCGCCTGGCTCGACCTCATCAGCCGCAATCCGGGCACGACGCTCAGCTATTCGCCGACATTCGGCTACGACATCTGCGCGCGGCGCATGTCGAGCCAGACCAAGGCGAGCGACCGCTTCGACCTGTCGCGCTGGCGCGTCGCGGGGAACGGCGCGGACATGATCCGTCCCGACGTCATGCAGAAGTTCGTCGACGCCTTTGCCGATGCGGGGTTCAAGGCGTCGGCCTTCCTGCCGAGCTATGGCCTTGCCGAAGCGACGCTGGCCGTCTCGATCATGCCGCCGGGCGAGGGCATCGTCGTCGAGCTGGTCGAGGAGACGCAGCTTTCCGGCATCTCGGCCGAGGGCGGGCGCCCGCAGCGTTATCGTGCGATCGTCAATTGCGGCCGGCCCGTGCGCGACATGGAAGTCGAGATCCGCGAGGAGGACGGCACGCCGCTTCCCGACAAGGCGATCGGCAAGGTGTGGTGCCGCGGTCCCAGTGTCATGGTCGGATACTTCCGCGACCAGGCCTCGACCGATGCGTGCATGAAGGACGGCTGGCTCGATACCGGCGACATGGGCTATTTGTCGGACGGCTATGTCTACATCGTCGGCCGGGCCAAGGACATGATCATCGTCAACGGCCGCAACCACTGGCCGCAGGATATCGAGTGGGCGGTCGAGCAGCTGCCGGGCTTCAAGGCGGGCGACATCGCCGCCTTCGCGATCACCACCCCGGGCGGCGAGGAGACGCCCGCCGTCCTCGTCCAGTGCCGCACCAGCGACGATGCCGAGCGCAGCCGCCTGCGCGACGAGATCCGCGAGCGGGTCCGGTCGGTGACGGGCATGAACTGCGTCGTCGAGCTCGTGCCCCCGCGCACGCTGCCGCGCACCAGCTCGGGCAAGCTCAGCCGGGCCAAGGCGCGCAACCTCTATCTCGCGGGTGAGATCAAGCCATACGACATCGCGGCTTGAGAAGCCTGGCGTCATCCCGAACTTGATCCGGGATCCCGCTTCTTCTTCTACGTCCCTGAGAAAGCGGGACCCCGGATCAAGTCCGGGGTGACGAAGGATCGGCGGCCATCGTTAAATCGACCGTGAGCCCCGGCCCCGGCTGAACCGCGTCGCACGCCACCCGCTCGGCATCCGCCCGCGCGCGCGACAGGATCGCGGCCGGCACATCGCGCCGGTGACAAACGCGGTCGGCATCGGCGAGCAATCGCGCCGCCCGCAGCGTCAGGTTGTCCGGGTCGGCCGAGGTCAGCACGATCCGCTCGACGCGATCGCCCGCCCCCGCTGCCGGGTCGGCAAGCCAGCGCACCACCGCGTCCGCATCGGCGCCGCCCAACGGATCGAGCACGCCGCCGGGCGCCAGCGCGCTCGCCAGCGCCGTCCGCCGCGCGCGTCCTTCGGGAAACCGCGTCCGCATCGCGCCGCGCGCGGCCGACAGCGCACTCGCGAGCGATCCGACGCCTGCCGGCAGCCACGCCTCGATCCGCTGACGCAGCGCCGCCGCCAGCCCCGCCGACGCGCCGCCCGTCGCCACCGCGACCAGCACCGGTGACCGATCGACGATCGCCGGCAGCGTGAAGTCGCACAGCGCCGGCCGGTCGACGACGTTGACGAGCAGGCCGCGCGCCTTCAACCGCATTGCCGCTTCCACTGCGTCCGCTTCGTCCTCCAACGCGACGATGGCGAGCCGCGCGTTGGGATGATCCTCGACCGGCATCGCGCCCGCGCGTTCGAGCAGCCGCCGCTTGGCGTCTGCCGCCTCCCCCTCGCCCAGCAGGATGACGGGCTTGCCGTCGAGCCTGACGACGATCGGCAGGCCCGTCTCCCGCATCAGAGCCAGTCGGGGACGCGCTCGCCCGCCATCTGCTGGGCGGGGTCGATGCGGTCGGAGACGATCGCATAGCGGTCGCCGTCGACCAGCACCTCCGGCACGCGCGCGCGGCTGTTGTAGGTGCTCGCCATCGTCGCGCCGTAGGCGCCGGCGGTGCGGAACACGGCCAGATCGCCCGCCGCCACCGCGTCGATCTCCCGCGACCGCGCGAACGTATCGCCGCTTTCGCAGACCGGCCCCGCGATGTTCGCCACGATCCGCTCGCCCGTCGGCCGCACCGCGACGAAGTCGTGCCAGGCATCGTACAGCGCCGGCCGGGCGAGGTCGTTCATCGCCGCATCGACGATCACCCAGGGGTCGCCGCCCGGCGTCGGCTTGACCCAGACGACGCGGGTCAGCAGCACGCCGGCATTGCCCGCGATCACCCGGCCCGGCTCGAACATCAGCGTCACGTCCCAGCCCGCGGTCACGCGCGCGACCATCTCGCCGAACGCGGCGGGCGACGGCATCGTCTCGCCGGGGCGATAGGGGACGCCGAGGCCGCCGCCCAGGTCGACATGCGTGATCGGGTGCCCGGCCGCGCGCAGCGTCCGCACCATCTCGCCGACCCGGACATACGCAGCCTCGAGCGGGGCAAGGTCGCCGAGCTGGCTGCCGATATGCACCGCCAGGCCGCGCAGCGCGATGCCGGGCTTGCCCTCCAGCCGCGCGAAGATGCCGGGCGCCTCGTCGATCGCGACGCCGAACTTGTTGCCCGCGCGGCCGGTCGTGATCTTGGCATGGGTGCCGGCATCGACGTCGGGGTTGACGCGCAGCACCGCCGGCGCGGTCAGCCCGCGCTCCGCCGCCAGCGCGGCGAGGACATGGCCCTCTTCCTCAAGCTCCAGGTTGAACTGGCCGATGCCGGTCTCCAGGCCTTGCAGAAGCTCGTCCCGCGTCTTGCCGACGCCGGAAAAGACGATGTCGCCCGGCGCCATCCCCGCCGCGACCGCCCGCGCCATCTCGCCACCCGACACCACGTCCGCGCCGTACCCCGCCTTGGCGAGCACGCGCAGCACGGCAAGATTGGGATTGGCCTTCACCGCATAGGCGACGTGCGTGCGCGGCACGTTCGCCAGCGCGTCGCGGAACACCTGCGCATGCCGTTCGAGCGTCGCGCGCGAATAAAGATAGACCGGCGTGCCGACGGTCGCGGCGATGACCTCGGCAGAGACGCCCTCGACGTGGAGCACGCCGTCCTTGTGCTGAAAGTGATCCATCAGCGCTGCGGCGGCAACTGGAAGGGATCGTTGGGCCGCTCTTCCGACTGGCGGAGCAGCTCGTCGCTGCGCTGCGGCCGCTGCTGCGTCGTCGGCGCGGTGAGGTCGTCGGGGGTCGGCGTCGCCGCGGCGCCATAGGGCGCGGGCGGCGGCGTCTCGCCCTCCGGCAGCTTCAGCTTGCCCCGCGCGCCGCAGCCGGCGAGCGCGAGAATCAGGACGGGGAGGATCAGCGCGCGCATCAGGCCTTCTCGCTCGCACGGCGCGCCGCGGCAATGGCCTCGCGCACTTGGCTAGGCGCGGTGCCGCCAAAGCTGCGCCGGCTGGCAACGGAGGCGTCGATCGACAGCACGTCGAACACCGCCGGGGTGATCCGCGCGTCGATCGCGGTCAGTTCCTCGATCGGCATGGCCTCCAGCTTTACGCCCAGCGCCTCCGCCCGCGCCACGACGCGGCCGGTGACGTGATGCGCCTCGCGGAACGGCAGCCCCGCCTCGCGCACCAGCCAGTCGGCCAGGTCGGTGGCGGTGGCGAAGCCCGCATCGGCGACGGCGCGCATGCGGTCGGTGCGGAACGTCGCGCTCTCCACCATCCCCGTCATCGCCGCGAGGCACAGGCCGATCAGGTCGTGCGCCTCGAACACCGGCGGCTTGTCGTCCTGCATGTCCTTTGAGTACGCCAGCGGCAGGCCCTTCATCGTCACCATCAGGCTGGTCATGCAGCCCAGGATGCGCCCGGCATGGCCGCGCACCAGCTCGGCCGCGTCTGGATTGCGCTTCTGCGGCATGATCGAGCTGCCCGTCGACCATTGATCGCTGAGCGCCACGAAGCCGAAGGGCTGCGACGCCCACAGCACGAACTCCTCGGCCAGCCGGCTGAGGTGCAGCGCGCATTGCGTCGCCGCGGTCAGGTAATCGAGCGCGAAGTCACGGTCGCTGACCCCGTCGAGCGAATTGCCCATCGGCCGGTCGAAGCCGAGCGCCGCGGCCGTCGCCTCGCGATCGATCGGAAAGCCCGTGCCCGCAAGCGCCGCGGAGCCGAGCGGGCTTTCGTTCATCCGTGCGCGCGCATCGGCAAAGCGGCTGACGTCGCGCGACAGCATCGCGTGATAGGCCATCAGGTGGTGGCCCAGCGTCACCGGTTGCGCAGATTGCAGGTGCGTGAAGCCCGGCATCACGTCGGCCGCGTGCTGCTCCGCGCGGTTGAGGAGCGCGCCCTGAAGGCCGGCGAGCGCCGCCAGCACCTCGTCGATCGCGTCGCGGGTCCACAGGCGGAAGTCCGTCGCAACCTGATCGTTGCGGCTGCGTGCGGTGTGGAGCCGGCCGGCGGCGGCGCCGATCTTCTCGGCCAGCCGCGCTTCGGACTGCATGTGGATGTCCTCGAGCACCAGGTCGTCCGCCGGCCCGGTCGCGGCATAGTCGGCGGCGACCGCATCCAGCCCGCCCAGGATCGCGGCGACATCGTCCTGCGCGACGATGCCCTGTGCGCCCAGCATCGCAGCGTGCGCCTTGGACGCGGCGATGTCCTGGCGCCACATGCGCTTGTCGAACGGGATCGAGGCGTTAATCTCGCGCATCACCGACGAGGGGCCTTCGGCGAACCGCCCGCCCCACATCTGATTGGAGCTGTCCTTGCGCTCGCTAATGGTTCTTCTCCCGCTCGCCGCGATGGTCGGCGCGTGCGATACGCAAACCCCCGCGGACGGGCAAGCGAACGGCGCCCTCGCCGCAAACGAGTCCGCCGCAGCCGCACCGACCGGCGGCAAGGTCGACCGCAGCCACAAGGGCGAAGCCGCCCCCACCTTCCCCTTCGCCGATCCCGAAGGCGTCAAGAAGACGATCGCCGACTATAAGGGCAAGCCGGTGCTGGTGAACCTGTGGGCCACCTGGTGCGCACCCTGCGTCAAGGAAATGCCGACGCTGGAGGCACTCGCCAAGCGCGAGAGCGGCCGGATCGAGGTGCTGACGATCGCCCAGGACCTGGACGGTCCGGCCAAGGTCGTTCCCTATTTCCAGAAGGCCGGCTTCAAGACGATCGAGCCCTGGAGCGAACCCGAGCTGCGGTTCACCACCGGCATGGGCGTCAACCTGCCGACGACGATCCTTTACGACAAGGACGGCAAGGAAGTCTGGCGGGTGTCGGGCGCGATGGACTGGGTCGGCGACGAGGCGAAAGGGTTGCTGGGAGAGGTTTGACGCGGCCCCGGCGGTCACGCCCCGGGGCCACGCCTCTGGCATCAGGTCAGCGCGCCGCCGTCGACAGTCAGCGCCGTGCCGGTGATCTGCCGCGCCGCCGGGCTCGCCAGGAACGCGACCGCCGCGGCGACGTCGGCCGGCTGGCCATAGCGGCCAAGCGGGATCAGGCTGCGCTGGAAGTCGGCAAATTCGCCCGTCTCCGGGTTCATCTCGGTGTTGGTCGATCCCGGCTGGACGAGATTGACGGTGATGTCGCGGCCGCCCAGCTCCTGCGCCAGGCCGCGGGTGAAGGATTGGAGCGCGGACTTGGTCATGTAATAGACCGTGCCCGGCGAGCCGACGATACGCTCGGCGCCTGCCGATCCGATGTTGATGATCCGCCCGCCCGCGGACAAATGCGGGATCGCCGCCTGCGCCGCCAGGATCGGGCCGCGGACGTTGACCGCAAGCAACGCGTCGATGTCCTCGACCGCGAAGTCGGCAATCGGATTGTAGATCGCGATCGCCGCATTGTTGACGACGATGTCGAGCCCGCCCAGCTGCTCGGCCGCGGTGTCGACGGAGCGGCGGATCGCGGCGGGATCGACGCTGTCGGCCTGGATCGCGACGCCCTTGCGGCCCGCCGCCTCGATCGCGCGCACCACCTCGTCGGCGCGCTCCGGCGAGCGGGCATAGGTGATTGCGACGTCCGCGCCCTGCTCCGCCAGCGCGATCGCGATCGCCGCCCCAATGCCACGCGACGCACCCGTAACCAACGCGCGCTTTCCTGAGAGATTCATCGTGAGTTCCTGTTTTTGTAGTGATCGACACACAATAGCTCGGATGCTTGCGGGCGAATGTCAATGGCATTATGTATCGATCGATGCAGAAATCTGCCGCCCCTGACGAAACCGCCGGAACGCGGGCACGCGGCCGCCCCCGCGCGTTCGATCGTGCGGCGGCGCTGCAAGCGGCGACGTTGCTGTTCTGGCAGAAGGGCTTCGACGCGACCTCGATCACCGACCTGACCGCCGCGATGGGGATCGGCTCGCCCAGCCTCTATGCCGCGTTCGGATCGAAGGAGGCGCTGTTCGCCGAGGCGCTCGACCATTATGTCCGCAGCAACGAGGCGTTCGTGTGGAAGCGGTTCTTCGCCGCTCCGACGGCGCGCGGCGCGATCGAGGCGTTTCTGTTCGACTCGGCGGCGGCGCTGACCGGGGCGGTCGCGGACATTCCGCGCGGCTGCATGGTGACTTTGTCGACGGTGGACGGCGCCGAGCATGGCGGTTTGTGCGACCTGCTTCGGACCGCACGTCAGGGAAGCTTCGAGCGGCTTCACGATCGCCTGCGCCGCGGCAAGGACGAGGGCGAGTTCGCGGACACCGTCGACCTGCCCGCGCTCGCCCGGTTCGTCCAGACCGTGCAGGGCGGCATGTCGATCCTGGCGCGCGACGGCGCCCGGGGCGACGAGCTGGAAGCGGTCGCCGAGCTTGCGATGCTCGGCTGGGATGCGCGCGTCGGCGCGGGCACGTGAACGCGGGCTGACACACCGCCCCGATCCCCCTAAAGCACCCCTCGCACGCCAACGCGAGGAACCGCCGCTTGCTCCTGACCACGCTTGCCGCTGCCGGCGGTTATCTCGACTATCGGACGCTGGGCCTCGATCCCGTGGCGCTCGACCTCGGCTTCTTCCAGCTCAAATGGTATTCGCTCGCCTATATCGCGGGCATCCTGCTCGGCTGGTTCTACCTCTTGAAGCTGATCGACCGGCCGGGTGCGCCGATGGCGCGGCGCCATGCCGACGACCTCGTCTTCTATGCGACGATCGGCATCATCGCGGGCGGGCGACTGGGGTACATCCTCTTCTATCGCCCCGACCTGTTCGGCCAGCCGCTCAGCATCCTGCGGCTGTGGGACGGCGGCATGTCGTTCCATGGCGGCGTCATCGGCGTGACGCTCGGGATCATCCTGATGGCGCGCAAGCACAAGCTCGACTGGCTGCGCGTCCATGATTACGTCGCGTGCTGCGTGCCGTTCGGGTTGTTCTTCGGCCGCCTCGCCAATTTCGTGAATGGCGAGCTTTGGGGCCGCCCCACCGACGTGCCCTGGGCGATCGTCTTCCCGCGCACCGGCATGGACGTGCCCCGCCACCCGAGCCAGCTCTATGAAGCGGGGCTCGAGGGCATCCTGCTCGGCCTGGTCCTCGCCTTCTTTTTCTGGCGCACAAACGCGCGCTATTATCCCGGCCGCCTCGTCGGCATCTTCCTCCTCGGCTATGGCGCCGCGCGCTTCTTCGTCGAGTTCTTTCGAGAGGCGGACGAGCAATTGATGTGGCTCCACGACATGACCGGCCTCAACATGGGCCAGTATCTGTGCATGCCGATGATCCTGGGCGGGCTGTTCCTGATCGCCACGTCGAAGGGGCGTCGCCGCCGGGTCGAGCCGATCGTCGGCGAGAGCATCGCCTGACGTGAGCGCAATCGGCCACGACGGCCCGCTGCCCGAGCGGATGGCGCGCGCGATCACGCTCGCCGGGCCGATCTCGCTGTCGCAGTACATGGCGGCGGCGAACGGGCATTATTACGACACGCGGGATCCGCTGGGCGCGCGGGGGGACTTCACGACCGCGCCGGAGGTCAGCCAGATGTTCGGCGAGCTGATCGGCCTCGCGCTCACCGACCTGTGGCATCGCGCGGGCCAGCCGGCGGCGCGCTATGTCGAATATGGTCCCGGCCGCGGCACGCTGGCCGCCGATGCGCTGCGGGCAATGGCGACGGTGGGTCTCGCGCCGCCCGTCCACCTGATCGAGACGTCGGGTGCCCTCCGCGAGCGACAGGCGGCGGCGGTGCCCTCGGCCGAATGGCATCTCGAGCTGATGAGCGTGCCCGAGGACGGCGCGCTGCTGGTCGTCGCCAACGAATTCTTCGACGCGCTGCCGATCCGTCAGCTCGTCAAGACGCAGGACGGCTGGCGCGAGCGGCTGGTGGGGTGCCAGGACACGCTGTTCCTGCCGGTGATGGGCAACACCGTCTTCGACCCGATCGTCCCGCCGCAGCTTCGCGACGCGCCCGACGGCTCGGTTCTCGAAACCTCGCCCGCCAGCGTCGCGGTGATGCGCACGCTCGCGCGGCGGATCGTGGCACAGGGCGGCGCAGCGATCGTCGTCGATTACGGCTATGACGGCCCCGCGATCGGCGACACGTTCCAGGCGGTGCGCGGGCACGCCTTTGCCAATCCGTTCGAGAACCCCGGCGAGCACGACCTGACCGCGCATGTCGATTTCGGCACGCTGGCAGAGGCAGCGCGCGCCGAGGGCGCCGTCGTCCACGGCCCCGTCGGCCAGGGCGCGTTCCTGGAGGCCCTGGGCATCGGCTCCCGCGCCGCCGCGCTCGCCGCCGCCGCGCCGGAGCGCGCCGCTTCGATCGAGGTCGATCGCGCGCGGCTGACCGGCGCGGACCAAATGGGCACGCTGTTCAAGGTCATCGCCGTCACCGCCCCTGGCTGGCCGGCGCCCGAAGGATTTGGCTCATGATCGCCTATCGCGACGCCCACCCTGCCGATGCCGAGGCGCTGTCGGCAATGGCGCAGCAGAGCTTCATCGAGACGTTCGGCCCGCTTTATGCCCCCGCCGACCTCGACGCCTTTCTCGAATCCGCGATGTCGCCCGGTGCCTATGCCCGCCAGCTCGCCGACCCGACCTATCGCGTCCACCTGGCGACGATCGAGGGGCAGCCGGTCGGCTTCGCCAAGCTCGGTCCCAATTATTTCGAGGGTTGGCCGGCCGAGGCGCCGTGCCTCCATCAGCTCTACGTCCTATCCGCGCATCACGGCGATGGCGTCGGCAAGCGGCTGATGGACTGGACCCTCGACGCGGCGCGCGCGAGCGGCCAGGCCGAGCTCTACCTCAGCGTCTATATCGACAATCACCGCGCCCGGCGCTTCTACGACCGGATGGGGTTCGAGAGGGTCGGCGACTATGTGTTCATGGTCGGCAACCACCGCGACCACGACGTGGTCATGCGGCTGATGCTGTGAGCGACGACGTCGAGGTCA
The DNA here is from genome assembly GCF_032391395.1 of Sphingomonas sp. Y38-1Y. Lineage (NCBI taxonomy): Bacteria > Pseudomonadati > Pseudomonadota > Alphaproteobacteria > Sphingomonadales > Sphingomonadaceae > Sphingomonas > Sphingomonas sp. Y38-1Y. The sequence continues at coordinate 42,019 of NZ_CP135916.1, forward strand.
TCCGCGCGGGCGCGCTGGACGGCGTCGCGCACGGCTTTCTCGGCCGGCGCGGCGGCGTGTCGCGGGGCATCCATGCCGGCCTCAACGTCGGCACCGGCTCCGACGACGATCGCGAGGCGGTGGCGCGCAACCGCGAGCTCGCAGCCGCCGCGGTGCTCCCCGGCGCCGCGCTCGTCACCGTGCATCAGGTCCATTCGCCCCAGGTCGTCACCGTCGACGCGCCCTTCCCCGGCGAGCGACCGAAGGCCGACGCGCTGGTGACGCGCACGCCGGGGCTGCTGCTGGGAGTCCTCACCGCCGATTGCGCACCGGTGCTGCTCGCCGATGTCGAGGCGGGCGTGCTCGGCGCTGCGCATGCCGGGTGGAAGGGCGCGATCGGCGGCGTCACCGACGCGACGCTCGCCGCGATGGAAGCGCTCGGCGCCCGCCGCGACCGCATCGCCGCCGCGGTCGGCCCGTGCATTGCGCGTGCGAGCTACGAGGTCGACGCCTCCTTTGCCGATCGCTTCTGTGCCGAGGATCCCGCCAACGAGCACTTCTTCGCCGATGGCCGGCGAGAGGGGCATGTCCAGTTCGACCTGGAGGGCTATGTCGCCGCTCGCCTTGCCGCCGCCGGGATCGGCCGCGTCGAGGCGCTTGGGCTCGACACCTATGCCGACGACGCGCGTTTCTTCAGCTATCGCCGCGCCACCCATCGCGGCGAGCCCGATTATGGGCGCCAGATCAGCCTGATCGGCCTGCCCCTTTAGTTTCGGGCATGATCGGCTAGAACGGTATCAATCGATACCAAGGAGGATGCCGTGACCGACGAGACCGAAGCCGACCTGACCGGCACCACGCCTCGCCGCAACCCCAAGCCGCCCGTCGAGACGATCGGCAACCGGCGCCTGAAGCCCGCGACGCTGATGATGGGTCACGGCTTCGACCCCGCGCTGTCGGAGGGATCGCTCAAGCCGCCGGTGTTCCTCACCTCGACCTTCGTCTTCCCCAATGCCGCGGCCGGCAAGCGGCACTTCGAGGGCGTGACGGGCAAGCGCCCGGGCGGCGCCGAGGGTCTCGTCTATTCGCGCTTCAACGGCCCCAACCAGGAAATCCTGGAGGATCGGCTGGGCGTCTGGGAGGATGCCGAGGATGCGTTGACCTTCTCGTCGGGCATGTCAGCGATCGGTACGCTGTTCCTCGCCTTCGTACAGCCAGGCGACGTCATCGTCCATTCGGGCCCGCTCTACGCCGCGACCGAGACGATGATCGCGCGGCTGCTCGGCAAGTTCGGCGTCGAGTGGCTCGACTTCCCGGCGGGCGCCGAACAGTCGGAGATCGAGGACGTGCTCCGCCGCGCCAAGGGCAAGGGCCGCGTCCCGCTCATCTATCTCGAGAGCCCCGCCAATCCCACCAACGTCCTCGTCGATGTCGAGGCCGTGGCGGCGGCGCGCGACGCGGTGTTCGGCGGCGAGGACGAGCAGCCGCCGATCGCGATCGACAACACCTTCCTGGGGCCGCTGTGGCAGCAGCCGCTGAAGCATGGCGCCGACCTCGTCGTCTATAGCCTCACCAAATACGCCGGCGGCCATTCGGACCTGGTGGCGGGCGGCGTGCTCGGCTCGCGCAAGCACATGGACATGGTGCGCGCGATCCGGAACACTTTGGGGACGATCCTGGACCCCAACACCGCCTGGATGCTGCTCCGCAGCCTGGAGACGCTGGAACTGCGCATGACCCGCGCGGGTGAGAATGCCGCCAAGGTGTGCGAGTGGCTTCGCGACCATCCGAAGGTCGAGCGGATCGGCTATCTCGGCTTCCTCAAGGATGACCGTCAGGCCGACATCTATGCGCGCCATTGCACCGGTGCCGGCTCGACCTTCTCGCTCTACCTGAAGGGCGGCGAGCGGGAGGCGTTCGCGTTCCTCGACGCGCTCAAGATCGCCAAGCTTGCGGTCAGCCTGGGCGGTACGGAGACGCTCGCCTCCGCGCCGGCGGCGATGACGCATCTGTCGGTGCCCGATGCGCGCAAGGCGGCGCTCGGCATCACCGACAACCTCGTCCGCATCTCGATCGGCGTCGAGGATGCCGACGACCTGATCGCCGACTTCGAGCAGGCGCTGGCCAGCGTCTGACCTGAACCGTTCGTGCTGAGCCTGTCGAGGCACGTGTTCCGAACACGCCCTTCGACAAGCTCAGGACGAACGGGGAAGCACGCCGTGCTCCCGCCTGCGCGGGAGCACATCTCTTCAGAAGCTGTACGCCAGCCCGACCGCGCCGATCCACTGATTGGCAGAACCCACCCGCGTGATCGGCGAGTCGGCGAAGTCGCCCGAAAGCTTGCGATAGACGACACCGCCGACCAGCTGGAGCCCGCCGGTCAGGTCGCCCGTCAGCGACCGCATCGCGACGGCGCCCAGCGCCCAGTTCTTGAACCCACCGCCCGCGGTATAGATGGGCAGGCCCGATCGCGCGCTCTCGGTCGGGGTGACGCTGAAATAGGCGCGGCCATAACCCCGCTCGACGAATTCGGCCGAGGCGAAGATGCCCGCCAGCGCCTTGGTCGACAGCGGCGTCGTGTACGTGACGGTCGGCGCCAGGATGCCGCTGTCGTGCACGCCCGACACGTCGTAGCGATAGCTGATCGTCGCCGAGAGCCGGTCATAGTCGCTGGTCAGCACGCCCGTCTTGCCGATGCCGACATAGCCGCCGAGCTCGATCGCGGTGCTCCGCTCGTCCAGCAGCGCGACCTGCGGGTTGTCGATCGCGTCGTTGCTCGACCGGTTGAAGTTGATGACGCCGATCGGCCCCGCCTGGATGTCCCAGGTCGGCCCGTAGCCGTCCTTGATGAGGTCGACGCTCAGCCGGTTGCCCGCCAGCGTGAAGCGATAGCCGGCGAGCTGCCCGATCGCGGCGGGAACGGGCGAGACGCTGTAATCGCCCGAGCCCTCGTAATCCGGCAGGATGCCGACACCGACGCCGACAATGGCGAAGTCGCCGCGCGGATCGGTCGAGGGCGGCGTGTCGGCGGGCGCAGGCGCCGCCTCCTGCGCAAGGGCGGGCGTGGCGACGAGGCAGAGCGCGGCGGCAAACAGGGATCGCAAGGCGAGTAACTCCAACGGTTCGGCCGCGAAACGTGTACGTTCGCGTTTAGCTCCGTCAGAACATGTAGCGCATGCGAATGCGCTGTTCGTCCCCGCTCTGCTGCAGCGTAAATCGCGCCGAACTGAAGCGCGGCGGCCCGAAGGCGATGCGCGGATTGTTCGAGAAACCGAAGCCTTCCCGCGGGATCCCGGCAAAGGTGTCGAGCTTGCCGTTGCCGTTCTCGTCATGGATGATCGCGACGGCATAGCCGCCCGGCGGCAGCCCTTCATAGGCGAGGGTGCGCATCGACGCGGGCACCGACCGCGCGATCGCGCGTGCATCGTCCTCGCACGTCGGAAAGTTGCTCGCCACCGCGGTCAGGCAGAGACGGATGACGCCGCGCGCATTGCGCAGCGCGTCGACGTCAACCTTGAGCGTCGCGACCGGCGACGCGCCGACCAAGAGCGCCAGCGGCGCGAGCGCGGCGAGCCGCCGCTTCAAAATTACCCAGCCCGTCATCGGTCCCGCACATCCGGTCCCAGAACCGGAAATATAGTCCGTAATTGCACCCGTAGCGCTCATGATGGCGCTGGTGGTGGCTGGCCGTAATCAGCCAGCGGCCCAGCGGCCCCTCCACCATGAACTTCGGGAACACCTCCCACCCCATGTGGTTGGTCACCCCCATAACGGTCATGATCGCCAGCACCAAGCCCAGTGCGCCGACATGAATGGGAATCGCGAAGACCAGTAGCGGAATTACCACGGCGCCGGTCAGCGCCTCGATCGGGTGGAACGCCATCGCCGCCCAGGCGGTGGGCGGCCGGCTGGCGTGGTGGACCGCGTGGGCGAGCTTGAACGCGCGTGGCCGGTGCATCCAGCGGTGCGTCCAGTAGAACCAGGTGTCGTGCGCGAACAGATAGAGGAACACCGACACCGGCAGGTACCAGAGCGGATAGGCGCCGACATCCTCGTAGATTTGCGTCCAGCCATGCTCCCGCCAGCCCCACGCAACGACGCCCGCCGGCACGCCATAGATCGCGGCGGAGGCGAGGCTCCACTTGATCTCCCGCACGATCTGCTTGTCGAGCCCGACATACAGCCCCGGCCGCGTCGCCCGCGTCGCCAGCGCGAACGCGCCCGAGGTGATGAGATAGCGCACCCCGACGATCACCGTCATGGCGGCGGCGGACAGGAGAATGGCGGCAAGCGCGGTCATCCGGCTCCTGTACGCGTTCGCGGTGCCGCTCGAAAGGCGATTAGAGCGCCCGGTATCGGAAGTCGCGGAAGCGCACCTCACCGTCGCCCGCCGCGAACAAGCCGGGACGCAGGCTGAGCAGGTCGTCGATCGTGTTGGCGTTGTAGCCGGTCACCTGGCTGCGGACGCCGTGCCGGGTCCACGCCTTGCCATCGGGACTGTAGTAGAAGGTCACGATCTGGTGATCGTTGACGATGCGCATGTGCATGCGGCGCGAAGGCGGGGCGGGTTCGGGCCAGTGCGACACCTTGCCGCCGCGATAGCTGACCATCCGCTTGCCATCGATGCCCATGCCCAGGAACAGGCGATCGTTGAAGAACAGGAGCAGCCCGCCCTCGCTCTCACCGATGAGTTCCAGCTCGACCGTCACCTCGAACGCGCGGTCGCCGACCTGTTGCGTCAGCACCGTGCCGTCCGCCGGGCTCTTGCCCTTGCCCCGAAGGACGACGGCGCCGCGCTCCAGCCGCGACGCCCGATCGGCTTCGTCCGGGGCGGTTGCATACAGGCTCCAGAGCCGGCCCATGTCCGCCTTCGCGAAGGACGAGCTGTGCGGAAGGCCGTGCGGCACCGCCCGTCCGCCGGGCTTGCGAAGCGGCTTCGACAGATCGCCGCCAACCGCGCGGAACCAGCCATCGGCGGTCCATTCGATCGGTTCGAGCAAGGTCTGCCGGCCGAGCGACTGATAACCGTTCTCGAACCCGTGATAGACCATGAACCAGCGGCCGTCCGGCCCCTCGACACAGGTTGCGTGACCGCGCGACCACCAGCGCTCGGCTGCGGTGCGGGTACGCTGGATGGGGTTGTGCGGACAGTTCTCCCAAGGCCCGTTGATCGAGCGCGAGCGTGCCGCCACGATCATGTGGCCGGTGGCCGGCCCGGCGGTGCCGCCAACCGCGTTGACGAGATAGAACCACTCGCCGCGCCGGAACAGCTTGGGTCCCTCCGGTGCATAGGCTTCGGTGATCCAGTCGTCCGGATACTTCCAGGCGGTGTAGGCGTCCTCAATCGACCCCGACGTCGACAAGCCGTCGGCGCTCAGGCGCACGCGCTTGCCGCCGTTGAAGAAGAGATAGCGGTGACCGTCCTCACCGACGACATGGCCGGGATCGATAAGCCCGCCGATCCTCATGTCGATCGGCTCGCTCCAAGGCCCCTCCATCGAGGGCGCATGAATGACGAAGGTGTTGGCGAAGTCGGCGAGCCCCTTGGACCAGGGGGCGCGCATGAAGGGAATATAGATGAAATAGCGGCCGTCATGCTTGGCGATGTCGACGGCGAACCCGGTGCCGAGCGGCTTCTCCAACGCCGGCTTCAGCGGTCGCCAGTTCACGAGATCGCGCGAATGCCAGATGAGCAGGCCTGGCGCATTGTCGAACGACGAATGCGTCATGTAGTAATCGTCGCCGTCCTTCAGCACCGAGGGATCGGGATAGTCGCCCGCAAGGATCGGATTGAGGAAACGGCCATCGCCCAGGTCGGCCTTGCGCTGGTTCTCGATCCCGCGCGGCCACTCAAGGAGCGGCTGGCCGCAGGCGGCCTCCTGCGACGCGGCGACACGATCGTCCGCTGCGCCCAGGGCCCGCGTGCCGATAGCGGACACCGCGACCGGCACGGCCCCAAGCTTCAAGAAGTCACGCCGCCCCGCCATCCCCGCCTCCCATTATTAGAATATTGCTTCTATATTAGGCCAGTTCGGCCGTGACAAGCGTCAGCCGCAGCGGCCCCGCCCCTTCCCCCTCCCCGCTTTCCCCGCTAGGCGAAAAAGATGGCGTCCACCCACCGGTGCAATGTTGCGATCGTCGGCGCGGGGCTGGCCGGCGGGCTGATCGCGCTTGCGCTGGCCGAGACGCGGCCTGGGCTCGACGTGCGGCTGATCGACGCCGCGGGTTCGGTGGGCGGCAATCACCTCTGGTCCTTCTTCGACGGCGACGTGGCGAAGGACGATCGCTGGCTGGTCGAGCCGCTGATCGCGCACCGCTGGGATGCTTACGACGTCGTCTTCCCCGGCCACCGGCGGACGATCGACGCGCGGTACAATTCGATCGAATCGTCGCGGCTGGACCGCACCGTCCGCGCGCGCCTGCCCGAGAAGGCGCTGATGCTCGGCCGCAAGGTGCTGGGCGCCAGCCCCACCGCGGTCGTGCTCGCCGACGGCGACCGGATCGAGGCGGACGGCGTCATCGACTGCCGCGGTCCCGGCGACCTTTCGCTGCTGACGCTCGGCTGGCAGAAATTCGTCGGGCAGGAACTGGTGCTGGGTCAGGCCCACGCCGCGCCGCGGCCGATGGTGATGGATGGCGGCGTCGAGCAGATCGACGGCTATCGCTTCGTCTATTGCCTGCCCTTTGCTGCCGACCGGATGTTCGTCGAGGACACCTATTACAGCGACACGCCCGATATCGGCGACCGCGCACTCGACGGGCGCATCGCCGCCTATGCCGCGGCGCGCGGCTGGACCGTCGAGCGGGTGGCCCGGGCCGAGCGCGGCGCGCTGCCCGTCGTCTATGGTGGCGATTTCGAGGCCTATTGGCTCTCGGGCGGGCGCGCGGTGGCCAAGGCGGGGATGCGCGCCGGGCTGTTCCACCCGCTCACCGGCTATTCGCTGCCCGATGCGGTGCGCACCGCCTCGACGCTGTCGCGCGCGCGGGACTATTCGGGCGCGGCGCTGCACGAGCTGACTCACGGCCTCGCCGCATCCGCCTGGAAGGCGCGCGGCTTCTATCGCACGCTCACCGCCATGCTGTTCCGCGCGGCCGAGCCCGAGGAACGCTGGCGCGTGCTCGAGCGCTTCTACCGGCTGGATGCCGGGTTGATCGGCCGCTTCTATGCGGGGCAATCGACGTTTCTGGACAAGGCACGGGTACTGACGGGCAAGCCGCCAGTTCCCATCGGTCGCGCGGTCGCGGCCATTCGGGAGGCACGCGTTTGAAGACCGCAGCGGTCATCGGTTCGGGGTTCGGCGGGTTGGCGCTCGCCATCCGCCTTCAGGCAGCGGGCGTCGCGACGACGATCGTCGAGGCGCGCGACAAGCCCGGCGGGCGCGCTTATTATTGGGAGCGCGACGGCTTCACCTTCGACGCCGGCCCGACCGTCATCACCGCGCCCGAAGCGCTTCAGGAGCTCTGGGCGCTGTCGGGCCACGACATGGCCGACGATGTCGAGCTGATCGCGGTCAATCCTTTCTATCGCCTCAACTGGGCAGACGGGACGAACTTCGACTACACCAACGACGACGCCGTGCTCGCGCGGGAGATCGCCAAGCTCGATCCCGGCGATATCGAGGGCTATGCCCGTTTCCTCGACTATTCGCGCGGCGTGTACGAGGAGGGGTACGTCAAGCTCGGCTCGACCGCGTTCCTCGACTTCGGCTCGATGGTGAAGGCGGCGCCCGCGCTCGCCAAGTACCAGGCGTGGCGCTCGGTCTATTCGATCGTCGCCAGCTTCGTGAAGAACGAGAAGCTGCGCCAGGCCCTGAGCTTCCACACGCTCCTCGTCGGCGGCAACCCGATGAAGACGTCGAGCATCTATGCGCTGATCCACAAGCTGGAGCGCGACGGCGGCGTCTGGTTCGCCAAGGGCGGCACCAACCGGCTGGTCGCGGGCATGGTCCGCCAGTTCGAGCGGCTGGGCGGCACGATCCGGCTCAACGATCCGGTCGTGTCGATCGACACGCTGGGCGACCGCGCGACCGGCATCACCACCGCGAGCGGCTGGCATCTCGACGTCGATGCGGTCGCGTCGAACGGCGACCTGATGCACAGCTACAAGGACCTGCTGGCAGGCTCGCGCAGCGCCAAGCGCACGACCGCGTCGCTGGAGCGCAAGAAGTTCTCGCCCTCGCTGTTCGTCGTCCATTTCGGCATCAAGGGGACGTGGCCGGGAATCCCGCACCACATGATCCTGTTCGGTCCGCGCTATCAGGGGCTGCTTGCCGACATCTACGACCATGGCGTGCTGAGCGAGGATTTCAGCCTCTATCTCCACCATCCCACCGTCACCGACCCGAGCCTGGCGCCGGAAGGTCACTCGACCTTCTACGCGCTCGCGCCCGTGCCGCATGCGGGCAAGTTCCCCGCCGACTGGGATGCGATCAAGGACACGTACGAGCGGCGCATCCTCGACGAGGTCGGGCGCCGGCTGATCCCCGACATCCACGACCGGATCGTCACCAAGTTCAGCTACACCCCCGCCGACTTCACCCGCGACCTGTCCGCGCACATGGGCAGCGCGTTCAGCTTGGAGCCGGTGCTGACGCAGAGCGCCTTCTTCCGCGCGCACAATCGCGACGACCACATCCCGAACCTGTATTTCGTCGGCGCCGGCACGCATCCGGGCGCGGGCATTCCGGGCGTCGTCGGCAGCGCGAAGGCGACCGCCGCGCTGATGCTCGAAGGGCCGCGATAACGGGAATGCGTCACCCCGGACTTGATCCGGGGTCCCGCTTCCTTTCTACCGCGGCCGCTGACGACAAAGGACCTGAACCGATGAACCGCATCGCCGTCTATTGCGGCTCCGCCACGCCCGCCGATCCGTCCTACATCGAAGGTGCCGCGCTGACCGGCCGCACGCTGGCGTCGCGCGGGATCGGCGTCGTCTATGGCGGCGGCAAGCTGGGGCTGATGGGCGCGGTCGCGGACAGCGCGCTGGCGACGGGCGGCGAGGTGATCGGCGTCATCCCGCAGGCGCTGGTCGATGCAGAGGTCGCGCATCGCGGCTGCACCCAGCTGGAAACCGTGACGACGATGCACGAGCGCAAGCAGCGCTTTACCGACCTGTCCGACGGTTTCCTGACCCTGCCCGGCGGCACCGGCACGATGGACGAATTGTGGGAGGCGATGAGCTGGTCGCAGCTCGGCTATCACACCAAGCCGGTCGGCCTTTTCAACTGGCAGGGCTTCTACGATCCGCTGGTCGCCTTCGTCGACCGGATGGCGACGGTCGGCTTCCTCCGCCCGCAGCACCGCGACATCCTGATCGTCGACACCGATCTCGATCGCCTGCTCGAGCGGATGGCAGCCTATCAGCCGCACATCCCGATCACGCGGATGGCGCGCGAGGAACTGTGAGCGACCGCGCGGCGCTGGTCGCGGCGGCGCGCATGTCGATCGCGCGCGGGTCGAAGAGCTTCGCCGCCGCCTCCAAACTGTTCGACCGGGCGACGCGGGAGCGCGCGTGGCTGCTCTATGCCTGGTGCCGCAAGTGCGACGACGTGGCGGACGGGCAGGACCACGGCCACGGCATGAGCCGCGTCGAGGACGCCCCCGCCCGCGTTGCGCAGCTCCGCGCGCTGACGCACGCGGCGTTTCGCGACGAGCCAACCGGCGACCCCGCCTTCGACGGACTCGCCGTCGTGGTGCGCGAGACGAGGATGCCGCAACGCTTCGCCGACGACCTGATCGACGGCTTCCAGCTCGACGCCGACGAATGGCGTCCGCGCAGCGAGGCCGATCTCTATCGCTATTGCTACCATGTCGCCGGCGCGGTCGGGTGCATGATGGCGGTGGTGATGGGCATCGATCCGGCGGACGACGTCGTGCTCGACCGCGCCTGCGACCTGGGGCTCGCCTTTCAGCTCGCCAACATCGCCCGCGATATCGAGGAGGATGACCGCGCCGGCCGCTGCTACCTGCCCGACGAGTGGCTGGCCGAGATGGACGTGCCCCCCGGCCAGCACATGAAGCCGCCCTTCCGGTCGCGCCTCACCGTACTCGCCCGAAGGCTGGCCGCGCGCGCCTCCCTGCATGAGGAAAGCGCACGCGGCGGCACGCCCGCGCTGTCGTGGCGATCGGCCTGGGCGGTGTTGGCGGCCGCCGGCATCTATGGCGACATCGCGCGCGAAGTGGCGAAGCGCGGCGACCACGCCTGGGACCACCGCGTGACAACGTCGAAGGCGGACAAGCTCGGCTGGATCGCCCGCGCCGCGGGTCAGGCCTGGCGGCGGAACCGCTATGCCGCGATCCCGCGCGATCCCGTGCTCTGGAACCGCCCGCGCGGCTGAAGCCCCCCTCTTTTCTCTTTCCGACAACGGGTTATGAGGACAGCGGACATCTGCAGAGGTGCGCGGCTTGCCCTATTCGACCCATCGTTATCGCGGCTTTGCGGACCTGAGCGAGGCAGAGGTCGCGACGCTCGTCGGCCTCGGCGATGCCGAGGTCGTCCGCCGCAAGGGTGAGACCTTTCAGAAGGAAGGGGAGCCGGTCAGCGGCTTCCATCTCCACGTTCAGGGCTGGATCGCCTCCTCGATCCTGCTGCACAACGGCCAGCGACTGATCCAGAAGGTCCACCTGCCCGGCGACATGCTCGGCACGCCCAGCATGGTGCTGCCCCAGGCGGCCGACACGCTGACCGCGATTACCGACGCGGTGACGGCGTTCGTTCCCTATCAGCGCTTCGGCCAGCTCTATGAGCGCTCGCCGCGCGTCGCCGCGCTGTTCACGATCGCCGTCCAGATGGAGCGGCTGGCGTTGATGGACGTGCTCGCGGTCACGGGCAACGCGTCCGCGCGCGAACAGCTCGCGCGGCTGCTCGTCGACCTGCACACCCGGCTGAGCCCGATCGGGCTGGTCGAGGACGATGGCTTCGACCTGCCGCTGACGCAGGAGGCGATCGGCGACCTGCTCGGCCTGACGTCGGTCCACGTCAACCGTACCGTCCGCGTGCTGGAGCGAGAGGGCCTGATCGCGCGCAGCGGGCACCGGATCCAATTGCTCGACCTCAAGGCGCTCCAGGCGCTCAGCCCGCTCCCGCCACGACGTCCTATCTTCAACCCGGCCTGGCTGCCGAGCGCGCGCTAGACCCTGCCCACCCGGCAGGCATCAAGCGAGCAGAGACGGCCCCAGCAGCGCCAGGATGCGCACGTCGACGCCGCAGCCCGCGGCGCGGCGCTCGGCCAGGAAGGTCTCCAGCGTGTCGAGCGGGACGCGGTGGACGGTGATCGCCTCGCCGTCGACGCCGCCGCCCTCGCCCACGCGGGTCAGACCGCGCGCGCGCATCAGCGTGAAGCCTTCGGACGCCATGCCGGGCGACGACCAGAACTCGCCCAGCGGCTCGACCTGCTCGGCATGCCAGCCGGTTTCCTCGATCAGCTCGCGACGCGCCGCCTCGATCGGGTCCTCGCCCGCGGTCTCGTCGCCGACCAGGCCGGCGGGCAGCTCGATGCAGTTGCGGCCCATCGGCACGCGATATTGCTCGACCAGCAGCACATGGCCGTCCTCCACCGCCAGGATCACCGCGGCGTGGATGCCGCCCGTGCGAGAGACATATTCCCAGCGGCCGCGCTTCTTGGCCTCGATGAACTTGCCCGACCACATCGTCTCGACCGGCGCGTCCTGGTCGTAATGATCGTCGTTCGCCACGGGTCGCCACCTTCGCTGATCGGGATTAAGCTTGGCCCGCCTTTAACGGGACAAAGGGGACATCGCCAATGCTCAAGGACTTTCAGGCGTTCATCGCGCGCGGCAACGTGCTCGACCTTGCCGTCGGCGTCATCATCGGCGCGGCGTTCGGGACCATCACCAAGTCGCTGACCGACGACGTCATCATGCCGGTGATCGGCGCGATCTTTGGCGGCGTCGATTTCTCGGGCTATTTCCTCCGGCTGGGACCGGTGCCCGAGGGTTATACCGGTTCGCTCAGCAACTATGCCGCGCTCAAGGAAGCGGGCACGCCGCTGCTCGGCTTCGGTCAGTTCGTGACGGTGGTCATCAACTTCCTGATCCTCGCCTTCATCGTCTTCCTCCTGGTGCGCAGCGTCAACAAGCTGGTCGCGCGGCTGGAGCGTGAGAAGGCCGAGGGCATCGCCCCGCCTGCTGCCGATCCGGCGGACGTGGTGCTGCTCCGCGAGATCCGCGACGAGCTCAAGGCGCGCAAGCTGAGTGATTGATCCGGCTCACGCCGGATGAGCGGTGCCAGCCCGCTCCCCCTCCCGGCCACCCACTGAGTATCCTGATGGGTGGCCGGGAGGGGGAGCGGGCTGGCACCGTAACAAGCAAAAGAAGGCCGGTGCATTGCTGCACCGGCCAAGGGGTCCGCAGGAGGAACCCGGTGACGGAGCCGGCGGGAGAGGACGCCGGCCCCGAAGCTCAATAATTGTAGGCGCGCTCGCCATGCTCGCCGAGGTCGAGGCCCTCGCGCTCCACCTCTTCGGCGACGCGCAGCCCGGTGACGGCCTTGGCGATGGAGAAGGCGATCGCCGATCCGACCGCGGCCCAGCCGCCGGCGATCAGCACCGCCACGACCTGCGTGCCGAGCTGCGGGATCAGCGCATAATCGGCAGCGCCGGGGCCACCGAGCGAGGGCAGCATCGTGAACGCCGTGCCGATCGAGCCGATGATGCCGCCGATGCCGTGGATGCCGAACGCGTCGAGCGAGTCGTCCAGCGCCAGCTTGGGCTTCACGTTGACCACGAAGATCGCGCAGAGGATCGCGGCGACCGCGCCGAGCAGGATGGCGCCGAACGGCCCCGAATTGCCCGCGGCCGGGGTGATGGCGACCAGGCCGGCGATCGCACCGGAGCACGCGCCGAGCAGCGATCCCTTGTGACCCAGCACCCGCTCGGTCAGCATCCAGAACAGGACACCAGCAGCCGTGGCGACGAAGGTGTTGACCATCGCCAGCGCCGCCGATCCGTTGGCCTCGAGCGCGGAACCCGCGTTGAAGCCGAACCAGCCCACCCAGAGCAGACCCGTGCCGATCAGCGTCATGGTCAGCGAGTGCGGGGCCATGATCTCCTTCTTGTAGCCCAGGCGCGGCCCCAGGATCAGCGCACCGACCAGCGCGGAGACGCCCGCGTTGATGTGCACCACCGTGCCGCCCGCGAAGTCGAGCGCCGCCGGGCTCCAGTTGAAGAGGAGGCCGTTGCCCGCCCACACCATGTGCGCGATCGGAAAATAGACGATCGTCAGCCAGACGGCCGCGAACACCATCAGCGCCGAGAATTTCAGGCGCTCGACCAGGCCGCCGACGACTAGGCTGACGGTGATCGCCGCAAAGGTCATCTGAAAGGCGATGAAGACATATTCGGGGATGACCACGCCGTCGCTGAACGTCGCGGCGGTCGAGGCGCTGGTGACACCGGCGAGGAACGCCTTGCCGAACCCGGCGATGAAGGCGTTGCCGCCGTCGCCGAACGCCATGGTATAGCCATAGATGACCCAGATGATCATCGCGAAGCTGGCGACCGCCAGGATCTGCGTCAGCACGGACAGCATGTTCTTGGTGCGGACAAGCCCGCCATAGAACAGCGCCAGGCCCGGCACGATCATCGCCATGACCAGCACGGTCGAGATCATCATCCAGGCGGTGTCGCCCTTGTCGGGCGTCGGCGCCGCGGCGGCGGCGGCTTCCTGCGCCCAGGCGGGCGCGGCGGCGAGGAGCGCGGTGGCCCCCGCCGCGATGGGTGCAATCAATCGCTTCATCGGTCCCCCCTTCAAAGCGCGGTGTGGTCGGTTTCGCCGGTGCGGATGCGAACCGCCTGGCCGACGTCGAGGACGAAGATCTTGCCGTCGCCGATCGCGCCGGTGTTGGCCGCGGCCTGGATCGCCTCGACCACGCGCGGTGCCAGGTCGGTGGCGCAGACCACCTCGACCTTGATCTTGGGCACCATGTTCGTGGAGTATTCGGCACCGCGATAGATTTCGGTCTGGCCCTTCTGGCGACCGAAGCCCTTCACTTCACTGACGGTCATGCCCGCCACCCCGACTTCGGTCAGCGCCTCGCGCACCTCGTCGAGCTTGAACGGTTTGATGATGGCGATGACTAGCTTCATGTCGCCCCCTCGGCTGTTTCCCGAAACAACCATCAGCAAGGGGCGTGCCAGACGCGAAATGGCGCAATTCTGCCCGCTCAGCGGAGAAGCGGCAGGTTACCGAAGTGTGAATTTTGTGCAGGCGCGAGAAGCTGCCTGTTTTTGGGGCAGGTCGCCGGCCGGAGGCGTTACGCCACCGCGAAACAGCCCGACATTCCGTCACCCCGGCCTTGAGCCGGGGTCCCGCTTCTTGTCTGCTTAGCAAATGGGCGCGTGGGCAAGATCCGCCCTGCTCTCAAATGCGGAAGGATCGAAAGGAAGCGGGACCCCGGATCAGGTCCGGGGTGACGCCTATCGCGATCAGTCCCGCCGGGCTTCCGCGATCACCGCGCGCGCTTCGACCTCGTCGTCTTCGTCCACCATCACGCGGACGGGGATCAGGAACGCGCTGCCTTCGCCCAGACTCATCTCGCCGTCGAAGCTGATCGCGGGGATGCCCGCGGCCTCGAGCGCGCCGACGATGACGTGCGCTTCGATGCGGTTGTAGCGGCCGATTTCAACGAGCATGCCGCCCGCCTGCCCGGCTTCGGCCGCCGGGGCAAGGGGCTCAGGCGGCGCGGCGCAGACCCTGCGTCTTTGCGCGGTCGGCGGCGATGCTGTCGACCATCAGCTCGTACTGGCGAAGGTCGAAGCCCGCGCGAACGAAGTTGCGGATTTCCGACGTGTCGACCTCGAACCCGTGCTTCCAGCTCAGCACCGCCATGCGGCGCAGCGCCTCGAGCTTCGGGTCCGCCAGCCGCGGATTGGGCCGCTCGCCGAACAGCAGGCCCATCGCCATGGAGATGCGGCCCGGCTCGCGCAGGCTGGCGATGGTGTCGCGCTTGGCCAGCGCGATCACCGACCATTCCAGCGGGCTGAAGCTGGCGCGGACCGGCGCGGGGGCGACGGTCGTGGCGACGGGGGCGACCGCGCTGCCGGCGGCGACTTCGGAAAATGCGAGATAGGCCATGTTGCGTCCTTCCCTGAACCCGCGACCGCTCGCACGCGAACGGCCGGGTGGCCGCGCGAACCGCGCTTGCAGTCGATTGTGATGGAGGAAGAAGGAGCGGCGGGCCGTCCGACTTCCATACCAAGCGGTATAGAAGTCGAAATCGGCGGCGTCAACCGTTCTATACCGCGCGGTACAGAAAAAAGTTCAGGCGGTCGGCCAGGTCATGAGCGCCAGATCGACCGTGCGATCGAGCTGCTCGCGCGTGGCGCCCGCGCCCGCCTGCACCGCCAGGCCCTGCATGACCGCGAACAGATAATTGATGAGGTCGTCGGGCGAGAGCTCGGGCCCGAAGTCGCCCTCGGCCTGCGCGCGGGCGAAGCGGTCGACCATCGCCGCGTGCGAGGAGGCCCGGCGGGCGATCACTTCCTCGCGAATCGCCTGCGCATCGTCGCCGCAGGCATTGCCGCTGATGACGCCCAGGCACCCCTTGGCGGCGCAGTCGCTGGTCTGGTTGGCGACGCCGCCGCGCAGCATCCGCTCGACCACGCCCTTCGCGGTCGGCGCGGCCAACGCGGCGCGGACATAATCCAGCTTCTCGCGCTCATAGAGGTCGAGCGCGTGGCGAAAGAGCGATTCCTTGTTGCCGAACGCGGCGTACATACTGGGCCGCGTGATCCCCATCGCCTCTGTCAGCTCGGTGATCGACGCGCCCTCATAGCCCTTGGTCCAGAACACGCGCAGCGCCGCGGCGAGCGCGGTTTCCGTGCAGAAGCCGCGCGGGCGGCCCTTGTGCGGATGCGCATCGCTGACTTGGGTTTCGGGACGTTCGAGAACGGTGGCCATCGGACCCATATACGGCGTCGAGCCGGCGCTTTCAAATCGATGATGGTGCCCGGGGACGGAGTCGAACCGCCGACACTGCGATTTTCAGTCGCATGCTCTACCAACTGAGCTACCCGGGCACGGGTTCCTGGCGGCCCTGGGTGCCGCTGGGAGCGCGCCTCTTAGTCGCGCGAATCGGCGCTGTCCAGCCCGTCTGCTTCACCGGGTTCAACTGGACGCCCGGGCAGGCGATATCCCTCACCCAACCATTGCAAGAGGTCGCGGTCACGGCACCCGCGCGAACAGAAGGGCGCGTGGTCGGCATGGGTCGGCGTGCCGCAGATCGGGCAGCCCTTCCTGGTCGTCATCGTGGCTCCTCGGCGACGAAGCGCGCGGCAACGCCGGTGCGCCGCGCCAGTTCGTCGATCAGATCGGGGCGGCGCGCCAGCCAGCGTGCCGCGGGTTCGGACACGATATGGGTATCGGGCGCGGGCGGCGGAACCCGCTCGGCGATGCGCAGCGCCGCGCGCGCGGCATGGCCGGCGGGATCGGCCATTATCTGCTCGGGCAGCGACGCGCGCGTCCGGCGGCGCACGAGCTGAAGGAAGCCGAAGCCGTTGATCGCCGTCCGCTCGAACGGCTGGGGCAGGGCGGCATCGATCGCGGCGGCGGCGGCATTTCGCTCCGCCTTGTCGGCCAGTGTCGGAAAGTCGATGCCGATCGAGCCGCCGATGCCGTGCCGCTCGATCGCCTGTGCCGCGGCATGCGCGGCGGCAATCGACAGGGCCCCGTGCGGCGGCGCGCCGTCGACGTCGAACAAAGTCATCGCCGGCGTCACCGCCATGCGCAGCCAGCCGCCGGGAAAGGCGATGTCGCCCGTCACCGCCTCGTCGATCACCTCCGACCAGCCGGCGTCCTCCAGCGCGTCGTGCTGATGGGGACGAAGCTCGATTACCGGTACGCCGGTCGCGGCGATGCGTTCGCGAAGCGTGGGGCCGGGCCGCGGCGCCCCTTCGGCCGGCACCGCCTTGGGCAGCCGGCGCTTGCCGCGCTCGACGATCCCCTCGCGCACGATGCGGACGGTCAGCGCCGCGCCTTGGGTGATGCCGGGCGGCAGCGGCTCGACCAGCGCTTCGCCCTGCTTGTCGGCGAGCACCACCTTGCCGGTGCGCGGGCCGTTCCGCTCGGCCAGCCGCGCGCGGACGATCGCGCCCTCACGCGGGCCGCCGCCGTCCACTTCGATCCGTGCCTTCCAGATGCGACCTCGCGACACCAGCGCGGCGCGGGCCTCGCCGACCCCGGCCTCGTACAGCCACTCAGCCAAGCGCTACGCCCGCACTCTCCAGAAGCGTCCGCGTGTCGTAGAGCGGCAGGCCGACCACGCCCGAATGGCTGCCCGCCAGATGCCGCACGAACGCCTCGGCACGGCCCTGGATGGCATAGCCGCCCGCCTTGCCCAGCCCCTCGCCGCAATCGATGTATCGGTCGATCTCCGCCTCGGTCAGCCGCTTGAACGCGACGACCGTGTCGGCCAGCCGGATGCGCGCGCGCCCATCGATGCCGATCACGCACACCGCCGACAGCGCATGATGGCGCCGCCCGGACAGCAGCCCGAGCAGCTTGCGCTGGACCTCGACCGTCTCGGCGGGCGGCAGGATGCGGCGACCGAGCGCGATCGTCGTGTCGCCGGCAACGACCACCTCATCGGCGGCGCGGTCCACCGCGCGCGCCTTGGCCTCTGCCAGCCGCAGCGCATAGACGCGCGGCAACTCGGCCTTGAGCGGCGATTCGTCGATGTCGGGGGCGGCCACCCGGTCGGGCACCGCGCCGATGCGCGCGAGCAGGTCGCGCCGCCGCGGCGAGGTCGAGGCGAGCACGAGCTTCACGGAGGTGTGCGGGTCGGGCTGGGTCGTCAGGACGACGACGACGGGCCGGGGCCACCGCGACCCGGCATGAAGCGATAGGTGATGCGCCCCTTGGTGAGGTCATAGGGGGTCAGTTCGACCAGCACCTCGTCGCCCACCAGCACGCGGATGCGGTTCTTGCGCATCTTGCCGGCGGTGTGCCCCAAAATCTCGTGATCGTTCTCGAGGCGGACGCGAAACATCGCGTTGGGGAGCAATTCCACCACGCGCCCGCGCATTTCGAGCAGTTCTTCCTTGGCCAAACGCAGTCCTCACGGGGTTCGCAAAAGTCGCGGGCCTATACGCCCGCGGGCATGAAAAAGAAAGCGCCGCTGCGGCTTGGGCCGGGGCGACACGCGATTCGGCGCCTCAGCCATGGTTCAGATGCCACAGGACACTTCTTATATAGTGACGATGACGCGTGTTTCGAGGGGCCGGCGATGAGCTATGGCGCGGTGCATGGGCGCGAACGGCTGCCCGGCGCGATCGCCGCGCTGGCGTCGACGGGGCTGTTCGGCTGGGCGCTGATCGTCGGGCTCGGCTTCGATCCGGTGACCCGCGTGGCAGAGACGCTGCACACCTTCATCGTCGCGCCCGAGCCGCCCCCGCCGCCACCCGACCCGGTCATCCCCCGCCCCCCGCCGCGACAAACGGCCGGAGGGCGAGGCGGCGCCGCCCAACCTGCGCTCCAAGGCCACGCAAGTCACCGCGCCCAAGCCGATGGTCGTCCTGCCCCTGCCTCCGCCGCCGATCGTCGTCGCCGAAAAGCCCGGCCCCGGCGTCCAGGCGACCAGCGGCGCGGCCGACGTGCCGGGTCCGGGAACGGGCGCGGGCGGTGTCGGCAACGGCTTCGGCGCCGGGGGCTCGGGCGATGGCGAGGGTGGAGGCTGGGAGGACGAGACGCCGCCCATCCAGATCCGCGGCGACATCAGCCGCGCCGACTATCCCGCGCACCTGGCCGACAACGGCATCGGCGGGACGGTGGGCGTGCGTTATCGTGTCGACCCCGATGGCCGCGCACGCGATTGCCGCGTTACCCGGTCGAGCGGCGTGCGCGAACTCGACACGCTCACCTGCGACTATATCCAGCGCCGCTTTCGCTTCCGCCCCTCCCGCGACGGCCGCGGCCGTCCGGTCTCGGCCGAAATCGTCGAGAACCACGAATGGGTCGCGGAACGGGTGATGGAGGAAGAATGAGCGCCGCGTGGAGCGCTCTGGTGCGATGGATGCCCCGCGTGGATTCGAACCACGATTGACGGAGTCAGAGTCCGTAGTCTTACCATTAGACGACAGGGCAGCGTCGCAAGGCGCGCCACATAGGCTGGGGTTCGGGGGCGGTCAACCCCGGTTTACCGGCCGTCGCGCACCGCCCCTTGTGGACCACCAATCCGTGGGTTAGCTTGGGGGCAACCACCGGCGGCACTCTTTGCCGTGACGGACAGAACATAAGCGAGATACGGCATGGGGGACCCTTCCGCCCAGTCGCCGAAGCGGCACCGCCCCGGACCGGTGCCTGCCCGATCGGCCGACCCGCCCGGCAAGCGCCGCGCGCGCGGGTCAGAACCGCGGCATTATGCCGCGCTCGACCTTGGCACCAACAATTGCCGGTTGCTGATCGCCCGTCCGCAGGGACAGGGCTTTGCCGTGATCGACGCGTTCTCGCGGATCGTCCGGCTGGGCGAGGGCCTGGCCGCCAGCGGCCGGCTGTCCGATGCCGCGATCGAGCGGACGATCGCCGCGCTCAAGATCTGTGCCGAGAAGCTGAAGCGCCGCAACGTCACCCTCGCACGATCGGTCGCGACCGAGGCGTGCCGCCGCGCCTCCAACGGCCCCGAGTTCATTACGCGCGTGCTTGCCGAAACCGGCATCCGCCTGGACATCATCTCCGCCGAAGAGGAAGCGCGGCTGGCGGTGCTCGGCTGCCATGCGCTGCTCGAACCCGGCGACGGGCCGGCGCTGGTCTTCGACATCGGCGGCGGCTCGACCGAGCTCGTCCTCGTCGATAACCGCGAGCCGGCACCGCGTGTGCTCGACTGGCACAGCGCGCCCTGGGGCGTCGTGTCGCTGACAGAGGGCGTGCCGCCCGAACCTGATGAGGCGCTTATCGACCATTATGCCCGCATGCGCGACCGCGTCGCCCAGGCCTTCGCCCCCTTCGCTGCCCGCGTCGGCCGGCCGGTCGGCGTGCCGCGCCTGCTCGGCACCAGCGGCACGGTGACGACGCTGGCGAGCGTCCATCTGGGTCTGTCGGCCTATGACCGCTCCGCGATCGACGGCCTGATCGTGCCCGCCGATGCGATGCGGGAGGTGAGCGGGCGCTTGGCGGCCATGAACCTGTCCGAACGATCGCGCGTACCGTGCATCGGCAGCGAGCGCGCCGACCTGGTCGTGGCGGGCTGCGCGATCCTGGAGGCGATCCTCGACCTCTGGCCCGCCGAGCGGCTGGGCATCGCCGACCGCGGCATCCGCGAGGGCATCCTGCGCCGCCTGATGCAGGGGCCGGCATGAGCCGCGGCGGCAGCGGCAGCCGGGTGCGCGTGCGCACCTCGCGCGGGCGGACGGCGCAGTCGAACCGCTGGCTGGAACGGCAGCTCAACGACCCGTACGTCAAGCGCGCCAAGGCCGAGGGCTATCGCAGCCGCGCGGCTTACAAGCTGATCGAGCTCGACGAGAAATTCTCGTTCCTGAGGGGCTCGAAGCGCGTCGTCGACCTAGGCCTGGCCCCCGGCGGCTGGAGCCAGGTCGTGCGCCGGCGCCTGCCGCAGGCGAGCGTCGTCGGCATCGACCTGCTGCCCGTCGACCCGATCGACGGCGTCACGATCCTCCAGATGGATTTCCTGACCGACGCCGCGCCAGACCGGCTGAAGGAAGCGCTGGGGGGCGAGGCGGACCTCGTCCTGTCCGACATGGCCGCCAACACCGTCGGCCACCCGCAGACCGACGCGCTGCGCACCGCGGCACTGGTCGAGGCGGCGCATCTGTTCGCCTGCGAGGTGCTGCGCGAAGGCGGCACCTTCGTCGCCAAGGTGTTCGCCGGCGGCGGCGACAGCGCGATGGTCGCCGAAATGAAGCGCAACTTCGCCAGCGTGAAGCACGCCAAGCCGCCGTCGAGCCGCAAGGGATCGGTCGAGTGGTTCGTCGTCGCGGCCGGGTTCAAGGGGCGGCGCGAGGCGGAGTAGCCACGGCCGTCGCCGGGCTGGCCCTCAGGCCGCCTCCACCACCCGCGCCGGCTCGGTCTCGGCGATCCAGCCGCCGCCGAGCACGCGGTCGCCTGCGTACAGCACCGCTGCCTGACCTGGCGCCACGCCATATTCGGGCGCATCGAACAGCACCCGGTCGCCCTCCAGCCGCGCGGGCACGGGCCGCGCCAGCGAGCGCACCTTGACCGTCATCGCCGCGCCCTCGGCCCCCTCGCCCAGCCAGTTCAGCCCTTCGATCCGCGCCGCGCCGACCGCCAGCGCCGCGCGCGGACCGACGATCACGCGCTTGGCCGTGGCATCCAGCCGGACCACATAGAGCGGCTCGGCCAGCCCGCCGATCTCCAGCCCGCGCCGCTGGCCGACCGTATAGTTCACCAGCCCCGGATGCCGCCCGAGCACGCGGCCGTCGACATGGACGATCGCCCCGCCCTCGGCCGCTTCGGGACGCAGCTTGCGCACCAAACCGGCATAGTCGCCGTCGGGGACGAAGCAGATGTCCTGGCTGTCGGGCTTGGCGGCGACACCCAGGCCGAGTTCGGCCGCAAGCTCGCGCACCGCCGCCTTGGGCAGGCCGCCCAGCGGGAAGCGCAGGTAATCGAGCTGCACGCGCGTCGTCGCGAACAGGAAATAACTCTGGTCGCGCGCGGGATCGACCGCGCGGTGGAGCTCGGCGCCGTGCGCCCCCTCGACCCGGCGAACATAGTGCCCGGTCGCCAGGCAGTCGGCCCCCAGTTGGCGCGCCAGCGCGAACAGGTCGGTGAACTTGGGCCCCATGTTGCATTTCACGCACGGGATCGGCGTGCGGCCGGCGAGATATTCGTCGGCGAAGTCGTCGACCACCTGCTCGCGAAAGCTCGTCTCGTGGTCGAACACGTAATGCGCGATGCCCAGCTTGTCGCACACCGCGCGCGCGTCGCGGATGTCGCGTCCGGCGCAGCATGCGCCCGGCCGCGCCGTCGCTTCGCCATGGTCGTAGAGCTGGAGCGTGATGCCGATCGTCTCCGCCCCCGACCGCGCGGCCAGCGCCGCCACGACCGAACTGTCGACGCCGCCCGACATGGCGACGACAATACGGCGCGCCGACAAGGGCGCGGAAAGCTGGAAATCGGGCAGGATCATCGCCCGCCCACATAGGCGCGGCGACAAACGGATGCAAAATCCGTCGGCTTTTACGCGACCTTCAGCAATCGCCCTTAAGCCCGGCCGAATGGTACGGCGTGACGGTAACGAAGCATGGACCTGAGCCACGGGCGCTTTGCCCGCGACACGGTCGCAGGTCCGGGCGTCGCGGGTCTGGCGATGCTGCTCGCTTCGGCGGCGGCACGCCAGGCGGCGACGCCGACGGCGCGGCTGGCGGTGCGTTTGGCGACGGTCGGTCGCACCGCCGGAGCGTTCGATCGCGAAACCGCCCGAATGTTGCACAGCATGGTTCAGGGATGAAGGCGATGTTTACCTTGGGATTTTAGCCGATCTTAGACCGGCGCGTGTAGTTACGGTTGCGTAAGAGAGGGGGCCCCCGCCCCGATCGAGGTATGGGTATGATCGAGAACCAGAAAATCAGGCCGGCAAAGGTGATCGGGCCGCTCGGCGAGCCGCTGACGCTCGACACGCTGCCGCCGCCCAACACCACGCGGTGGGTCGTGCGTCGCAAGGCCGAAGTGGTCGCCGCGGTCAATGGCGGGCTCCTGTCCGTCGACGAGGTGTGCGAACGCTATGGCCTGACGGTCGAGGAATTCGCCGGGTGGCAGCGCGCCATCGATCGCTCGGGCATGCCGGGCCTGCGCGTCACCCGCATCCAGCATTATCGTTCGCTCTACGAGCGGCAGCAGAAATACTGAGATCGGTCCGGAACAGCCGATGTCTCCCCTGGGGGCGGCCTGCTATGCGGGTCGCCCCATTTTCATGGCCCGATGCAGTATCCGCAAAGTTCCCTTGACTTGAATCAAAACACGTTTGGAACATTCAAGCGCGTAACGAGTCGTATCCCCCAGAAGCCCGGGTGTGGACGGGCTGGTAACGGAGGGACGGAACAATGGATCTCGTGGGTCTTATCATCTGGCTGGTGGTCGGCGGTGTGGTTGGTTGGCTGGCCAGCATGGTCATGCGCACCGATGCGCAGCAGGGTATCCTGCTCAACATCGTCGTCGGCATCGTCGGCGCGTTCGTCGGCGGCCTGCTGTTCGGCGGCTCGATCAACGCCGGCGTGACGCTGTACACCTTCATCAGCTCGCTGGTCGGTGCAATCATCCTGCTGGCGATCGTCAACCTCGTCCGTCGCGGCCGCGTCCGCTAAGGACAGCGCCACTGCGGCCGAAGAAAGGGGCCGCCGGTTCGATCCGGCGGCCCTTTTTCGATTCCGCCGTCCCGAGGTCGAACCCGGGACGGCGGGCACCTCACTTCAGCACGAACCGCACGGTCACCGTGGCGGTGATGTCCTGCTCGCCCGCGGTGATCCGCGTCGCGGGCGCCGCGTCCATCCGCGCCATCATCATCTGCGGCTGGATCGGGCCGCCGACGCGCTCGCTTCCCTCTCCGATCGCGACGATCCGCTCGACGCGCAGCCCCGCCGCCTTGGCGTAGAGTTCGGCCCGCGCCCGGGCACGCGCGATCGCATCGGCACGCGCCTCGTCCATCGCCGCATCCGGGTTGGCGAGCGTCAGCGTTGGACCCTCGATCTGGTTCGCGCCCTCTCGCACCAGCGTGTCGAGGATGGTCCCGCTCCTGGCGATGTCGCGAAAGCGGACGGTGACGCGGTTCGACGCCTGATAGCCGGTGATGACCGGCGGCACGTTCTCGCCATAGCGATATTGCGGCGACAGGCTGATCGTCGCGGTGCGCACATCGCGGTCGGCAACGCCCGCGCGCTTCAGCGCGGTGAGCACGCGGTCCATGCGCTGCGCATTCTCCGACAGCGCCGCCGCCGCGGTCGGCGCCTGCGTCACCACGCCCGCGTCGATGACGGCGAGGTCGGGCGTCCGCACCGACCGCCCCTCCGCGACCACGTCGAGCAGCGCCGCGTCGGGCAGGATCGGCGTCGTCGCGACCTGCTGTGCGGCGGCCATCGCCGGCATCGCAGCGGCGGCGATCAGCGTTGCGGTCATCATCCTCATCATCGTCTCGTCGTCCTTCAGCCACGTTCCGGCGACGACCGTTTCGCAGCCGGCACCTCAACCGAGCCTGAACGAAACCGCGAGGATTCCGCCGGTTCCTATAGCATCTTCTTGCGCGAAGGACCGGAATCGAGCATGTCGCGATCGAACCTGGCTTGAGGTCGGTGACTTATTCCGATAATACAGCTTGAGCGAACAAGCGTGGTGCCTGCGCCGATTGGGGGGTGACGGGCCGCAAAGGGTGCAGGATGAACTACGAGACTTCGACGATCGATGCCGATGGCCGCCTGCTGACCGATGCGAGCGCGCCGCCGCCCTCGCGGCGGAAGCGCTGGATCATCGCGGTGGTGCTGGTGCTCGTCGCCGCACTGGCCGCCTGGTATTTCCTACGGCCCAAGCCGGTCGAGGTCGACCCGCTGAAGGGCAACGGCGCCCGCGCGACGCAGATTCCCTCGATCAGCGTCGCCGTGCCGGGCCGCGACACCGTCCGCACGATCATCTCGGGCACCGGCAGCCTGGCTGCGCGACGCGAGATGCCGATCGGCGTCGTCGGCGAAGGCGGCCTCGTCACCCGCGTGCTCGTCGAGCCGGGTAGCTGGGTCCGCGCCGGCCAGGTGCTCGCCACCGTCGATCGTAGCGTCCAGGCCGAAACCGCCGAATCGCTCGCCGCGCAGGTCCGCGTCGCACGCGCCGATGCCGAGATTGCCGAGTCGGAACTGACCCGCGCCCAGCAGCTCGTCGACCGCGGCTTCATCTCGAAGGCGGACGTCGAGCGCCGCACCGCCACCCGCGATGCCGCCCGTGCCCGCGTCTCGGTCGCCGAGGCGCAGCTGGGTGAGACGCGCGCGCGCAACCGCCGCCTCGACATTCGGTCGCCCGCCTCCGGCCTCGTCCTCGCCCGCGCGGTCGAGCCGGGTCAGATTGTCGGCGGCGGCCAGGGCGTGCTGTTCCGCATCGCGATGGACGGCCAGATGGAAATGCGCGCCCAGCTCGCCGAGAGCGACCTCGTCCGCGTCCGCGCCGGCGCGCCGGCCGAGGTGACGCCGGTCGGCTCGACCACCGCGGTCAAGGGTCAGGTGTGGCAGGTCTCGCCCATCATCGACCCCCAGACGCGCCAGGGCATCGCGCGCATCGCACTTCCCTATGCCGAGAGCCTGCGCCCCGGCGGCTTTGCCAGCGCGTCAATCGTCGCGGGTGCCGCGGTGGCGCCGCAGCTTCCCGAATCGGCGGTGCTGAGCGACGGCAAGGGCAATTTCGTCTATATCGTCGACGCCAAGAACCAGGTCGTGCGCCGCGACGTGCGCATCGGCGAGGTGTCCGACCGCGGCGTGTCGATCGCCAGCGGTCTCGACGGCACCGAGCGCATCGTCCTGTCCGCGGGTGGGTTCCTGGCGCCGGGTCAGAAGGTCAAGCCGACGCTCGTGAAGATCGAGCGCTGAGACTCAAGCGAAGGACAAACGGTCGGTGAACTTCCGCAACATCTCGGCCTGGTCGATCCGCAACCCGGTCCCTTCGCTCGTCCTGTTCGCCGCGCTGACGCTGGCGG
This sequence comes from Sphingomonas sp. Y38-1Y, assembly GCF_032391395.1. NCBI lineage: Bacteria > Pseudomonadati > Pseudomonadota > Alphaproteobacteria > Sphingomonadales > Sphingomonadaceae > Sphingomonas > Sphingomonas sp. Y38-1Y. The sequence continues at coordinate 67,655 of NZ_CP135916.1, forward strand.
GTCTCGTCAGCTTCATGCGGATGGACGTCAACAACGAGCCCGACGTCGAGTTTCCGATCGCGATCGTCGTCGTCAGCCAGCCGGGCGCCGCCCCCAGCGAGCTCGAGACGCAGGTGACGCAGCGCGTCGAATCCGCCGTCCGCTCGCTCCAGGGCATCGACGAGATTTCGTCGAACGTTCAGGAAGGCTCGTCGACCACCGTCGTCCAGCTCGCGATCGGCACCCCGATCGATCGCGCGGTGCAGGACGTGCGCGAGGCGATCACCCAGATCCGCAGCGAGCTGCCCGACGGCATCCTCGAGCCGCAGATCTATCGCGCCAACACCACCGACAACGACCTGGCGAGCTTCACCGCGATCGCGCCCGACATGACGATCGAGCAGCTCAGCTGGTACGTCGACAACACCGTCGCCAAGGAATTGCTGTCGGTTCCCGGCCTGTCGACGGTCGAGCGCATCGGCGGCGTCGACCGTGAGATCCGCGTCGTCCTCGACCCCGTCAAGCTCCAGGCGCTCGGCCTGACCGCGACGCAGGTCAACAACCAGCTTCGCCAGGTGAACCTGAACGCCGCCGGCGGCCGCGCGGAGATCGCCGGGTCGGAACAGGCGGTGCGCGTGCTCGGCAACGCCGAAACCGCCTACAGCCTGGGCCAGCAGCAGATCGCGGTCGGCGACGGCCGCACCGTGCGCCTGTCCGACATCGCCCGCGTGATCGACGGCTATGCCGAGGTCCGGTCGAAGGCCGAATACAACAAGCGCCAGGTGATCGCGTTCGACATCAAGCGCGCCAAGGGCGCCTCCGACGTCAACGTCTTCTACGGCGCGACCGAGAAGCTGAAGGCACTTCAGGAGCGCAACCCCAAGGTCCGCTTCGAAAAGCTGTTCAACAACGTCAAGTACGTCGAGGACCAGTATCACAGCGCGCTGATGGCGATGGTCGAGGGCGCGGTGCTCGCCGTCATCGTCGTCTTCTTCTTCCTGCGCGACTGGCGCGCGACCGCGATCTCGGCGCTCGCCATCCCGCTGTCGGCGATCCCCGCCTTTTGGTTCATGGACATGCTGGGCTTCACGCTCAACCAGATGACGCTGCTGGCGCTCAGCCTGGTCGCGGGCGTGCTGGTCGACGACGCGATCGTGGAAATCGAGAACATCGTCCGGCACATGCGCATGGGCAAGTCCGCCTATCAGGCATCGATCGACGCCGCGGACGAGATCGGCCTGGCCGTGCTCGCGACGACGATGGCGATCGTCGCGGTGTTCCTGCCGGTCGGCCTGATGCCCGGCATCTCGGGCCAGTATTTCAAGAATTTCGGCCTGACCGTCGTCGCAGCGGTGCTGGTCAGCCTGGCGGTTGCGCGCCTCATCACGCCGATGATCGCCGCCTATTTCCTCAAGGCCAAGGGGCATGCCGAGCATGGCGAGGGCCGGGTCATGGACGCCTATGTCGGCATCCTGCGCTGGTCGCTCCGCCATGAGCGGGCGACCGCCTTCGCGGCCAAGGGCGGCTGGTGGCGCAAGCTGATCGCGCCGATCTTCGACCACCGCGTGTGGGTGGTCGGCGCCGGCGCCGCGTCGCTGGCGCTGACGCTCGTCATGTTCACCGTCCTGCCCCAGACCTTCCAGCCGACGCAGGATTCGGACGACGTCACCGCGATGATCGAGATGGTGCCCGGCACCACGCTCGCCCAGACCGACGCCGTCGTCCAGCGCGTCCAGCAGATCCTGGCGAAAGAGGACATCGTCACCGACACCTATGCGCGAAGCTTCGTCGGCAACGGGCGCGTGACCGCGATGCTCGCCGACGGGCGCAAGGAAAAGAGCAACGAGTTCGAGCGCCGCCTGGCGCCGACGCTCGCGGCGATCCCCGACGCGCGCGTCAATTTCCGCGCGCAGGGCGGCTGGGGTGGCTCGGGCCGCGACCTGACGATCACGCTGGGCGGCGAGGATCCCGTCCTGCTCGCCGAGACCGCCAACAAGATCATGGAGGAGATGGGCCGCCTGCCCAGCGTCGTCGCGCCGCGCGTGCAGGGCGACCTCCAGCGGCCGGAAATCGTCATCCGTCCGCGCATGGACCTGGCCGCCAGCATGGGCGTGACCACCGCCGCGCTCTCCAGCGCGATCCGCGTCGCGACGCTGGGCGACATCGACCAGAACAGCGCCCGTTTCGGCCTCAACGATCGTCAGATCCCGATCCGCGTCGCGCTCGACCAGAATGCGCGCGAGCGGCTGTCGACGATCCAGAACCTGCCTGTCCAGACGCAGTCGGGCGGCGCGGTGCCGCTGTCGGTGATTGCCGACATCGGTTTCGGCGCCGGGCCCACCCGCATCGACCGCGTCAACCAGCAGCGCCGCCTCAACATCGGTGCCGACCTCGCCCCCGGCGTCGTCAGCGGCACCGCGATGAAGGCGATCGACAACCTGCCGACGATGAAGAACCTGCCGATCGGCGTGAATCGGCTGACGCTGGGCCAGAGCAAGTTCCAGAACGAGATGATCGCGAACTTCATCATCGCGGTGGTGTCGGGCATCCTCCTCGTGCTCGCGGTGCTGGTGCTCCTCTACAAGCGGGTGATGCCGCCCTTCGTGAACATGGGCTCGCTGCTGCTCGCGCCGCTCGGCGGTCTGCTCGCGCTGTGGGTCACGGGTCAGCCGATCTCGATGCCGGTCTATATCGGCTTGCTGATGCTGCTCGGCATCGTCGCCAAGAACTCGATCCTCCTCATCGACTTCGCGCTGGAGGAGATGGGCAAGGGCGTCGACAAGATGACGGCGATCATCGACGCCGGGCACAAGCGCGCGCAGCCGATCGTCATGACCACGGTGGCGATGGTCGCGGGCATGGTGCCGACCGCGCTGTCCCTGTCGGGCGACGGGTCGTGGCGCGCGCCGATGGGCATCACCGTGATCGGCGGCCTGACGCTTTCGACGATCCTGACGCTGCTGATCGTCCCCGCGACCTTCAGCCTGTCGATCGCGATCGAGCGCTGGGTCGGCCCGCGCCTGTCGAAGCGGCTGCTCACCTATCGTCCCGGCGACGATGTCGAGGGTGGCCCGCCGCTCCTCGACCATCAGCCCGGCGGCCGCATCGGCTATCGCCCGGACACTGGGTCGCAGCCGGCGGAGTAACTCGAAAGGGTTCGGCGAACCGCTTGAACCTAAACCGGCTTCGGGGATTGTTGCGGACATGAATCGTCCGTTGCGCGTCCCCGGGGCAGGAGACGCTGCCCCGATCGCGCTGGTGCGCATGCGCCGCGTCGCCACCGGCCTGTTGGTGGCGATGGCGGTGCTGTTCCTGTTCGCGCGGACGCAGGCGGGCGTGCATCCCGCATGGGGCTATGTTCAGGCCTTTGCCGAGGCGGCGATGGTCGGCGGGCTTGCCGATTGGTTCGCGGTCACCGCGCTGTTCCGCCATCCGCTCGGCCTGCCCATCCCGCACACCGCGATCGTGCCCCGGAACAAAGACCGGATCGGCGACCAGCTCGGCAGCTTCCTGCGCACCAACTTCCTGATCCCCGCCGTCGTCGCGCGGCGGATGCAGCGGATCGACGTCGCCGCCGCGCTTGGCCGCTGGCTCGCCGAACCCGCCGGCGCCGCGAGCGCCACGCGCCTTCGCTACGGCGCCTCCCGCCTCGCCGCCGACATGCTCGAATCGCTCGATCAGGAGCGGCTGGGCGGCATGGTCCGCGGCGCGCTGTCCAACCAGCTTCGCGACCTAGACGTCTCGCCGTTGATCGGCCAGGCGCTGGAGGCGGCGATCGCCGACGGCCGCCACGTGCCCCTGCTCGACGGCATCGTCCGCTGGGCGGCCAAGGTGCTGGAGGCCAATGAGCATCTGGTCCGCGCGATGGTGCACGAGCGCTCGGGCTCGATCATGCGCTGGACGGGCCTGGACGAAACCCTGGCGAACAAGATCATCGGCGGCCTCAACAAACTCATCCACGACATGGCCGAGGATCCCGCCCATCCGCTCCGCGCCAAGGCTGAGGAAGGGCTCGCCAGCCTCGCCCACGACCTTCAGCACGATCCCGACACGCAGGCAAAGGTGGCGACGTTCAAGGCCGAACTGCTCGACAATCCCGCGCTCGGCGACTGGTGGCAGGGGATCTGGGAGCGGATGCGCGGCGGGATGCTGCGCATGGTCCGCGATCCCGACACGCTGCTCGCCGGCAAGCTGGGCGAGGCGCTCGCCGCACTCGGCACCACGCTCCAGGGCGATCCGCTGCTCGCCCGTACGATCAATCGCTTCGCTCGCCGCGCGGCGGTGGGCGCGGCGTCCGACTATGGCGACGCGATCGTCCGGCTGGTCAGCGACACGATCCGCGGGTGGGACGTCGCGACGATCACGATGCGGCTGGAAAACGCCGTCGGCCGCGACCTCCAGTACATCCGCATCAACGGCACGCTCGTCGGCGGCTCCGTCGGCCTCGTCCTCCACGCGGTCGAGGGGGCGCTGTGATGATGTTGGATTCGCGCAGAGGCGCAGAGAAGTCAGCGCAGGCGACTGCGCGCAGCGCCTCGACCCCAAGCATCAAGGCGCTGCGCGCGCCCGATACGAAACCGTGTCTGCGCTCTCTGCGCCTCTGCGCGAACGATAACCGTGCTCCCGCGAAGGCGGGAGCCCAGGGCCGCAAACGCCCCGTTCGTGACTCTGGGCTCCCGCCTTCGCGGGAGCACGGCAGGTCAGGTCCAGTCGAGCACCGGCCAGCCGCGTGCCGCGGCCAGCTTGCGCAGCGGCGCGTGCGGATTGACCGCGAACGGCTCGTCCGCGGCTTCCAGCATCGGCACGTCGCTGACATGGTCGCTATAGAAGCGGATATGCGCCCCGCCACGGTCCACGCCTTGCTTGGCCAGCCACGCTTCGACCATTCGCCGTTTGGCGGGGCCATAGCAATTCTCGCCCGCGACGCCGCTCACCACGTCACCCGCGTCGTCACGCCGCACTTCGGTTGCGACCACCGCATCGAAGCCGAGCCGCGCGGCGATCGCCTCCGCGTAATAGCGGTACGACGCGGTCGCGAGGACGAGGCGATACCCAGCCGCGCGGTCCGCCTCGATCCGGTCGCGCGCCTCGGCCATCACCTCGTCGCGGTCGATCGTGTCGGCAAAGGCGTCGACAAGCTCGCGCACGTCCGCCGCGCTCAGCCGACTGCCGAGCATCAGCCGCTGCGTCACCCGCTTGAGCCCTGCCCGATCGACCAGCCGCAGCGGATGACCGAGCGCCGCAACCCCGGCGAGCGGCAGCAGGACCAGTCGCCACGGCGCCCGGCGCTGCGCGCCCGCGATCAGGAACCGCGTCCAGGTCGGTCCGCGGGTGATCGTCTTGTCCATGTCGTAAATTGCGATGCGGACCATGGAACGCGTCAATACGGCTGCGCGCTTGCCGATCCAGTGCAAATCAACGATGAGGGCGGGCAATGACGCGACAAGCCGATTTCGCCCGCGATGGCGCGGGCGGCGACACGATCCGCTTTTCGGGCGACCTGTCGCTCGCGCGGTTGGGCGATCTGCCTGCGCGCCTCGACGCGGAGGGCGGCAGCGCCCGCACCCTCGACCTGTCCGGCGTCGATCGCATCGACACTGTCGGCGCATGGGTGGTCCACCGCTTCGCGCGTGATCGCGGGGCGGAGATCGTCGGGCTTCAGGGTGATGGCGAGCGGCTGATGGCGCAGGTGGTCGATGCCGACCGCCCCGTCGCCGTGCCAGCCAAGCCGCTCCCCTCGGGCCTGCGCGTTCTGGACGAGGTTGGCGCCGCGGTCGCGACCGCCGGGCGGACGCTCTATGGCCTGCTCGGCTTCATGGGCGCGACCGCGATCGCCTTTGCCAACGTCGTTCGCCATCCCAGCCGCTTCCGCTTCAACGCGACGGTCCACCGGTTCGAGGTCGTCGGCGTCTCCGCGCTCGGCATTGTCGGGCTGATGAGCTTCCTGATCGGTATCGTCATCGCGCAGCAGGGCGCGGTGCAGCTTCGCCAGTTCGGCGCGGAGGTGTTCACGATCAACCTGATTGGCCGCATCACCCTTCGCGAGCTTGGCGTGCTGATGACCGCGATCATGGTCGCGGGCCGGTCGGGCTCGGCGTTCGCGGCACAGCTCGGCACGATGAAGCTGACCGAAGAGATCGACGCGATGCGCACAATCGGCGTCAGCCCGATGGAGGCGCTGGTGCTCCCGCGCGTGCTCTCCGCCGTGCTGCTGATGCCGCTCCTCGGCTTCTATGCGTCGCTGGTCGCGATCATCGGCGGCTGCCTCCTCTGCTGGGTCAGCCTCGACATTCCGCCGATCACCTTCATCCAGCGCATCCGCGAGGTCGTGCCGATCACCGACCTCTATGTCGGCCTAGTCAAGGCGCCGGTGTTCGGCGCGATCATCGCCATGTCGGGCTGCTTCCAGGGCATGCTCGTCGAAAGCGATGCCGAGCAGGTCGGCCTTCGCACGACGAGCGCAGTGGTGCAGGCGATCTTCCTCGTCATCGTCCTCGACGCGTTCTTCGCGGTCTTCTTCACCTGGATCGGCTGGATATGAACGCGGTTTCCAACGGCCGCGACGGCGAGCCGATCATCCGTGTCGAGGGCCTCAAGAACGTCTTCGGCGAGCAGGTCGTCCACGAGAATCTCGACCTGGAGGTTCGCCGCGGCGAGATCCTGGGCGTGGTCGGCGGATCGGGTACGGGCAAGTCGGTGCTGATGCGCTCAATCGTCGGGCTCCAGAGCCCGGCGGACGGCGACATCCATGTCTTCGGCGAGCCGACGATCGGCCGCGAGGAGACCGAGGCGGTCGAGATCCGCAAGCGCTGGGGCGTGCTGTTCCAGGGCGGCGCGCTGTTCTCGACACTGACCGTCGCCGAGAATGTTCAGGTGCCGCTGCGGGAATTCTATCCCGACCTCTCCCCCGCGCTGCTGGCGGAAATCGCCAACTACAAGGTGGTGATGACCGGGCTTCCCGCCGAAGCCGGCCCCAAATATCCGGCCGAGCTGTCGGGTGGCATGAAGAAGCGTGCCGGCCTCGCCCGCGCGCTCGCGCTCGATCCCGAACTGCTGTTCCTCGACGAGCCGACCGCCGGCCTCGACCCCATTGGCGCGGCCGCCTTCGACGAGCTGACCAAGAGCCTCCAGCGCGCGCTCGGCCTCACCGTCTTCCTCATTACCCACGATCTCGACACGCTCCACGCCATCTGCGACCGCGTCGCCGTGCTGGCCGACAAGAAGGTGATCGCCGTCGGCACGATCGAGGAACTGCTCGCGCTCGATCACCCGTGGATCCAGGAATATTTCAACGGCCCCCGCGGGAGAGCCGCCGTCGACAGCGCCGACCGCGCCGCCGCTCAGCACCCAACCCCTGCCCCCGCGCCAGCGGAACCGAGGTAAGTCATGGAAACTCGCTCCAACCATGTCCTTGTCGGCGCGGTCGTCCTGATCCTGCTGGCGATGCTCGCGCTGTTCACCGTCTGGCTGGCTCGCCTGTCGGGCGGGAACGAGAAGGAGTATGACATCTTCTTCAAGCAGGCGGTCGACGGCGTGAACAAGGGGTCGCCGGTCAGCTTCTCCGGCGTGCCGTCGGGCCAGGTCACCGACATCGCGCTGTTCAAGCCCGACCCGCAGTTCGTGCGCGTGCGCATTCGCGTCAACGACGACGTGCCGATCCTCGAGGGGACCACCGCAACGATCCAGGGTATCGGCTTCACCGGCGTCAGTCAGGTCTCGCTCGACGGCGCGGTCAAGGGCGCGCCGCCGATCGGCTGCCCGCCGGGCGATTCGACCAAGGCGTGCCCGTTTGGCATCCCGGTCATCCCGACGCGTCAGGGCGGGCTCGGCGCGATCCTCAGTTCGGCGCCGCAGCTCCTGGAGCGCATCTCGACGCTGACCGAGCGGCTGACCGAGCTTCTGTCCGACCGCAACCAGAACTCCATCGCCGGCATCCTCGCCAATACGCAGCGGTTGACCGACGCGCTCGCCGATCGCGGGCCCGAGATCGCCGCGACGATGGCCGAGACGCGCGTCGCCATCCAGAAGGCGGGTGTCGCCGCGCAGCAGATCGGCGACCTGGCGCAGACGACCAACGGCGTGCTCGCGAACGATGTGAAGCCGGCGATGCAGAACCTCAACAAGGCGATCGCCTCGGCCCAGAAGAGCGCCGAGACGCTCGATTCCGCGATCGGCGACGCCCGGCCCGGCCTCCAGGCGTTCTCCAAGCAGACGGTGCCCGAGGTCGGCCAGCTCGTCTCCGACCTGCGCACGCTGACCGAGGCGCTGGCGGACGTCGCCGAGCGCGTTAATCGCGGGGGGGCGGGCTCGCTGGTGGGCTCGTCCAAGCTGCCCGATTATGAAGCCAAGTAAGGGAGCATGATGATGAAGAAGCTTGCCATCCTGCTGACGCTCCCGCTCGCGGCGTGCATCCGCTTCGGCGCGGAGCCGCCGCCCTCGCTCCTGACGCTGTCGCCCGCGACGCCGGTGCCGGTGGGCGCCGCCGCCAACAGCGGCCAGGCGCGCAACATCACCATTCGCGTGCCCTCGACGCCGCAGGAGATCGCGGTGACGCGCGTGCCGGTCCGTTCGACCGACACCAACATCGCGTACGTCAAGGACGCGCAGTGGGTCGAACCGCCCGCGCGGCTGTTCGCGCGGCTCCTGTCGGATACGGTGACGGCGCGGTCGGGCTATGTCGTCCTTTCCGGCCGCCAGTCGAACGTCGATCCCGGCGCGCAGCTGACGGGCGAGTTGCGCAACTTCGGCCTCGACGCGATAACCAGCACCGCGGTCGTCACTTTCGACGCCTCGCTGCTCCGCAAGGACGCGACCACCTTCGACAAGCGCCGTTTCGAGGCGCGCGTGCCGGTGAGCGCGATCGACGCGACCAACGCCGCCACGGGCCTGAACCAGGCGGCGAACCAGGTCGCGACCGAAGTGGCTGACTGGGTGGGTCGCTAAAGTCTTCAACGTTTCAATACGTTGAGCGGAACCTCTGGCATCGCCCGGGCTTGATCCGTGCGTAGCATCTCGCACTTGCGAGATGACGGTCGGAGGGTCGCTTGGTCGAACGCGATTTCAGCCTCGCCCTGGTGTTGAGCGGCGGCAATGCGCTCGGCGCCTATCAGGCGGGCGCGATCGAGGCGCTGCTTGACCATGGCTGGCAACCTGACTGGGTCGTGGGCGCGTCGTGAGGGTCGATCAACGGCGCGATCCTGTGCGGGAGCCCCGCCGACCAGCGGCTCACCCGGCTTCGCGCGATGTGGCAACCCGACCCGGTGGGCACCGCGGACGTGTTCGACACCGCTCGTCGCACCGCCGCCGCGCTCGCCGCATTCACCGGTGGGCGGCCGGGCATGTTTACGCCGCGCCACCTCTATGGCCCCTGGTGGAACCCGTTCGGGATCGACGAGCCGTCCAGCCTCTACGACACGCGTCCGCTGGCAGCGACGCTCGAGCAACTCGTCGACTTCGATGCGTTGAACGGCGGCACGATCCGCTATTCGGCGACAGCGATCGATGTCGAGACGGGGGAGGACGTCGTCTTCGACAATCGCGCCCACCGTCTGACCCCGAACCATATCCGCGCAAGCAGCGCACTCCTGCCCGCCTTCGCGCCTGTCGAGATCGACGGCCGGCTGTTCGCCGATGCGGGTATCTCGGCCAATCTGCCGCTCGACATCGTGCTGGCGGAAGCGAGCGATCGGCCGTTGCTCTGCATCGCGATCGACCTGCTGCCGCTCCGCGCCGCCGCCCCGCGTACGCTGGGCGAGACGCTGTCGCGCGCGCAGGACCTGATGTTCGCCAGTCAGAGCCGCCGCTCCATTGCCGCCTGGCAAGCGATCCATGACGCGCGCGTCGAAGCAGGCAGCGCGAGACGGGTCGAGTTGCTCTATCTTGCCTATGCGGACCAGGCTCAGGAGGTCAGCGGCAAGGCCTTCGACTTCTCGCCCGGTTCGGCGGCGCAGCGATGGGAAAGCGGCCGGCGCGACCTTACCGCCGCGCTGGCCGCGCTTGGGCCTGATGCGCCGTTCGCCGACAGACCGGGCCTCAATGTCCGGACGCTGACCGCCGGACAACTTACGCCGCTGCGCTGGTCGTTGAAGCCGACGCCGGTCTGATCGCACCGCTTGCACGCGAAAGCCGAGGCGCCGATGCAGAGGCGATGCACACGCGCATGCCCCATCCGCGCTTTCTCGCTTTCCTGGCGCTGCTCGGGATCGCGTTCGCCGCCGCGCTCGTTGCCGGCTGGCCGCTCGCCATCGCCTTCGTCGCGGCGTTCGATCTGGCCGCGCTGACCTTCATCCTCGGCACGCTGCCGCTGTGGCGGATCGGCAGCGACCCCGCCGGCCTTCGCGCGCGGGCGCTTCGCGACGATGGCGGCCGGCTCTTCGTCCTCCTGCTGGCAGGGCTGATCGCGATCGCCGTCCTCGTCGCGGTCGTCGACCTGCTCGGCGATCACCACAGCCGCATCCCCGGTGCCGAGCCGCTGGCGATCGCAACCGAGGTCATCGCCTGGGCTTTCGCCAACCTCGTCTACGCCTTCCACTATGCGCGGCTCTATTACGATGCCGACAAGGACGGGGGCGATCATGGCGGCATTTCGCTGCCCGGCGGCGGCACCCCCGACTTCGCCGATTTCGCCAGCTTCGCGCTCGTCATCGGCATGACGTGCCAGACCGCCGATATCGAGATCACCGGTCCGCGCATCCGCCGCGCGAGCACCATCCAGGGCCTGCTCGCCTTCTTCTTCAACCTGGGCGTGCTCGCGATCACGGTGAACATCGTCGCCGGATCGCTCTGAGCCTTACTTGGCCGGTCGGATCGGCACCGGCAGGTTGCAGATATCGACGCCGCCGGCGGGCACGTTGAAGAAGCTGTCGCGCCGATTGGCTCGCGCCGCGACATAGCGCGCGAACGTTTCGCTGTCGGTCGCGAGCATCTCGAACGCCGGTCGCTCCGCCGCGGGAAGCTCGCTCGCCAGCCGCGCGCGCACGATCGGCGTCCGCTCGCCCGGCGTCTTGTAGAAGCCGAGATCGCCCGTCCCGCGCGCCAGGCTCGACAGATGCTCCATCCCGGCGATCACGCGGCCCACGATCGCGATGTTGCGGTCCAGGTGCCGCGGCGCCTGACCGATGACGGTATAGAGCTCGGCGCCCGAGCCCGTATCCGGCGACAGGTTCCGCCCGACGCCCACCATGCCATAGCAATGTGGCATCCAGGCATTCTTGTCGTCGGTCGCGATCGGCCAACCGTCGATCACCTCGACCCACTCGGCATAGCTGTCGCGCTCATGCCACCCCTCTCTCGCCGCCTTCGTCACCGTGCCGCCGATCGCGATGTCGGACAGCCACTTGGCACGCGAGCGCGTTTCGGGAAGATCGCGCGCCTCGATCGGCGATCGCGCCTCCGCAACCGTATCGAGAGGCGTCAGATAAGCGCGCTCGGGCACCGTCGCGATCCCGGCAGGGAGCGGCTTCTTCTCGGTCGGATCCCCCCACTGAACGACGTAATTGTCCTGGACGCGCACCACCGCTGTCCCGTCCCACCAGTGCGCCGCGGCGAGCGTGCGGATGTTCGCGGTCCATCCTAGCGCGAACGGCGCCGGCACGAGCTGGATGACGACTCGTCTCGCCGCCCTGCCCTTCGGCGCCAGATCGATGACCAGCAGGTCGCGCGGGCTGATCGCGCGCCACTCCGATCGCGGCGCCGCGGCGACGATCGACCCCGGCGTCGGCGGCTCGGGCGGCGGGGTTGGAGCGGCCTGGGCCTGGAGCAGCATCAGCGCGGCAAGGATCGACATCACCGAAACGTCGCACGCCCCCGCTCCCCACGCAATCCCGCCGCTTGCAGGATGGCGTCCGCTCGCCTAAGCGGCGCCATCCAGCGAAGCGGAGCGGTGGCCGAGTGGTCGAAGGCGCTCGCCTGGAAAGTGAGTATACGGCAAAACCGTATCGAGGGTTCGAATCCCTCCCGCTCCGCCAACCAGTCTCAAGCCGTTCAGAACGCTAGGGAAATCGGCGCGAAGGCGCCCATTTTTGCGCAATTCCAATTCGGTTGGGTACTGCAGTGAGTCACCTGCAAACTGGGAATACGGAAAATCGGCTAAGATTCTCTGTGCCATTCGGTGGCGGTACCGAATCCGAAAACAGGGCCGAACGGTGCGAGATAGATTTGGGCTCCTGTGACCGACTGGCCGATGGCTCACTGTTTGTGAGTTGCGGTTCGCGAAAACGACCATTGCATCGCCGCGCTCAACAGGACCCTTCGAAGCAGGTGCTCAGCCGTTCGACGCCTTAGACCTGCTGTTCGAACGGGGCATAGACATCTGCCATGAGACTGTACGGCTCTGGTGGAACCGCTTCGGGCCACTGTTTGCCGGCGACATTCGGCGCCAGCGCATCAGCCGCATGCGCAGCTCCCGACACTGGCAGTGGCATCTCGACGAAATGTACGTGAAGCTTAATGGCGAGATGGTCTATCTGTGGCGAGCCGTCGATCACGAGGGCGAGGTGCTGGAGAGTTACGTCACCCGCACTCGAGATAAGAAGGCCGCTCTCACCTTCATGAAGAAGGCGCTGAAGCGCCATGGCACTCCTGGAACAATCATCACCGACGGGCTTCGTTCGTACGGTGCCGCGATGGATGAGCTCGGCAACCGGCAGAAGCAGGAAATTGGGCGCTGGGCCAACAACCGGGTGGAAAACAGCCACCTTCCCTTTCGACGACGTGAGCGAGCAATGCTGCGGTTCCGGCAGATGAAGACGCTGCAGAAGTTCGCCAGCGTGCACGCCAACGTCCACAACCACTTCAGCCTCGAACGTCATCTCGTCGACCGCCAAACCTACAAGGAACGCCGCTAAGCTGCCTTCGCTGAGTGGGGAACGGTTGCGAGCTAGCCCACTGCTCTCAAAGACCAGCCTGCATCGTGCAGAGACGGGTTCGCGTTAGACTGACAGCACCTCCCTCAATGCTGCCAGACAGAAGCGCCATCTTACCGCCCATAATCGTACAAGGCACGACGGCCCGCAGCACTTGCGGAGCGGCGATCCTCGCCAGCCAGGCTGCCATCCCCAAAGATAGACACGCAGCGCGCCGAGACGGGTTCGCAGTAGATTGACAGCACTCCGCACCGGGTTCGCTGACAGTCGCACCGGGAGGCGTTGCATCACAAACGGCCGAGGCGCCGAGCTGTCATACGGGCCAGGACTGCACGGATAGTTCTGACCATGGCGGATGACGATCGATGGCCGAAGACGACGCACCGACCGCTTCGAGGCGAGACGTACTGGCCGCCGCTGCGGCATCAGGCTTCCTGATGACCGCGCCGATCGCGCGGGCGACGACCACCGAACCGATCGTCGAGACGGCTCAGGGCAAGCTGCGCGGGGCGCGTGCGGCCAACTGTCTTGTGTTTCGCGGCATCCGCTATGCCGCCGCCGACCGTTTCCAGGCGCCGCGCGCGCCCGCGGCCTGGGCCGGCATTCGAGACGCGCTGACACCCGGCGCCAGCGCGCCGCAGACCAACGCGAACCCGCCGCCGGGCCCGCCCTATGTCATCCTCGCGCAGCTGCCGCGCCCCGCCAACGCAGCCCCGCCGCCGAAATTGCCCGAGAGCGAGGACTGTCTGTTCCTCAACGTCTGGACGCCAGCGCTGAACGACGGACGCAAACGGCCGGTCATGGTCTGGCTGCACGGCGGCTTCTTCTACGGCGGAACCGGATCGACGACCGACGGCAGCGGCATCGCCGGACGCGGCGATGCAGTGGTGGTCAGCATCAATCACCGTCTCAACGCCTTTGGCTACACCCACCTCGCCGATCTGGCGGGCGGCGAGTTTGCCGAGGCGGGGAATGCCGGCATGCTCGACATCGCCGCGGCGCTTCGCTGGGTTCGGGAGAATATCGCGGCGTTCGGCGGCGACCCTTCTCGGGTCATGGTGTTCGGCACCTCCGGCGGCGGCATGAAGACGAGCTTCCTGATGGCGAGCCCGCCCGCCCGCGGTCTGTTCGCGCGCGCAGGCGTGCAGAGCGGGCCGGGGCTGCGCTTCATGGAACGCGATACGGCGAGTGCCGTGACCGAGCGGCTGCTGCGCGAGGTCGGGCTGACCAACGCGCAGGTTCGCGACCTTGCGACGATCCCGGCCGATCGGCTGCTCGCCGGCTATCACGCGGTGGCAGCCGCGATGAAGCCGACGCGCTTCATCGACCTGCCCTGCTTCGCCCCGGTGATCGATCGCAAATGGCTGCCCCAGCACCCGTTCTCACCCGGCGCGGCGCCGGGCACCGCAGCGATCCCGATGCTCATCGGATGCAACGCGCAGGAGATGAGCTTCTTCTGGGGCAACGATCCCGCCGCATTCACGCTCGACGAGGCGGGATACGAGGCGCGCGTTCGCGACTTCGCGGGCGAAGCGGCGCCGGCGGTGCTTGCGGCCTATGCCCGCGCCTATCCGGACGCGACGCCCGCGCGCCGTTATCTTCAGGCGTTCTCGGACTATTCGCTGGCGCTGCCCGTCACCGCGCAGGCGGATCGGCACGCCGCGGCGGGCGGCACCACCTATGCCTACCGCCTCGACTATCAGAGCCCGGCGCTTGGCGGGAAGCTTGGCGCGTTGCACACGCTGGAAGGCTCGCTGTTGTTCGACACGCCGGAGGCGAGCCGAGCGCTGCTGGGGCCGGGCGATGCGCCGGTGCGGCTCGCGCGGACGATGAGCGAGGCTTGGGTTCGCTTCGCCGCCACTGGCGATCCCAACGGCGGCGCGTTGCCACGATGGCCGCGCTACGAACCCAAGCGGCGCGACACGATGTTGTTCGACACCGGCACCAGCGCGGTGAGCGATCCCAATCGCCGGGCGCGGGAGACGATGGCCGGACTGCTACGCGCCTGATGCGTCCTCGTTTTCGGCACCTGCTTGCCCGCTGAGGAACGGCGTCACGCCGGCGAGCGCACCCGGCCAGCGCGTCGTTGAGGCGCCGGATCGGCTGCGGCAGACCGGAACGATCATCATCACGGGAGAGAGAGCGCCATGCGTCCGATGTTGAAAGCCACCCTGCTCTGCGCCGCGGCGCTTGTCGGCATCGCCGCCGCGCCGGCACAGCGCCGCGAGCCCAATCCAGGCTGCGATCGGATATGCCTCGAAAAGATAGGCGACCAGTATCGCGCCGCCTATCTCGCGCACGACCCTTCCAAGGCGCCGATCTCCCGCCGGGTCCGCTTCAGCGAGAACTTCGTCGAGATGCCGTTCCCCGATGCCACCTGGGACACGGTGACGGCAGAGGTAGGCGAGCCGCTGACGCTGTCCGACCCGGTCAACGGTCAAGTCGGCATCTATACGCGCATCATGCAGAACGACACGCCCGGCTATCTGGCGGTGCGGCTGAAGGTCGAAGGCGAGCTCGTCACCGAGATCGAGCACGTCATCTCGACCAAGCGGAACCTGTCGGCGCCGCCCACGCCCATTGCCGACTTCGACAAGTTCCAGCGCTCGCCGCACCTCAACCAGCCGGTGCCCAAGGCCAAATGCCGGCCGCGCGCGGAGATGGTGCGCCTGGCCGACGGCTATTTCGAGACGCTGGAAAACAACAATGGCGAGATCCGCGGCACCCGCTTCTCGCCGACCGCGACCCGCACCGAGAATGGCCTGAACTTTCCCGAGATCGAGAAGGGCTTCAAGTCGGGCCGCTACCTGTTCAACGAGCGGGTGCGCGACCGAGACCTGTTCCTGGTCGACGAATATCGCTGCATGGTGATGGCGCGGGGATTCATCGATCACAAGGGCGTCATGGACCAGTACACGCTGACCGACGGCACCCCCGCCCGCTCGATCTTTCGCGAACCGCACAGCTGGGCGCTACTCGAGAGCTTCAAGCTGGAGGACGGAATGATCACCGGCGTCGAGGCGGTGTTCATCGCGTCGGCCTACAACATGCGCGCGCCCTGGACGGTGAACCCCGACGTCATCCGCAGCCGTGAGGCGAAATACCCGAAGAAGTAAGAGGGCGGACGCCCATCCTCTTATCGTCACCCCGGACTTGATCCGGGGTCCCGCTTCTTCTTCAAACCACGGGAAGAAGCGGGATCCCGGGTCAAGCCCGGGATGACGATCAGGGTTGGCCAATCAGCCTCACGGCTTCGGCTTACGCGGGTCGGTTTCACCCAGCTCAGGATAGAATACCGCGCGGTTGGTCAGCGACTCGTTGAACACTTCGCGCTTCGAGAACAGCCACTTGCCGTCCTCCTTGACGTAATGCTCGATGACATGGCCGAAATAGAGGGGCTGCACGTCCTTCTGCGGCGTGCGGTTGGTCAGCGCGAACCAATAGACGCGGCCGGTCCCCGTCCTGCCGCCTTTGTCGATCGTGATGTCGTGGTTCACCACGAAATGGTGGTTGCGCGGGCGCGACGTGGCATCGGCCGGGACGGTGGCCGCGCCGCCGATCTTCCCCCACCAATCGGCCATCATCTTGCGGATCGCCGGGCGGCCGTTCGCGATGCCGCCGATAAAGTCCAGCTTGGCGTCCTTCGAGAAGCCATTGGCGTAGCTGTCCGCATCCTGCGCGTCGAACGCGATCATCAGCCGGTTCGACAGGTTGACGATCTCGGCTCGCGCAACCGCATATTCCTGCGGGCTGACCTGCGCGGTGGCAGGGCTGGCGACGGCAGCGAGCAGTAGCGCGGTGGCGGCGGCGATGGTCTTCATGGTCTCTCCCTTGTGATGGTTCAGCGCTCGGATCGGCCGGCGCGTTGGTTCGCGGCGAGCTTCTTGGCTTCGGTGCCCGCCCAAGCGCGGATCGCCTCGGCATCGGCGGGCGACAGCTTGTCGGCGAAGCTGACCATGCCGTTGTCGGTCAGCGCGCCGTCGATCAGCACGGCCTTCCACGCATCCTTGTCGGCGGTGATCGGCGATCGGCGAAGGTCGGGCAGGATGTTCGACGCGCGGGTGCCCAGGCCATGGCAGCGTCCGCAATTGGCGGCATAGAGGCCCGCCCCCTTGGTGACATCGGCCGCGGCAAAGGTCTCCGTGATCTCGGTTGCCGGGCCGGCAAGCGGCGGCGGGTCAGGCAGCTTGGCCTTGCCGTCCAGGCGGAACACGACCATCCGCCCGGCCTGACGCTCACGCGGGGGCGTGTTCGACCCGAACAGCGTCGGCCCGCCCGCACCCGTCGATACCGCGACATATTGCACGCCGTTGACCCGATAGGTGATCGGCGCGGCCATCACCGAGTTGGGCATGGGGTAGCGCCACAGCACCGCGCCGGTATCCGCCTTCATCGCCACCATTTCGCCGACGATCTCGCCGCGGCCCTGAAAGACGAGGTTGCCTGCCGTCGCCAGCACGCCGCCGCCGCCCACGTCCAGCCGCGCATCCTTGGCATCGACGCGCCACACCTGCCGCTTGGCGACGGGGTCCCAGGCCTGGAGGTAGTTGTCGGGCGCCGGCATGTTGGCGGGCGCATCGATCGGCGCGCCATGCGCGGGCGCCTGATTGGGCTTGTAGAACCAGTAGTTCTTCGACGTCGGAATATAGACCAGCCGCGTCTGCGGGCTGTAGGCCATGGGCTGAAAATTGTGGCCGCCCGGCGGTCCCGGGCTGTTGAGAAAGGGCGTATCGACATAGCGGTTGCCGGCGACGTCGATCGGCCGCCACGTCTTGGGGTCGATGCCCTTGGCCCAGCGAATGTCGTCGACGAACGGCTCGGCGCTGATCGGCTTTCCGGTGGCGCGATCGATGACGTAGAAGAACCCGTTTTTGGGCGCGTGCAGGATCACCTTGCGCCTGGCACCGCCGACGTTGAGGTCGGCGAGGATCATCGGCTGAACAGAAGTGTAATCCCAGCTGTCGCCCGGGTTCTGCTGATAGTGCCAGAGATACTTGCCGGTGTCGGGATCGACCGCGACGATCGAGGCGAGGAACAGGTTGTCGCCCTTGCCCGCCGATCGCTTGAAATGGCTGTGCGGCGCGCCGTTGCCGACGCCGATATAAAGCCGGTTGAGCTCCCGGTCATAGACGATCGCGTCCCAGGCAGTGCCGCCGCCCCCGCCCTTCCAATAGGTATCTCCGAACCACGTCGGCCGCGCGAGCGTCTCGATCGGATCGTCGGACACGTCGCCGTCGCGCTTGCCGGGTTCGCCCGGCACGGTCCAGAAGCGCCAAGCCTGCTTGCCCGTCGCCGCGTCATAGGCGGTGACATAGCCACGCACGCCATATTCGGCGCCGCCATTGCCGATCACCACCTTGTCGCGGACGATGCGCGGTGCGCCGGTGATGGTGTAGTTCTTGGTCTGGTCGACGGTGTTGACGACCCAGGCCTCGCGCCCGGTCCTGGCATCGATCGCGGCGAGCCGCCCGTCGAAGGTGCCGACATAGACGCGGCCCTTGTAGTAGGCGACGCCGCGATTGACGACGTCGCAGCAGCCGCGCACCCCCGATGCCCCCGGCACCTTGGGGTCATAGAGCCAGAGCTGGCGCCCGGTGGCGGCGTCGAAGGCATAGACCTTCGACCAGGCGGTCGAAATGTACATGATCCCGTCGACGACGACGGGCTCCCCCTCCTGCCCGCGCATCGTGTCGTATTCCGCGGTCCAGGCGGGCGCGAGACGCGAGACGTTGCTCGCATCGATCTCGGCCAGCCGGGAGAAATGCTGCTCGTCACGACCACCGCCGACCATCAGCCAGTTGTCGGCGTCCAGATGCGCGCGGTCGAGGCGAGCATCGTCCACCGTTGACGCCGGGACCGGCAAGGAGGCCGTTCCGGACGCGGCCGCCAGCACCATCGCGATGACGAACGTCGCTCGCAGCCCCACGCGCATGTCCTCTGCCCCCGTCCGACCTTTTCTATGCAGCGGACTTTAGCAGTCGCTCACTCGCCTCGCCTGTCAGGCAGCGCATGGAGACTTGACGGCACAGGCACTTACCGAGGCGCGCAATCTAATTAGAATCAAGCTTATCGTTGACATGATCCTGCAAAACAGGTCTTCTTCGCGCATACGAAAACGCCGCACATAAGAAAACGAGGCGTCATCTAGGGGATGGTTGATGGCTGGAACGATCGAGTATTCGACCGAGCATGTACGCCGGGCGGAACGAGCGGCTTATTGGCGCGAGCACGCGTGGAGCAGCCTCGGCAACTTCGACGTCCAGCCGGAAGACGATTTCCGCGCGACCGCAACGCTCCGCCGCGTGGGCTCCTTTACCGTCGCGCGTGTCAAGGCGCCCGCGCACGGACTCAGCCGCAGCCATGACCAGGCCCGCGGTGACGATCGCCGTCTCTTCAAGCTGGTCGTCCAGCATGCCGGCACCATCCACCTGGAGCAGCGCGACCGCCGCGTTTCGCTGAAGCCAGGACATTGGACGCTCTATGACATGACGCGTCCTTTCCGGTTTCACTGTACCGAGCCGACACGCCAGTCGGCGATCCTGCTCCGCGCCGAGGACCTGCACCTTGCCGACCTCAGCCCCTACGCGCTTCGGCTTTATTCGGGTGCCGACGGATACAGCAGCATGCTGCAGGCGGCGCTGACGACGGCGGCGTCCGATCATGGCCGCGACTGTGCAGAGGGCGACATCGGCGTGATGGTCGCCCGTCTCGCCCGGCTCGCCCTGCTGGAGCATGGCAGCCACGAAGCGCGGCGGACGAGCCGCGAGGTGATGCGCGAGCGGATCGAAGGCTATCTCGACGCGCATCTGCGCCGCGGCGACCTGTCGATCGACAGCGTCGCGCACGGCCTGAACTGCTCGAAGCGCTATCTGCACAAGGTGTTCCTGGAGAGTGACGAGACGCTGTCCGAGCACATCCTGCGCCGGCGGCTGGAGGCGTGCCGCAAGAACCTGCTCGATCCGGCGGCGACGACGCAGTCGGTCACCGACATCGCCTATGCCTGGGGCTTCAGCAGCCTCGCCTATTTCAGCCGCGTGTTCAAACAGGCGTATGGCGCCAGCCCGCGAGACTATCGCACGGCGCATACGGCACCGGCGCATACGGTCCAGTAGCCGCGTCGACACTGGACGAAAAAACAGGGGCCGGCTCGCCAAGCGCGCCGGCCCCTTTCAGTGGGGATCAGGCGAAGGGAAGTTCGTTGCCGCCGACCCAGGTACCGTGCACCTGCGGCGCGGCACGAAAGGGAAGAACCACGCGCGCGATCGGGCCTTCACTCAGCCGCTCGGCATCGGCGATGACCAGCTCCGAATTCATGTTGGCGAAGTTGGACGCGACACCCATGACCCAGCCGGCGCCCTCGTCGCCGCCCTTGCGCGGCACGAAGCACGCCTCGGCCAGGCTATGCGTCTCGCCCGCGAACATCGACACCATCTGACCCGACTTCACGTCGAACCGGCCATAGCTGTTGGTGATGCGCCCGCGCAGGTTGCCGCCCTGCGCGACGTTGAACGGCTTGGTATCGTCGGTGAAGCCGGTGAAGACATAGCGCTGGTCGCGGGTCAGATAGCGGCGATCGATCGCGCCGATATCGACGATCGGCGTCGGGAACAGGATCTCTTCCTTCCATCCGTCATGCTTCGAATTGAGGTCGAACGTCAGCCGGCGCAGATAACCCTTGGCCTTGTCGCGCGCCCAGGGACTGTTGTCGACATTGTGGAAGAACGGGAAGAAGTTGCCGTCATAGAAGGGCGCTTCCATGATGACCTTGTTGCCCACGGTGCGCGCATGGAAGGTGTGCATCATGCACCGCAGCGGCCCCTTGAACCAGCGGATGTCCTTGCCCTCGGCCCCGCGCGGCAGGATGCCGATGTAGCTCTCCTTCGAATTGTCCCAGCCCCAGTGGATCTTGCCGGCCTTCAGCCGCTCCATGCTGGTGACATAGCCCGCGAAGGGGAAGATGATGTGCTTATCGGTCAGCGCGATGTCGTGCATGATGCTGACATAGGGCACCTTGAAGCGGGTATCGTGGGTCAGCCGCCCCGTCTTGTCGATCGTCGCGACATAGACCTCGTCGCCCGCCAGCCCGTTCGATTCATTGCCATAGGCGATCATCTCGCCGGTGTCGGAATCGACCTTGGGATGCGCGGTGAAGTGCGGCCCCTTGTACTTGCCGCCCCAATTCTCGCGCCCGACCGTCTCCAGCGTGTTCGGGTCTATCAGGTGCGGGAGGCCGTCCTCCTTCAGCGCCATCAGGCGGCCGGCAAAGGCGAAGGGCGTCGTGTTGGCAACTGTGCGGTCCATGCCTTTGACCGACGGCTCGTCGGTGAAGGGATTGCGATAGTAACCGAACTGCTGCGCGCCTGCCTTCAGGTTCGCCTCGAACCTAGGCGTCCGTACGAAGCGGCTCTTGTAGCTGACGCGCCCGTTCTTGAATCGGAAGCTGCTGACATGGCCGTCGCTGTTGAGGATGGCATCGTCCTCGAACTTGGGCGGATAATACCATTCGCCGCCCAAGCGCATGAACGCGCCGTCGAGCTCGGACGGGATCGAGCCCGACGTCTCGCAGTCGAAGATGTCCGCTTCGTAGCGCTGCGGCGCGAAGAAGCCCTGCGCCGCCTTCATCTTGGAGAAATCAACCACGTCAGGCTCCTAGCCCGCCCGAACCGGGCGATCGCATGTCAGAGGAAAAAGCCGAGCCGCATCAGGCTCTCGTCGTCGGGCGCGAAGCGTCCGGTCGCGGTCGGCGGATGATAGGGCTGGTCGCGCCCGGTCGGATCGATCCAGGGTGCGTCGGCGTGGAAGCCGACCACCGGCCCGCCCCCCACCGACGGCACGGCGGCGCGGGCGGGCAGTGCCAGCGCGGCAGCCGATCCGGCGGCAAGACGGGCAAGGCCCCGGCGGCTGACCGGCAATCCGGTGCGAGTGTCATCTGTCTGCATGGCCCAGCCTATCAGAACTTCACGCGAGCGCCGAAGCGGAAGTTGCGACCGATCATGTCGAAGAATTGCGGCACCGTCGG
This sequence comes from Sphingomonas sp. Y38-1Y, assembly GCF_032391395.1. Lineage (NCBI taxonomy): Bacteria > Pseudomonadati > Pseudomonadota > Alphaproteobacteria > Sphingomonadales > Sphingomonadaceae > Sphingomonas > Sphingomonas sp. Y38-1Y. The sequence goes on from NZ_CP135916.1 coordinate 89,516, forward strand.
ATAGCCGAAATTCTGCGGGATCAGCGGCGGATCGCGGTCCGTCAGGTTGTTGACGACGCCGAACAGCTCGAACTGTTCGGTCGCACGGATCGTCGTCGACAGGTTGAAATAGGTGCGACCCTCGACCGAATTGTCGTTGATCTGCACGCCCTCGGTGAAGAGATTGTTGTACTTGCCGCTGCCGATCGTGCGCATCTGCAGCTGGAGCGTCAGCACGCGATCGTCATAGGTGAGCGAGCTGTTGGTGATGAACCGCGGCGTGCCCGCGGCCGAGCTTTCGCCCGCCCGCTCGATGAAGCCGGTGCCGGTGATGTCCTCGCCATAGCGATCGAAGTGCGTGCCCGAGAAGCGCGCGGTCAGCGCGCCGCCCATCGACGCCGACAACCGGTCGAACGGCAGGCGATAGGACGCTTCGAAATCATAACCCGACCGCTGGATGTAGCCGAGGTTGAGATAGGGATTGTCGACCGTATAGACCGCCAAACCGCCGGCATTGTTGCGGCTGATGAACGAGCAGTAATAGGCCTGATCCGGCGTCGGCGTCGCGCCCGTGCAGAAGTTGATGATCTGGTTGGGATCGATCAGCGCAACGGCATCCTCCACGCGGATGTCGAAATAGTCGACCGAGAATTGCAGGCCGGGCACGAACGGCGGCGAATAGGAGAAGCCGACGGTCTTGGTCTTCGACTTCTCGGGCTGAAGGCTCGCATTGCCGCGGGTCAGGTTCTCCGTCGCGACCTGGCCGGCAGGACCGCCGCCCACGCCCGAGATGAAGTTACGCGTCAGGATCGTGCTGACCGCTGGCGTGAACAGCTCGAAGATGTTGGGCGCGCGGATGTCGCGTGAGATGGTGCCGCGGACGAGCAGGCCGCTCAGCGGCTCCCAGGTCGCGCCCGCCTTCCACGTCGTCACGCTGCCGCTGGAGCTGTAGTCGGTGACTCGCACCGCGCCCTGGACGTCGAGCGAGCGGAGCAGCGGCAGGTCGCGCGCCAGCGGCACGACCGTCTCGAAATACGCTTCCTTGACGTTGAAGTCGCCGCGCAGCGACCGCGCGTTCGAGCTTTCGTAGCCCGCCGCCTCTGCGATCGGGTCGACATAGGTGTCCTGTTCCTCGCGGCGGTACTCACCGCCCACCGCGACCGAGACGGGGCCGGCCCAGGTGCTGAACGGCTCGCCCGACAGGTTCACGTTGGCGGCAAATTGCTTGTACAGCGTCTCCGTGAACGTGGTTCCGGTGACATAGTCGATCGCGGCGGCCGAGGGCGCGCCCTCGCCGAAGACGTTCAGCGGCACGCAGCCCGCCGCTGCCGCATTGCCGGCGACGGTCGCGCGGCACGCCGGCCCGCCCGCGGTCTGCACCACGTCGGTCGCAAAGCGGAAGTTCGACTGGATGCGGTTGCCGTGAACCCGCTGCGTGTAGAGGTTCTCGCCATAGATCGCGGCGCCCCCCAGCCGCCAGCTGCCGCCGAGCTTGGCGTCGAAGCCGATCACGCCGCGCTTGGTCTCGTTCTCGATCCGGCTGCGCTGATAGCCGATGTCGGTGCTGTTTCGGCCCAGATTGAAGCTGGTGATCTGGTTGGTCGCATTCTGCGGCAGCGCATTCAGACGATTGATCTCGTTTCGCAGCGCGACCGGAATGAAGGGGTTCTGGAGCGAGACGACGATCGGCGTCGCCTGCTCGTTGCGGGGCGGCAGCGTCTGTGCGCGGCCGACCGTGTTGGCATAGGACGCCTCGGCATAGAGCGTCACGTCGTCAACGACTTCATAGCTCGCCCGGCCATAGCCGACCCAGCGGCGAACCGATGGCGCGATCGAGACGCCGGTGTTGAAGTTGATGCCCTGATTGCTGCCGCCGCCCTGCATGAAGCTGGCGCCGACATACTGGCCGTATTGGAAGCGGCCGAGTGAACCGTCCGGATTGATGAAGATCCCGCGAAGCTGCGCCGCCGGCCCGGTGGTCGAGTTGATGAGCCCGCCATTGGTCATTGTCGAATAGCGGACGTCGGGCAGGATCAGCTGCGAAGCGAGCCCGTTGGTCGCCCGGCTGGGGTTGGCGACCAGGCCATAGCCCTGCCGCCCCCAGTCGCGCGTATAGACATCGCCGATACCATCGTTGGTGACGTGGTCGAAGGCGAGCGTCAGGTGGCCGCGCTCGCCCAGCTTGATCCCGCCGACCATGCCGATGCGGTACTCGCTATTGTCGCCGCGATCCGACGTGCCCGCCTGCGCCTCGGCATTGAGCCCCTCGAAGTCCTTCTTGAGGATGAGGTTGACCACACCCGCGACCGCGTCCGAACCCCATTGCGCCGACGCACCGCCGGTGACGATCTCGGCCCGCTCCAGCAGCAGCGAGGGCACCTGATTGAGGTCGATCTGATACCCGCCAAACCCGGTCGCAATCTGCGGCACGAAGCGATTGCCGTCGACCAGCACCAGCGTGCGCGAGGGCCCAAGCCCGCGAAGGTCGGCGAAATAGGCGCCCGCCTGGATCGCACGCACGCCGTTGGTGGTGGGCGTCGTCGACGACTTGAAGGCGGGAAGCTCGTTGAGCACCGTCGCGACGTTGGTCGCGCCGCGTGCCTCCAGCACGCCCTCGCCGATGATCGCCGTCGGCGTCGGCGCGTTGAAGCCGTCGCGTTGCACGCGAGTGGCGGTGACTATGATGTCGTTGGCGCCGCTCGCCGCCTCCGCCTCGGTCGCGACCTGGCCTGGAACGGGTACCGGCGCGTCCGCCACCGCCTCGGCATCCTGCGCGAACGCGGCCGCCGGGAACGCGAGCCCGAGCGCGATCGCCGCGGGCGCCGCCGTGCCGCGCATCCATCCGGCGAACCGCTTGCCTGTGGACATCATCATTAGCCCCTCCTCCATGTCGCCGCGCCCTGATCGGGCGTCTGGGTCGAGGCTGTTGATAGCGGCACCGCGGGCAAGGCGTTTATGCAGGGACGCATGCGACCTTACCCGCCAGTGCACGGATGCGATCAGGCGGACATCAGTCGACCGACGCGCGCCATGTCCGGCGCGCGATCCAGCCCCCGCAGCGTCTCCAGCAGCTGCGCCGCCCTGCTCGGCGACAGTCGGATTCGCGCATTGTCGAGGAACTTGGCGTCCAGCGCCGCGTCGCTCAGCCGCGCTTCGGGCACCGATCCGTTACCCTTGGCGAACATCACTTCATGGGCGTGCGTGCGGCCGCCGGCATCGACCTCGACACTCGCAATGAAGCTTCGCCCATCCGCTCGCTTGGTCTCGGCCGTGCGCGGATGGGTCGCCCATTCGACCTTCGCCATCATGGCCTTGACCGCCGGATCGGCGAGCAACGCCGGCGACTGGCACCGCGCATCGATCGGTCGCTTCAGCGCGGCGAGCGCGAGCATGTACGGTACGCTGAACTGCGCATCCTCCTGCGTCCGGACGTTCATCTGGTCGGGGTTGGCGACGAAGGGCGGCCCCCACGACCGGATGCGCGTGATTGTCGCGGGATCGATCCGATCGCGCTCGATCACGCCGATCAGCGCATCCAGCCGGCTATGGACGTATCGGCAGCAGGCATAGGGCTTGTAGTCGGCGTTGACGATGCGCCACTGCTCGCCAAGACCGCGCGTCGCAGCAGGCACGTCCCATTTGCTCCAGCCATAGAAGCGAGCGAACCCCGCCGGCCCATCGAGCACGCGCGGATTGCCGGTGAAGCCGCTCTCGGCCAGCAATGCGGCCGTGACCGCGCCCTGATTGACCCAGCCGACGGGCGTATATTTGACGTTGGACTTGGGGCTGCCCGTCTCCCAGTCATGGCTCGCCTGAGGCGGGCAATAATAGCCGGCGAGGCCGATCGCGCTCGCCGTCGCCGCTTCCGACAGGCCCAGCATGCGCGCAAGCGCCGCGGCGGCAGCCATCATCGCTTCCTGGTTGATGCCGAACACCTCGGGCGTCGTGCCCGTTTCCAGGATCGCCGCGCCCATCGGGCTGCTTGCCGAACTCAGCCGCGCGGCGAGCTCATAGGCGACGACCAGCGCCAGGATGAAGTCGCGGCCCGAAACCTTGCGCGCCTCCGCTACCGCCATGAGCGCGGGCACGATCACCGGCGGGATGTGCGGAATCGCGTCGTAATCGAGGCCGTTCATCAGCTCGGCATTGGCAAAGGCGGCGTTGGTCGTGGCGATGCGCGAGCCACCGCCCCAGAGCTGCGCCTCGCCCGGTCCGCCCAGCCGCGCCATCGCATCGGCCGCAAGCCGGCCCTTGTTGCTTTCCCACCCCGCCAGGCCGCAGCCCAGCGCATCGACCATGCAGCGCCGCGCGGCATCGACGACGGGCGCGGGCAGATCCTCGTAGCGCAGCGTCGCGGCAAAGCGGACATGGCTTTGCGTGGTGGTGCCGTCCGGCTCCGTCACCGCGCGGCCCTCGACCGCGGCGGGGTGGCGCGCTGCACCTGGCTTGGCATCCGGCTTGACCTGCTGCGCGGCGGCGCCGGCGATCGGCAGCGCGGCCGATCCGATCAGCATGTGGCGGCGGTCGATCATCGCTTGGGCTCCTTGAAAGGAATGGCAAAGATGCCGTGCGCGCCCGGGTCCTTGCCGCGCAGTTCGGGATTCAGAACGTAGGAGATATGCCCCTGCACCACCTGCGCCGCGCCGCGTGCATGAGTGACTCCAACCGGCTCGACCAACCCGTCGGCGAGGGTGGTGACTCGCAACGGTGGCTTGCTCGACAGGTCGATGCTGGCGAGCCTGCCGACCCCCTCCACCACCAGCAGCGTGTCACGGCCGGCGAGCCGCATTCCGTCCGGGCGCTGGAGCGAACGCGACAGGGCGAGCTCGGCTGGCGTGCCCGGCCGGTCGCCCGCGATCGGAATTGCGATCAGCTTGCCGCTCCGAACGCTGTTCACCAGCACGCGGCCGCGATGAACGACGATCCCGTCCGCCCCGGCGAGTAGCGGATCGGCGATCCACTCGACGGGCGCTTGCCCCGGCACCATGCGGATCACCCGTCCACGCCCGATGTCCGTCGCATAGACGACGCCCTGACGATCGAGCGTCAGGTCGTTGCAGAATCCGCCACCTGGAAACGGCGCGCTTCGAAGCGCCTCGCCGGTCGACAGACGATAGCGGACGATCGCGGTCGGCGTCTGACCCGGCGGGATGCCGGTGCGGCAGGCCCAGAGCGTGTCTCGCGCCGGATCGGCGAGGACGCCGAAGATACCGCTCGGCGCACCGGGCGCGGGCGCCGTCCATCGCGTCAGCACGGTCTCGCGCGGCCCGGCGCGATAGAGCGCGCCCGTCGCCGTGCCGCCGACGATCAGCGCGCCGTCGGGGGTTGAGGTGATGCTTTCCGGGAAGACCCGGCGATCGGCGACCGTGGCTGTAGGTTCGCCAACCAGCATCGCCGTGCCTGCCAGCGCCGCCCAGATGCGTAGCATCCTATCATTCCTCCTTGATTATGCTACGAGGCGTATCAGAGCCGACGGCGTGCCCCCATGTCCCCAGGTGCCCCGCCGCTTTTGCGGGAGCGAACGACCGGGGTTATGTGACTGGTAATAAAGCCTTTTAGCTCGACGGAGACGGCCTTGCAGGTCATTGTCCCGCCGGGCTAGGCAGCCGCAACGCTTATGGCGACGACATAAAACCAATTGCGAGAGGATGGATCGTGGAAGCGCTCAGGAACACGCTGGCGGGCATCGATGCCCGGGCCGACACCCCCTTCTTCATCGGCGGCGACTGGCAGGCGGGATCGGGCGGGCCGATGCTGGAGGTCGTCGCGCCGCATAGCGAGGAAGTGCTGATGCGCTATCCCGAGGCGACGCGCGAGGATGTCGACCGCGCCGTGGCCGCCGCCCGCCGCGCCTTTGACGAGGGGCCGTGGCCGCGGATGGAACCCGCCGAGCGCGGCGCGGCGCTCAAGCGCGTCGCCACGCTGCTGCGCGATCGCATGCCCGAGCTTGCCGAGGCCTGGACCGGACAAGTCGGCGCGGTGATCGGCTTCACGCGCAAGGCGTCCGGCCAGGTGCCGGGCCTGTTCGACTTCTATGGCGACATGGCCGCCGACTATGCCTTCGTCGAGCACCGCACCCGCTCGTCGGGTGGCAAGGTGCGGGTCGTCGGCGAGCCCGTCGGCGTCTGCGCCGCGATCACCCCGTGGAACGCGCCGCTGGTGCTGCTCTGCTACAAGGTGGCGGCGGCGCTGGCGGCGGGCTGCACCATCGTCGCCAAGCCCTCGCCCGAGACGCCGGTCGACTCCCACATCCTCGCCGAGTGCATCGCCGCGGCAGGGTTGCCGGAGGGCGTGTTCAACATGGTGCCCGGCGGGCGGGAGATCGGCGACCATCTGGTCCGCCATCCTGGTATCGACAAGGTAAGCTTCACCGGCTCGACCGGCGCGGGCAAGGCGATCGCCGGCGCCTGTGCCGAGCGGCTGGCACGCGTGAGCCTGGAGCTTGGCGGCAAGTCCGCGGCGATCGTCATGGACGATGCGGACCTCGGCGCGGTGCTGCCCAGCCTCGTCCCCTATTCGATGCCGATCACCGGCCAGGTCTGTTTCTCGCTGACGCGCGTGCTCGTCCCGCGCGCACGGCAGGACGAGGTCATGGACGCCTATGTCGAGGCGGTCCGCCGCGTGCGCGTGGGCGATCCGTTCGACGACGGCGTCCAGATGGGCCCGCTCAGCCTGTCGCGGCAGCGCGATCGGGTCGAGGGCTATGTGGCGCGCGGCCGGGCCGAGGGCGCACGCCTCGTCACCGGCGGCGGCCGACCCGCCGAGCACAATCGCGGCTTCTTCTTCGAGCCCACCGTCTTCGCCGACGTCACTCCCGACATGACGATCGCGCGCGAGGAGATCTTCGGCCCCGTCGTCTCCTTCATCGCCTATGACACCGAAAGCGACATGGTCGCCAAGGCAAACGCCACCGACTACGGCCTGCACGGCGCGGTCTATTCCGCCGACCCGGAGCGCGCCTATGCCGTCGCACGCCAGGTGCGGACGGGATCGCTCACCATCAACGGCATGGTCGTCGACATCGAGATGCCGTTCGGCGGCTTCAAGCAATCGGGCCTGGGCCGCGAGGGCGGGATCGAGGGACTGGAGAACTACCTAGAGACCAAGACGATCTACTTTGCTTAGGGGGCGCTGCCAGCGTCGCGGCGTGCGGCATCGATCGAACGTGCGTTTACGGCCAGATCAGACCCGAATAGCCGGCGCAGGCCACGTCCATCTGCCTGCCCCAGGCAAGTGACCGCCCCGATCTTCGAGGCAAGCAATTCGTGCCGTTCGGCAAAGCGCGTGCGTTGGCCAGCCCGGGCCGAGCGGGTTAAGACGCCCCATGACCAACGAGGACGTGCCACGGCTGCGTACCGCAAGCGGCGCCGTGCAAGGGGACCGCATGGCGGGCATCGAGCGCTTCCGCGGGATCCCTTACGCGGCGGCGCCCACCCACGATCGGCGCTTCGAACCGCCGCAGCCGCCCGAAGCGTGGCGCGGCGAACGCCAGGCGACAGAAGCTGGCGCCACGGCTCCGCAGCGAACGCGCGACCTGCCGGGGCTGAATATCGTGCCACTCGTCGGCACGGGCTGGCGGCCCGGCGACGACTATCTCACGCTCGACGTCCTCCGCCCGGCCGGTGCGAGCGGGCGACCCATCATGGTCTTCGTTCACGGCGGCGGCTTCGTGCTCGGCGCCAAAGATGCGCCGGTTCAGGACGGCAGCAGCTTCGCGCGGGACGGCATCGTCTATGTCGCGATCAACTATCGGCTGGGCATCGACGGATTTCTGCCCATCCCGGGCGTGCCGACCAACCTGGGGCTGCGCGATATCGTCGCGGCCTTGAAGTGGGTGAACGCGCACGCCGAGGCACTCGGGGGCGATGCGGCCAATGTCACCGTGTTCGGCGAGTCCGCCGGCGCGATGGCGATTGCCGATCTGGTGACCTCGCCCCTGGCGCAGGGGCTGTTCCGACGCGCGATCATTCAGAGCGGACATGGCGGCATGACCCGTGCGGTCCCGGTGGCCGAACGCCTGACCCGCAAGCTTGCCGCCGTCCTGAAGATCACGCCCGATCGCGCCGGCTTTGCCGGAGTCGCGCCGGAGGCGGCGCTGGACGCGATGGAGAAGCTCGCACAGCCCACCGCGCGCCTCGATCTGCGTGACGAACATGGCCGCGAGCCGGTGTTCGGCATCAGCCGCTTCGTCCCCGTCCATGGCGACGACGTGCTGCCCAAGCGCCCGCACGCGGCTCTGGCGGACGGAGCCGGCGCCGACATCGATGTCCTGATCGGCTCGAATGCGGAGGAGATGAACCTCTATTTCGTTCCGACCGGCGTGCTGCCCAGGATCAGGCGATCGCTGGCCTGGTGGCTGCTTCGCCGCTCGCAGCCCGGCGCCTGGCGCGTCCTGAACGCCTATGGTGCCGGGCGCGAGCCCGCCGGAGCGGTGCTGCTGCGGGCGCTCAGCGACCTAGTGTTCCGCTGGCCCGCGCGCCGCTTTGCAGAGGAGCATCGCGGGCGGACCTGGATGTACGAGTTCGAATGGGGCAGTCCCCGATACGCCGATCAGCTCGGCGCCTCGCACGGGATGGAACTCCCCTTCGTGTTCGACAGCCTGTCGACCACGAGCGGGCCGGAGGGGCTGTGCGGTGAGGCACCGCCCCAGGCCTTGGCCGATCGCATCCACGCGACCTGGGTTCGGTTCGCGACCGATGGGACGCTGCCATGGCCGCAGTTCAGCCGCGAGCAGCGCCATGTCCACCAGCTCGCGGCCGACCGGACCATCGAGGAGCCGGTCATGCCGGCCGCCGCCTTCCTGCCCTGACGAGACGCGCATCATGTACCTCGATCGATTTCGGCTCGACGGTCGCCGCGCGCTCGTGACCGGCGGCGGGCAGGGTATCGGCCTGGCCTGCTGCGAGGCGCTGGCCGAGGCGGGAGCGGCCGTGATCCTGGCCGACCGCGACGCGGACGCGATCGGCGCGGCGACCGAGCACCTTCGGCGCATGGGCCATGCGGTCGAGGGCGTCATCATGGACGTCACCGACAGCCGCCGCGTCACGGCAATCGCCGACGAACTCGGGCCCATCGACGTGCTGGTAAACAATGCCGGAATCGCTCGCAGCGAAACCGCTGCCGAGGACGTCTCGGACGAACACTGGCTCAACGTCCTCGACGTGAACCTGAACGGCACCTTTTGGTGTGCCCGCGCCTTTGGTCGGCACATGCTGGCCGCTGGAACAGGTGCGATCGTCAACGTCGGCTCGATGTCCGGCTTCATCGTCAACCGGCCACAGCCACAAAGCTACTACAATGCCTCGAAGGCCGCAGTGCATCAGCTGACGCGCAGTCTGGCAGCCGAATGGGCATCGCGCGGCGTGCGCGTGAATGCGGTCGCGCCGACCTATATCGCCACGCCGCTGAACGCCTTTGCGGACAAGGAAGGCGAGATGTACCGCAGGTGGATCGACGGCACGCCGCAGGCGCGTCTGGGTACGCCGGACGAGGTCGCCTCGGTCGTGCTGTTCCTCGCCAGCGACGCGGCCAGCCTGATGACCGGCAGCATCGTGCTCGCGGATGGCGGTTACACCTGCTGGTGATCCGATCCGGCAATGCTGCGATCCGATCGGCATAGTCACGGCACCTTTCTGAAAGGTCGCATCTCTCCTAAAGCTGTCTGATAGGTAGCGCCGACTACCGGACTTCTGGAGAGGATGCCCATGCGCCGTCGTTCCCTGCTCGCCGCGTCCACCGCATTGGCGCTGGCGCTGCCGTCTGCCGCCCATGCACAGCAGGCGCCGGCGCCTGCCCCGGCGGCGACGGATGCCGAAGCACAGGACACCGCGGCGGCGGACATCATCGTCACTGCGACGAAGGCGAACGAGCGGCTGCTCGACGTGCCCGCGTCGGTGTCGGTCGTCAGCGCCACCGACCTGCTCGAACAGGGCGCGGTGCGCTTCACCGACTATGCGGCCCAGGTTCCGGGCCTCAGCCTGACCAGCGCGCGCCAGGGCGTGACGCAGGTCGTCGTGCGCGGAATCACCACCGGCGCCGCGCAGCCGGGCTCCACCACCGCCTTCTACGTCGACGAGGCGCCGGTCGGATCGGTAAACGCCTATACCGGCGGCAATGCCATCACCCCCGATCTCGATCCGTCGGACCTGTCGCAAGTCGAGGTGCTGAAGGGTCCGCAAGGCACGCTGTACGGCGCCGGCGCCGTCGGCGGCCTCTTGAAGTTCACCACCGCCGCCCCCGATTTCAACGATCTTGCCGGTCGCGCGTCGGTCGGGCTGAACGGTGTCAGTGGTGGCCGCAAGCTCGGCTATGCCGCTCGGGCGGCGCTCAACGTGCCCCTGGTCACCGACCGGCTCACCTTCCGCGCATCGGGCTTCTACCGCTTCGACCCCGGCTACATCGACAACGTCAATCCGCGGATCGGCCGCAACGACGTCAACGAGGCGGTGGTGACCGGCGGGCGCGGCGTGCTGTCGATGCGCTTCGGCCCGGACGTTTCGCTCGACCTGTCGGCGTTGCTGCAGGACACGATCACGCAAGGGAGCAACGCTGTCGACCTCGACGCCGCAACCTTGCGCCCGGTCAGCGGCGACCTGAAGCAGGACCGCTCGGCACCCGAGCGCGGACTGACCAAGCTGCGCCTCTACAATGCGACGCTGCGCGCGGACCTGGGCGGGATCGACCTGGTCTCGTCGACCACGTTCCAGAAGATCCTCAACCGCGACAACGTCGATTCGCGGCGCAACTTCGTGCCGCTGTACCAACTGGTTGGCTCGCTGCTGGGGCCCGTGCTGGGCTTTCGCATTCCGGCCGATGTCGGCCTGCTCACCCGGTTCGTGAAGACCACCGATCGCTGGTCGCAGGAACTGCGCGCGACCGCCAACGATCTCGGCGGGTTCCTCGACCTGCAGGTCGGCGGCTATTGGACGCATGAGGACGACGTCAACCAGCTGAGCATCGACTATTTCTCACAGACAACGGGCGCGCCCTATGTCCTGCCGCCCTTCGCCAATGCCCAGATCCTCTCGACCTATGAGGAATGGTCCGCCTTCGGCAACGCGCGCGTGAAGCTGGGCGACAGGTTCGATGTGCTGGGGGGCATCCGCGTCGCCCACGACGATCAGACCTATTACCAGAACTACAGCGGGCTGCTGATCCTCGCCAGCGCGCGGCAGCCTTCGCTGATCGCCAGCGGAACCGAGAGCGCGACCGTGACGACCTGGATGGTGTCGCCGCGCTTCCGCCCGACCGACGACCTCACGCTCTACGGCCGGGTGGCGACCGGCTATCGCCCGGGCGGCCCAAACCCCGCCCCGCCGACCGGGAACATCCCGAACACCTTCTCCCCCGACGAACTCATCCAGTACGAGGTCGGCGTGAAGGCACAGACCGCGGACCGGACCCTCTCGGCCGACGCGGCGCTGTTCTACACCAATTGGGACAAGATCCAGATCCAGACCAGCGCCGGCGGGTTCAACTTCATCGTCAACTCGCCCGGTAGCGCGCGCAGCCAGGGCGCGGAACTGACCCTGCGGTACAACCCGACACGGGCATTCAACGTCACGCTAAATACCGCCTACACCGACGCCAAGCTGCAGGACGATGCTCCGGCCGCAGGCGGGCTGGACGGCGACCGGCTCCCCTATGTGCCCAAATGGTCGGGCTCGATCGTCGCGGACTATTCGATCCCGCTCGGCGGCGACGCTGCGCTGACGCTCGGCGGTACGGCCAATTACGTCGGCGACCGTGTGAGCGACTACAGCAACCGCTTCCCAAAACGGCTTGGCGACTATGCGACGTTCGATCTGCGGGCGGGGCTCGCCGCCGGCAACCTCAGCCTCAACGCCTTCGTCCGCAATCTGACGGATGAGCGGCAGATCCTGGTGGCCACGCCGCAGGCGACCGCGCCCAGCGCAACACCCGGCGCCCTCTATGCGGGCGCGATCATCCAGCCGCGAACGGCCGGCGTCGAAGCAGCCATCCGCTTCTGATCGCCGCGTCGGGGGAGAGCACCATCATGGATATCTCGGCACCAACCAGGGTGCGGATCGAACCCGCGTTTCTCGACGCGCTGACACGGCGCTTCGGCGAGCAGTGCCATACGTCGCAGGGCATCCGCGACCAGCACGGCGCCAGCGAGTCGCACTTCGCACCGATGCCGCCCGACGCGGTGGTGTTCGCGCAATCGACGGGGGACGTCGTCGATCTGGTCAATCTGTGCCGCGACCATCGGGTGCCGATCGTACCCTACGGCGCCGGCACGTCGATCGAGGGGAACGCGCTCGCGGTGCGGGGCGGAGTCGCGATCAACCTGTCGAGGATGGACGCGATCCTGGCGGTCAACGTCGAGGACTTCGACTGTACCGTCCAGGCAGGGTGCCGGCGCGAGGAACTGAACCTGCACCTGCGCGACCAGGGCCTGTTCTTCCCGATCGATCCGGGCGCCAATGCCACCATCGGCGGCATGGCCTCGACCCGCGCGAGCGGCACCAACGCCGTTCGCTACGGCACGATGCGAGAGGCGGTGCTGTCGCTGACGGTGGTGACGCCGCAGGGCCAGGTGGTCCGCACCGCGCGGCGCGCGCGCAAGTCGGCCGCCGGTTACGACCTGACGCGCCTGTACGTGGGGTCCGAAGGCACGCTCGGCATCGTCACGGAGGTGACGTTGCGCCTTCACCCGATCCCCGAGCAGATTTCGTCGGCAGTATGCCCGTTCGACACGCTCCAGGGCGCCGTCGACACGGTCGTTCAGGCGATTCAGCTCGGCGTCCCGCTGGCGCGCGTCGAAATCCTCGACGCCATGCAGATCCGTGCGGTCAACCGCTGGTCGAAATTGACCCTGACGGAGACCACCACGCTGTTCTTCGAGTTTCACGGATCGGCCACCGGCGTGACCGAGCAGATCGAGACGGTCGAGGCCGTCGCGGCCGGCAATGGCGGCGGCACCTTCGCCTGGTCGCACCTGACCGAAGAGCGTAACCGGTTATGGAAGGCGCGGCACGAGGCCTATTACGCGGCCGTCAATCTGCGCCCGGGCGCGGTCGGCTGGTCCACGGATGTCTGTGTGCCGATCAGCCGGCTGCCGAACTGCATCGTCGAGACGCAGGCCGACCTCGCCTCTGCGAGCGTTCCGGCCACGATTCTCGGGCACGTCGGAGACGGCAATTTCCATGTCATCTTCTCGATCGACCCGACGGCGCCGCATGAGTTCGCGGAAGTCGCCGAGCTCAATCGCCGGCTGGTCGAACGGGCGCTGGCGATGGACGGCACCTGCACCGGCGAGCACGGGATCGGCCTTGGAAAGCAGGACTGGCTGGTCGCCGAACTGGGCGACGCCGTTGATGTGATGCGAACGCTGAAGCGTGCGCTCGATCCGGACAATCTCTTCAATCCGGGCAAGATCTTCGCTCTTTAAGGATCTCGGCGAATGAGCACGCTTACCGTCGTTGACCCCGCTGTCATGGAGCCGGCCCCGCGCCGATTGTTCGCGGCGATCCCGACCCTCCTCGTCCTGGCGCTCGCCACCGTGCTCGGGTTCACGGTCATGGGCTCGTTCGCGACGGTGCAGGAGGCCGCCAAAGCCGAGCTGGGGCTCAGCGATTATGCCCTCAGCCTGATCAGCGGCGTGTCGGCCGCGGTGCCGTTGTTGCTGCTGTCGATCCCGATCGGGCTGGCGGTCGATCGTTTCAACCGGGTTCGCATCCTGATCGGGCTGGCCATCGTCTGGACGATTGGCACGGCGCTGACGTCGGTTGGCAGCAGCTTGCCCGTGCTCTTCGCGGCGCGGATGCTGACCGCCATCGGGATGACGGGCGCGCTGACCGCCGCGGTGTCGATCGCCGCCGATCTTTGCGAGCCGCAGGAACGCGGTCGCGCGACGCTGATCCTCAATCTCGGCAAGATCGTCGGCCAAGCGCTGGGGTTTGCGCTCGTCGGCGCGCTGTTCGGCTGGTTCATGGCGCCGGCGACCTCGGGCTGGTTCGGCTCGATGAGCGGCTGGCGGGCCACGCATCTCGCGCTCGCGCTCATCAGCGCCGTGTCCATCCTGCCCCTGTTGCTGCTCCGCGAGCCCGCCCGGCGCGAAAGCGAAACGGGTCCGCGAGCGAATTTCGGCACGTTGATGCGTGAGCTGCTGGCCCGCCGTGCCTTTCTGGCGCCGTTGTTCGTCGGGCAGATGAGCGTCGTGATGGCGGACGCCGCCGCCGGTATCTGGGCAGCGCCGGTCCTGACGCGCAGCTTCGGACTGCAACCAGCCGACTTCGCTGGCTGGATGGGGCTGCTGCTGCTGGGCGCGGGCCTGATTGGATCGATTGCGGGCGGCTTGAGCGCCGACATGGGTGCCAAGAGCCTCAGGCGCGGCGGGCTCTTGCTGGGCGCGGTTCTCGCGGCCGCGGTCGGGATCCCCGCGGCGCTTTTCCCCATCGCCGGCAGCGTGCCGGTGTTCGCGATCGCGCTCGGCCTGCTCACCGTCAGCGGTGCCGTGACGGGGCTGGTGATGGCGGTCGCGCTGACCGTGTGGCTACCGAACGAGCTGCGCGGGCTGACCATCGGCGCCTTCCTCACGTTCGCGGGGCTGTTCGGCTTCGGTTTCGCGCCGCCCTTGGTCGCGCTTGCCAGCGACATGATGGGCGGCGAGCACCATCTGCCGACGGCGCTCGCGGAAGTGGCGGTCATCACCAGCGCCATCGGGTTCGGAGGGTTCCTCCTCGCCATGCGCAATGCACCGACATCGTCACGCCAACCTATCTGATAGGCGTTGACCACGACCTTACAGATAGGTATGAATGCCATGAAGAGGTGGAGGGGGCAGATGTACAAGACGTGCGTGAACGTCTCCGCGGAGATGCTGGCCTTTGTCGGCGCCGGTCCGGTCCAATCCGATTGGCCAGCCGACTGGATCATGTGGTCGTTCAGCGGCATCGGCACCGTCAGCGCGGTCAGCGTATCGGCGCGTTCCGGCTCGCAGCCCGATCTTGAAGCGGCCGATCTGGTGTTCGTGATCGATCCCGCTGCCTGCCGACGCATGACGGGCGGCATGCCCGCGCTCGGCCGTCGCTGGTATCTGCCAAGCGAACTTCGCGCGGTGGCGCTTGCGATCGTCGACTGCGACCTTCCCGAGCCGATGCGGGCAACGCTCAGGCTGGCCAAGAGCATCGAGCTCGTTCTGGCGCTGCTCTGCCGAGAGGCGAACGGATCGCTGGTCGCCGCCGACGAATTCGGCGCACTGGGTCACGGCGACGCCGTCCGACTGCTGACCGCGCGGCGGATAATCGACGATCGCTGGAGCGAGAAGCTGACGCTCGACGCCATTGCGCGCGCCTGTGGGCTCAACCGGGCCAAGCTGACACGAGGATTCCGGGTGATGTTCAACAGCTCGGTCGCCGATGCGCTGGCCGAGAACCGCCTGTCCGGTGCCCGGAGGATGGTGCGCGAGACCGACATGATGATCGCGTCGATCGGCTACGCCTGTGGCTATAACAACACCGCCAGCTTTACCCGCGCGTTCACGCGCCGGTTCGGTGTGCCGCCGACCCAGCTTCGTCAGATGGCTGCATGACGGCCGCCGCTCGCCCCGCCAATGGCGGCTCGCTGGTCGATCACGCGCTTCGCCGCGTGCGGGAGCACATCGCCGCTCATAATCTGAAGGTCGGCGACACGCTGCCTGGAGAAGGCTGGTTCGCCGGCGAACTCGGCGTCAGTCGCGCGGTGATGCGAGAGGCGTTCGGGGCGCTCGCGACGTTGCGCGTGATCGACGTCGCCAACGGGCGCCGCGCGCGCGTGGGGGCGATCGACGGATCGGTCATGGGCGCATCGATCGACCACGCCGTGGCGACCGCGCAGGTATCCGTGGCGCAGGTGTGGGACGTGCGGCGCACGCTCGAGCTGCGAACGGCCGAACTTGCCGCTCTCCACCGGACGCACGACGACGCGGAAGAGATCGCCCGCGCCGCCGACGCGATGGCGGCGTCGCGCGGCAACATGGACCAGATCACGCTTCACGACATTCGCTTCCATCAGGCGATCGCGAAAGCCAGTGGCAACGGCCTGTTCCACCAGATCGTGAGATCGTTCGAGCCGCTCATGCGCCTCGCGGTGCCGACGGCCTGGCAGACGCGGCTGACCGAGGATCAACGCGATGCGATCTTCCGCCAGCATCAGCTGATCGCCGAGGCAATCCGACAGGAAGATTCCGCGGGTGCCGTCGCGGCCATGAACGATCATTTCATCGCCTCCATCGGCCAGCAATTCGCCGAAGCGGAGCGATACTGAACGACGCTTCGCCGGACATGGCGATCCGCTGAGATGCAGGCACCGGCTGCGGCACGTCGATCTGGCGGTGGTTAGAAAGGCAATCGATGTCGCGCGCACTCGCCCGCGTTCGCAATCTCGCCGATTTGCAGCACCTCGCGCGTCGCCGGCTGCCCGCCCCGATGCGCGACTATATCGATGGCGGCGCGGACGACGAATGGACCATGCGCCGCAACACCGCGGCCTTTGACGACTGGACGCTCGTCCAGCGCCCTCTCGTCGACGTCGCGACGATCGACACCGGCACTACGCTGCTCGGCATGCGCAGTACGCTGCCGCTGATGCTGTCCCCGACCGGCATGTCGCAGCTGTTCCACCGTGATGGCGAGCTGGCGGTCGCGCGCGCCGCCGCGGCGGCGGGCGTTCCATACAGCCTGTCGACCATGGCGACGACCGGTATGGCAAGTGTGGCGGAAACCGGCGTCGCCCGTGCCTTCCAGCTTTATCTATTCCGCGACCGCGGCCTGACGGAAGCGCTGCTCTCGAACGCAGCCCTAAACGGGTTCGATGCGCTGATCCTGACCGTCGACACGCCGGTCGCCGGCAATCGCGAACGCGACCTGCGCACCGGCATGACCATGCCGCCTCGCTTCGGTGCGCGCAGCCTGCTGAGCTTCGCCGCCCATCCCCGATGGGCGATCGGTGCGCTGAGCAACAAAGGCTTCAAGCTCGCCAACATCGTCGATCATGTCGGCGATCTCGGCAACGACACGACCGTGATCGACTATGTCAATCGGCAGTTCGATCGTTCGGCGACCTGGAGCGACGTCGCCTGGCTGCGTGCACGATGGAAAGGTCGCCTCGCCATCAAGGGATTGATGACCGCAGCCGACTGCGCGGAAGCAGTGGCGCAGGGGGCCGAGGCGATCATGGTGTCCAACCATGGCGGTCGCCAGCTCGACGGCACCGCCGCGCCCGTCGAGTGCCTCGCCGCCATCCGCGATCGCATCGGCAGCGCGGCGCAGCTGATCTGCGACGGCGGCGTGCGTCGCGGAACGCACATCCTCAAGGCATTGGCGCTGGGAGCCGACGGCTGCTCGATCGGCCGCCCCTACCTCCATGGCCTGGCGGCGAGCGGCGAGGCAGGCGTGACCCGTGCGCTCGACCTGATCCGCGCAGAGATCGTGCGGAGCATGGCACTGATCGGTCGGACGCGTGTCGCCGATGTTAGCGCGACGGATGTGCAGCGAGTGGGGATTGTAGCATCATGAAGGCGAGGTCCTGGAGAGCTACGTCACCAAGGCCCGCGACAAGGCGGCCGCAGTCACCTTCATGAAGAAGGCGCTCAAGCACCACGGCCGCACCTGAGGCGATCACAACCGATGGTCTGCGTAGCTATCGTGCGGCGATGCCGAGAAGCAGGAGGTTGGCCGCTAGGCTAACAAGCAGGTCGAGAACCCACACCTTTTATTCAGACGACGCGAACGCGCGATGCTGAGATTCAGGTAGATAAAGACGCTACAATCGTTCGCCTCTGTTTACGCCAACATCCACAACCATTTCAGCCTGGAGCGCCATCTCACCGACAGAGAGACCTACAAGGAACGATGCTCCGCGGCGCTCGCGGAGTGGCAGATTTTCGCCAGCTAGGCTGCCATCGCCCAAAGCTCGAGATGCATCGTCCGGAGACGGGTTCGCGCTAAACTGACAGCACCGGGTGGAGGCGGCATCGTGCAGTTGCTCGGTTGGATCGCGTACGAGGCGGCTGACCACCACGGCGCGCACCGCACCGACTATGAGTGGAGCACCTATCCCATCCTCCGGTTCGGTCACGCCCCGCGCAGCGTCGTGGTCGAGATCGTAGACCGACCGGGCACGCCCTTTTTCGACACCGGCGAGTGCGCGCAGGGTCTGACCGCCGCAGCCCTGACGAATGCCTTATTTGCGGCGGATGGGACGCGGTTGAGGTCGCTTCCCGTCGCCCGATCAGAAGCCAGGGTTCTTTGACAAGCCCAATCGCGCTCGAAGCGCACCTTGCATCCTAGTCACCGCTCGTTGCGGTGGAACGGTGCTGGTACCGGTCGGGCCAACCGATCTGCACCGCTCGTCGGTTGCCCCTCGTCCCGGTAAGTCTCTAAGATTCAAGCTGAAGCGATAGAGATTTGCAGGAGAGCAATGAATGAAGTTTATCAAAGTCGCTACGCTAGGCGCGATCGCCCTGTCGTCCTTGTCGTTTTCGAGCGCTGCGTCGGCAGAGAGCGCCGCCTGCAGAACTAAGCGCCTTAACTTCGAGAACGCCGTGGCTGCTGTGAATGCGACACGCGGAACCTGGCGGGAGCCGCTTTATCAAGCCTATTTCCGGGCAGCTGCGAGCGACTATTTCAATTCATGTGGCCTGACCTAGGGCCTCACGCTAGACCGACGGCACCGGGCGCTGCCTTACTTGCCGCAACATGCCCCAGGGGACAGGCCCGCAGCCAGACGATATGAGCTCGGCATGACCCGGCTGCTCCTGTTCAACAAACCTTTCGGGGTCCTGTCGCAATTCACCGACCGCGGTTCGCCGACGGTCCGGTCGACCCTGTCGGATTTCATCGAGGTGAAGGGCGTCTATCCCGCCGGGCGGCTGGATCGGGACAGCGAAGGCCTGCTGCTGTTGTGCGACGATGGTCGGCTCCAGGCGCGCATCGCCGATCCGCGGTACAAGATGGCCAAGACCTATCTGGTGCAGGTCGAGGGCGAGCCGCAGGCGCCGATGCTGGAGCGCCTGCGCCAGGGCGTCCGGCTCAACGACGGCATGACCCTACCTGCCGCTATCGCGCAGATCGAGGCGCCGGACCTGTGGCCGCGCGAACCGCCGATCCGCCAGCGCAAGTCCGTCGCCGACAGCTGGCTTAAGATCACCATCCGCGAAGGGCGTAACCGGCAAGTCCGCCGCATGACGGCGGCGGTCGGGTTGCCGACCCTCCGGCTGGTCCGCTGGTCGATCGGCGACTGGTCGGTCGCCGGGATCGCGCCGGGCGCGTTCGAGGTCTCCAGCGTGGACAAGGGTCTGTCGTTTCGATGAATTACCGCCATTCCTTCCACGCCGGCAACAGCGCCGATGTGGTGAAGCACAGCCTGCTCATCGCCCTCGTCCGGGCGTTGCAGCAGAAGCCGGGCGCGCTGACGCTGATCGACACGCATGCCGGCTGCGGCCTCTATGATCTGGGCGGAGAACAGGCCCAGCGCACCGGCGAAGCGGCGCACGGCGTGCTGCGGGCCTTTGCCGATACCGACCCCTTGCTGGACGACTATCGCGCAGCCGTCCGATCGGTGAATGTCGGGGCAGAGCCGCACCTCTACCCCGGCTCGCCGCAGTTCCTGGCGCAGCGCCTGCGCGCGCAGGACCTGCTCATCCTCAATGAAAAGCATCCCGAGGACGCCCGCGCCTTGCGCAGCGCGATGCGCAGCACGCCTGCCGCCGTGCACGAACGCGATGCCTATGAGCTGTGGCTGGCGCTGGTCCCGACCCGCACGGCACGCGGCATGGTGGTCGTCGATCCGCCCTATGAGCAGACCGACGAACGCGAGCGCATCACCGCGACGCTGGCTGCGGCGCACCGCAAATGGGCACATGGCGTGACGGTGATCTGGTATCCGCTGAAAGACCGCGCGGCGCATCAGCGATGGAAGAACGCCTTGCGGAGGCTGGGCATCCCGAAGTTCATGTCCGTCGAGCATTGGCTGTACGATGCCGATCAGCCCGGCATCTACAACGGCGCGGGCCTCTTCATCGTCAACCCGCCCTACGCTTTCACCCAAGGACTGCCGCCACTGCTGGAAGCGCTGCGCGCGGCACTGGCACCCGAAGGACACAGGGGCAAGATCACCGCCGACTGGTTGAACGATTAGGCTTAGGCGCCCTCGCCCGATGACCTGCCGGGCTTCGGTTCAGATGATGGGAGCAGCCAGCGCCGCACGGCGGGCCTCCAGATCGCTCTGGATCGTGCGATGCGTGGTCGCGTCCAGCCGGTACAGCAGGCAGACGAGCGCGGCGGCGAGCGCGAGCATGCCGGTGCCGGGGCCATAGATGACGCCGATCCAGTTGACCGTCTGCGGCGGCAGCTGCGCGACCGTCGTGGCTGCGCCATGGCCGGCCGTTCCGCTCGGCACGCCGATCAGCTGCATCGCGACGCCGGCGACGAGTGAACCAAAGCCTGCCGCGGCTTTGCTGGCGAACGCCCAGCCGGCGAAATACAGGCCTTCGCGCCGTGCGCCGAACAGATGCTCGTGCTCGTCGGCGGCGTCAGCCATCATCGAGGCGAAGGCGATCGCCGCGGTCGCCATCAGCGCACCGCCCAGGAACACCGCCACCGACAGCAGGGCGACCGGCGGCTGCCCCGTCGGCGGCATCAGGCCGATCAGCCGCGCGGTCGGCGGCAGTGCGAACGCCGCCCCCAGCCCGGCGATGCCCAGGACCAGCACGCTGCGCTTCTCCAGCCGCCGCAGCATCGGCCCGGCGAGCGGCGCCCCGCAGAGCAGCCCCATGAACAGCGACAGCGTCACGATCTGAACCTGCGCGGGCACCATTCCCCAGAAATAGGTATTGGCATGGATCGCGAGCGTCGCGTGGATCGCCGACGCCGTGAACAGGAGGAGCGCGCCGACGAAGAGGATCCGGAACGAGTGGTTGCGAAACAGCTCGCCCACCTCGCGCCACAGCCGCGCATAGATGACGCCTTCGGACACGGCGGGCGGGTGCTGCCGATCGGGCATGCGGTGGAGCGCGCGCATCGATACGATCGTCGCGAGCGCGACGATGACGGCAAGCGTCAGTGCAAAGGGCAGATAGGCGGCGCGGTTCGACAGGCCGGTCGGCCCCGACAGGAACACGCCGAAGCCCAGCGCGACCGTCGTCACCGCGCCCAGCATGGCGAAGCCCCAACGCCACGCCGCGATCGACGATCGTTCCTCGTAATCGTCGCTCAGCTCCGCACCGACTGCGTTGAAGGGCAGCAGGAACAGCGAGATCGAGACCCGCAGGCCGATCGACAACAGGGTGAGCCACGCGCCGAGCACCGGCACGCTCCACCCCTGCGGCAGTGCGAACATCAGCGACAGGAACAGCATAGTGCCCGGCACGCCGACCGCCATGAACGGAAGGCGCCGGCCGTACCGCGATCGCCAGCCATCGGACAGCGACCCGATCAGCGGATCGACGACCGCGTCGACGACCAGCCCCGCGGCCAGCGCCACGCCGACCAGCGCTGCCGGCAGACCGCAGACCGCCGTCGCATAGAAGAACAGGAAGATGTTGATCGCCTGCGTCGCGACGCCGTCGAGCATCGCCCCCGCCGCATAGCCCAGCTTGCGACCGGGCCGGATCGGCGCCAGTGCGCGTGCGCCGGGTCGATGATCGGCTGATCCTGCAAGACTCATGTCAGGTCCTCCCCCCCCTTCGCATCCAGCCAACCGCCGCTTTCGAGCCAGGCGTGAAAGGCCGGCATGATCCCGGTGCTGGTCGTGCCGGGCTTTCCCATCCCGAAGCCATGACCGCCGCCGGCATAGACGTGAAGCTCGGTCGAGCCCCCCGCCTCGCGCCAGCCCTCGACCAGGCCATAGCCCTGCGTGCTGTATAGCGGATCGTCGGCTGCCATCGCGGCAAACAGCGGCGGCGGATCGGCGGCCACCGCGATCCTCGCCATCGACGGATAGATCGTCGCCAGGAACGCCGGGCGCGTGTCCGCCGCGGCGCGCCCGACCAGGTCGAGGCCGATCATCGCACCGGCCGAAAAGCCGAGATAACCGATGCGCTCCGGATCCACCGCCCAATCCACGGCCCGCGACCGGACCAGTTGCATCGCCGCGGCGGCATCCTCGACCATAGGGCCGGGCACGGCCATGGCCCGGCGCGCCTGCGGGTCGGCGGCCTTGGTGAAGCGCTCGATCAACGCGGCAGCAAAGGCGTCGTCCGCTGCCGGCGTCGGCTCGAGACGATACTTAAGCACGAACGCCGCAACGCCCCGATCGGCAAGCCAGCGTGCCTGCGCCCAGGCCTCGTTCTCCATTGCCTGGATGAGGTAGCCGCCGCCCGCCGCGATGACGACCGCGGCGCCGCCGTGCGGACGATCCGGAAGGACGGGGGTCAGCGTCGCTTCGTCGACGTTGCGGACGGTCATCTTGCCACCAAGCATGAACCAGCCCGGCGCCGGCATGTCGCGCCGGGGCGAAGCCGGATGCAGCGCGATCGCCTCCCGCTCCTCAGGTGGCGGCATCGGGACGAAGAGGGGCGCGGCTGTCATGCGACGACACGCTCGTCCGACCGCGCCTCATCGCCGCGGGCGTGCAACCGACATCCATCCATGCGGCGTGCAACGTCATTCGTTCGAACGATCATCGGGCCTCTCCTGGATGACAGCGTGCGACCAGCGCCAGCGCCTGTCAACATACGTGCATGCTTGACAGTATGTTTTTATTGGCTCAGCCTTGGCTCACAACTCGCAACAAAGCGGCGCGGGGAGAGGACCATGAAGGCTTGGAAGGTGCTGGCCGGAGCCAGCCTGATCGTGATCGCAGGGACGGCACAGGCGCAGACGGCGCAGTCCGGCACCGCCGGCTCGGCGGCAAACGGCCAAACCGACGACAGCGTCGGCGAGATCGTCGTCACGGCGCAGCGGCGCGCGGAAAATCTTCGCGACGTGCCGATCGCGATCACCGTCGTCGATGGCGCCTCGATTCGGGAAACCGGCGCGAACCAGCTCGCCGACATCACCCAGCGCGCGCCGAGCGTGAATTTCACCGCGACCCCCGGCGTCCCCAATTTCGCGATCCGCGGCGTCGGCACCAACTCGTTCGACTATGGCATCGAATCGGCGGTCGGCATCGCGATCGATGACGTGAACATCACCCTGCCCCGCTTCGTGCCGCTCAATTCGCTTGCGGATGTGGAGCGGGTCGAGGTGCTGCGCGGGCCGCAGGGGTTGCTGTTCGGCAAGAACACCACCGCCGGCCTCATCTCGATCACGACGGCGCGGCCCGAACTCGGCCGGCTGGGCTCCATCGGCCGCGTGCAGGTCGGTGAGCGTGACCAGATCCAGTCGCAGGCGGTGGTCAACCTGCCGATCGGCCAGACCGCGGCGCTGCGCATCGTCGGCGGCTATCAATATCAGCAGCCCGTCACCGAACTGGTCGGTCCGGGCAGGCTGGATCCGGTGCGTCGCTGGTTCGGCACCGCCAAGCTGCTGTGGGAGCCGACCGACCGTGTCAGCCTCTATGCGATCGCCGATTACCAGCAGAACAGCGGGGTCGAGGCTTATTCGACGATCCGCAAGTTCGGCGGCAACGATCCCACGCCGATCCCGGCCGCGCTGCGTCCGCTGGCGCCGCCGAACTTCGTCATCGCACAGAATACGGCGCTCGGCGTCGTCGCTTCGCCGCGAAACAACCGGACGGCGATCGGGAGCAGGGACGTCGTTCGCGACGAGCGCAGCTTCGGCGCGCAGTTCACCGCAAGCTATGACGCGGGGCCGTTCGCGATCACGTCGGTGACCGCCTATCGCGACCTCAACGCGCGCGCCAACAACGACGTCGACCAGACGCCGGTCCCCTTCTTCGACACCAACATCGCCGCGTCGCAGTCGCACCAGTTCTCGCAGGAGCTGCGCGTCAACAACACCGATCACGGCTTCGTCGACTATACGGCCGGCCTCTATTATTTCCGTCAGCACATCGATGCGCAGATCCTGCAGGCCGGCACCTTCGGCGTGTTTCCGGCAAGCTTCCCGGTGCGTCTGTCGCCGGTCAAGGGCCAGTCGAACTTCGACTATGACACGAAGAGCTATGCGGCCTTTGCGCAGCTGACGTTCAATCTCACGCCGCAACTGCGCGTGATCGCGGGCGGGCGCTACACGCGTGACGAGATCGACTCGACGACCACGGTCACGGCGGTGCCGGGCGTCTGCAACCTCGTCACCTTTCTCCTGAGCGGCGGGCGCAATTGCGTCGGGACGCTCGCCGCCCCGGTGATCGCGGACCGCGGCGTCAACGGCTTCTCCGGCCGTGCCGGTGTCGAATACGCGATCGGCACCGCCAATCTCTACGCGACCTACACCCGCGGCTATAAGGGACCGGCGGTCAGCTCGGCCGCGGGGGTGGCGTTCGCGGTCGATCCCGAAAAGGTCGACGCGTACGAGATCGGTGCGAAAGCCGACCTCCTCGATCGCCGCGTCAGCCTGAACATCGCCGGGTTCATCAACAACTTCCGCGATTTCCAGGCGCAGGTGTTCGACCCCACGCTCAACGGCGGCTTGGGTACCTTCCGCACCGGCAATGCCAGCACGCTCAAGACACGCGGCGTCGAGGCGGAGGCGATCGTCCGTCCGGCCCGGGGGGTCAGCCTGACCGGCGGCGTCACCTATCTCGACACCGAATATGGCGACTACAACGTCGCCTGCTATTTCGGGCAGACCGCCGCGCAGGGCTGTTCGCTGCCGGGACCGAGCTTCAATGCCGCCGGCTCGCCGCTCGTCGGCGCGTCGAAGTGGACGACCAGCCTGGCTGCGAGCGTGGATCAGCCGGTCGGCGACGCCTTGCGCGTCTTCGCCAATGCCGACTGGCGCTATCGCAGCAGCTTCTACTACGCGATCAACGACCCCAACACGATCCAGCCCGGCTTCTCGGTCGTGAACGCGACGATCGGGATCGGCGATGCCGAAGGCCGCGCCCGCGTTAGCGTGTTCGTTCGCAACCTGTTCGACCAGCGCTACACCGCCGCGATCTTCCCCGGCAATTTCTCGGCCGGGCAGTATGTCCAGTCGCTGCCCGACAATGCCTTTCGCCGGATCGGCGCCGCGTTCGACTGGCGCTTCTGATCTCCTCCCCCTGGCGCCGGCACGTGACACGCTGGCCGGTGCCCCTTTTGCTTCTGCCGACGAGGTACTTGCGGTGACCGCTTCCGATCGTTCCTTTCCTGCCGATTTCCTCTGGGGCTCCGCCACCGCCGGGCACCAGGTCGAGGGGGGCAATTTCAACAGCGATTGCTGGGCGCTCGAGCATGCCAGTCCATCGATCTTC
Source organism: Sphingomonas sp. Y38-1Y (assembly GCF_032391395.1). Lineage (NCBI taxonomy): Bacteria > Pseudomonadati > Pseudomonadota > Alphaproteobacteria > Sphingomonadales > Sphingomonadaceae > Sphingomonas > Sphingomonas sp. Y38-1Y. Next base: position 114,797 of record NZ_CP135916.1, read on the forward strand.
GCCGAGCCGTCCGGTGATGCGGTCGACCAGTGGAACCGCTTCGACGACGACATGGCGATCCTTGCCGCCATCGGGCTGAAGGCGTATCGCTTCGGCATCGAATGGGCGCGGATCGAGCCGGTCGAGGGGGTGTTCGCCCGCTCCGCGCTCGACCATTATCAGCGCTGCATCGACGCCTGCCACCAGCGTGGCATCACGCCGGTCGTCACCTTCCACCATTTCACCATCCCGCTCTGGCTCGCGCGCAAGGGCGGCATGACCAGCGACCAGTTCCCCGCGCTGTTCGCCCGCTATTGCGAGACGGTGACGCGCGCCCTGCGCGGGCTGGTCGTCGTGTGCAGCATGAACGAGATGAACGTCCCCCTCATCATCCGCGACGTCGCGCTGGGTCTGCTGGCGGGCGAGGAAGGCGCGGCGAAGCGCGCCGCGGCCGAGGCGGTGCTGGGCGCGCCGATCGAAAGCAACTTCCTGTTCACCCCGCCGGACGCGTTGCTTCGCAATGGCCTTGGCGCTCACGCCGCCGGACGCGACGCGATCAAATCCGTCCGGCCCGAGGTACAGGTCGGCATCACCCTGTCGCTCCAGGACGAGCAGGCCGAACCGGGGGCCGAAGCGGTCCGTGATGCGCGCGTCGCCAAGATGGTCGATCCGTTCCTCGACCTCGTCGCCGGCGATGACTTCATCGGCGTACAGACCTATACGCGGACGACCTCGCGCAAGGACGGCACCCACGGCCCGCGCGCGGGCGAGCCGGTCACCGCCATGGGCTATGAGGATCGGCCCGATGCGCTTGCCGCGGTCTGCCGCTATGTCTGGCATCGCACCAGGACGCCGATCATCGTGACGGAGAACGGCTTTTCGGGCGACGACGACGATCGCCGGGCGGCGTTCATCGGTGAGTCGCTCGGCGCGCTGCAGTGCGCGATCGCCGATGGCGTGGATGTGCGCGGCTATTTCTATTGGTCGCTGCTCGATAATTACGAGTGGATGGCGGGCTATGGGCCCAAGTTCGGCATCGTCGGCGTGGATCGCGCGACGCAGCAGCGCCGGATCAAGAGGTCTGCCTTGGCCTATGGCGCGATCGCGCGCGCCGGTGGGCTCGATGTCGGCAGCACCGCCCCCACCCCAATGCCGTTGGCGTCCGGCACGCCGATCGGGGTGACCTGAGCATGCGTATCGCCGCGAACGGCCTCGAGTTCGAATATGCCATCAGCGGCCCCGCCGACGGCCCTGCGATGCTGCTCATCATCGGCCTGGGCACCCAGATGACGCGGTGGCCACAGGGACTGATCGACGGGCTGGTCGGTCACGGCTTCCGCGTCATCCGGTTCGACAATCGGGACGTCGGCCTGTCCAGCCGGCTCGACGACGCCGGTGCGCCCGACCTGCCCGCGGTGATGGCGGCGATGCTGCACGGCGGCACCGCGCCGGTCGCCTACACGCTCGCCGACATGGCCGAGGACGCAATCGCGCTGCTCCGGGCGCTCGGCGTCGAACAGGCGCATGTGGTCGGCGGATCGATGGGCGGCATGATCGCCCAAATCCTCGCCGCAAAACACCCGGACGCCGTCCTGTCGCTCACCTCGATCATGTCGTCGTCCGGCAACCCTGCCCTGCCCCGCGCCTCCGAAGCCGCGCTGGCACTGTTGTCGTCGGAGCGCCCCGACCCCGCCGACGAAGCCGCGATCGTCGAGCGCGCCGTGATCGGCGGCGAGACGCTCGGCAGCCCCGGCTATCCGATCGATCGGGCCGTGCGCCGCGTCGCCGCGATCAAAGATTATCGTCGCGGCTATCATCCCGCCGGCATCGCCCGGCAGACCGCGGCGATCGTCGCGTCGGGGGATCGGCGCGCGCTGCTTCGCGCCATCAAGGCGCCAACCGTCGTCATCCACGGCACCGTCGATCCGCTCGTGCCGATCGAAGCCGGTCGCGACACGGCAGCGAACATCCCGGGCGCGCGGATGATCGAAGTCGCCGGCATGGGCCACGACCTGCCCGACGCGCTGGTGCCAGAAGTCGTCGACGCGATCGTGGCGGTCGCGTCTTCCGCCGCGACGACGAAGGTTTCGCCGACGGACGGACTGACCTAGACCATGCTGATGACCACAGCCGGCCGACCGGATCCGCAACCCAAACGGGGTGTACGGCGCACGCAGGAACAGCGCACCGCGGACACGCGGGCAGCGCTGTTCGCGGCGGCCGTGACGATGATCGATCGCCATGGCTATGCCGGCGCCAACAACGCGTCGATCGCGGACGAAGCCGGGGTCAGCCGCGGCGCCATCACCCATCACTTCAACACCCGCGCCGCCTTCATGGCGGAAGTGGTGCGCTGGGTCTTCGATCAGGAAACGCTGATCTTCCGCGACCTGATGGAGCAGGCGCACACCGGATCGCGCATTTCGGACTGGCCGGCGCTGTTGTGGGACGTCTTCTCGCGATCGTCGGGCGTCGCCGTGCTGGAGATCCTGGTCGCCTCTCGCAGCGATCCCGAACTCGCGGCCCTGGTGATGCCCATGCAGGCAGAGGTCGAGCGTGCCGGGGCGATCAACTTCCTGCATCGCATCGGCGGCAAGAAACTAGACATGGCGGCGATCCGGCTGATCGTGTGGGCGATCCGCGGCATGACGATGGGCCGGTCCTTCATCGGCGACCGCGAAGGCATGGAAGAGTCGGTCGCGCTGCTCTCCAGATTGATCGACCGCGCCGCCCCGAGCGGAAATTACGAAGACTTCGCGTCGATATGATCGACGAACCGGGAAGGACCCTGCTCAGCCGCTTTAGCTGAGTGGGTCTCGCTCGCGCCCAGACCGCCAGGCAGACCGGCGCCCCTTATCGTTTCAAACCTGAGGCAACCAAGGCTAGCCGGCAGAGCGCAATGCTGATCGCTCGACAAACCCGGCAAACGCTATTGCGAACCGGTTGCAAATCAAGCGCCGGCTTTGTATCCGCCCCCCGCAAAGGGGAAGAGCATGAAGTTCGTACTTGGCGCCTTGATGCTGTCTAGCGCCTGGGCCGGCGGCGCGATCGCACAGGATGTGCCGGAGCGCGACGACGCGGCGACCGGCCAGCGCCAGGAGATCGTCATCACCGCCGCGCGCACCAACCTGCCGGTCAGCGCGCTGCCGCTGACGGTCGACATCATCGATCGGGAGACGCTGGCGCGCCAGGTCACGGTGTCGGGATCGGTGGTCGACGCCGTCTCCGCGCTCCTGCCCGCCTTTTCGCCCACGCGCGAGAAAATCACCGGTGTCGGCGAGACGCTGCGCGGTCGGTCGCCGCTCTACGCCATCAACGGCATCCCGCAAACGACGCCGATCCGGGACGGCGCGCGCGACGGCTATACGATCGACCCCTTCTTCATCGACCGCATCGAGGTCATCTACGGGTCCAATGCGCTCCAGGGCATCGGCGCGACCGGCGGCGTCGTCAATCAGGTGACGGTGAGCGCGCCCAAGGGGGATGGCTGGAGCGGACGAACGCTGCTTCAGGGCAATGCTGGCGACGATTTTTCGGGCGCTTCGCTCGGCGGCAAGGTGGCTGGCCTCCTCAATTTCCGCAGCGGCCGGTTCGATGCGACCGGCGGCGTCGCATTTGAGCGGCGCGGCGTCTTCCTCGATGGTCGCGGACGGCGCGTCGGCTATGACGGCAATCAGAGTGAAATCCAGGATACCGACACGCTCTCGTTCTTCGGCCGCGCCGGGTTCGACTTGTCGTCCACTGCCCGGTTCGAGGTCATCGCCAATCGCTTCCGGCTCCAGGGCAACAACCATTATGTGCCGGTCGACGGCAGCCGCGTGCGCGGCATCCCGGCCACCACCCGTCGCGGACAGACGCCGGGACAACCTTCGACCGGCGTCGCGCAGATGGTCTCGGCCTCGCTGACAGACAGCGATCTGGGCGGCGGCGCGTTCACGCTCCAGGGCTTCTACAATCGCACCAGCGATACGTTCGCCGGCGGCATCCTCGCGACGTTCCAGGACGCACGGATCGCGCCGGTCGGGACGCTGTTCGACCAGTCGCGCAACGTCTCGCGAAAGCTGGGGGGCAAGGTCAGCTACGAACGCGCCGTGCCCGGCTTCGAGGCGCTGACGCTCACCGCCGGCTTCGACGCGCTGCTCGACCGCACCGCCCAGACGCTCGTCCAGACCGACCGGACCTGGGTTCCACAGACCGATTTTCGCAGCCTGGCGCCGTTTGCGCAAGGCAACCTCAAGCTGTTCGACGGCGTCGTCCGGCTCGCGGGCGGCGTGCGGTACGAGAATGTGCAGCTCGACATCCCCGACTATACGACGCTGGCGACGGCCAATGCGCGGTTCGTGACCGGGGGCAAGCCGTCCTTCGATCGCGCGCTGTGGAACGGCGGCGTGGTGCTGGAGCCGGTGACAGGCATCCGCGCCTATGGCAGCTATGCCGAGGGCTATACGATCGCGGACATCGGCCGGGTGCTGCGCGGGATCAGCCAGCCGAACATCCGCATCGACAACTTCCTCGACCTGACCCCCGTCATCTCGAACAATCGCGAGGTGGGGGTCGAGGTGACGCGCGGGCCGCTGATCGCCAGCGGCACCTATTATCGGTCGTCGAGCGTGGCGGGACAGGTGCTGGTCCGCAACGACGACGGCATCTTCAACGTCGTGCGCCAACCGATCGACATCGACGGGCTGGAACTCAACCTCGACGTGCGCATTCCGTTGCCGGGGCTCAGGGTCGGAACCGGCTACAGCCACGTCACCGGACGTACCGACACCAACGCCGACGGCATCCTCGACGCCGATCTGGACGGAGCCAACATCTCGCCGGACCGGCTCAACCTCAACGTCGATTACAATCGCGGCCCCCTGAGTGCGCGCGTGCAGGGCCGCTACTATCTGTCGCGCCGGTTCGAGGGGCAGCCGATCGCCAACGATTTCTCGGGCTACCAATTGTTTGACGCCTATGTGGCCTATGATCTCTCGATCGGACGAGTGATGCTGAGCGTGCAGAACATCGCCGATGCCGATTATGTCACCTATTACAGCGACACGCAGGGGCCGACCGACAATGCCCGCTTCTACACCGGACGCGGCCGCAACTTCACGCTGAGCTGGCAAGCCGGCTTTTGATGCGCACGCTCTCCCTGCTGCATCGCTGGATCGGCGCGATCGGCGGCCTGCTGCTCGCGCTGCTGGGGCTGACGGGAACGCTGCTCGTCTGGCGCGACGAGTTGACCTTCGTCGCGCATGCCGATGATCCCGCACGATCCAATGCGGCAGCCGTGGCGAGGGTCGTGGAGCGGCTGGCGGACGGACCGGCGCCGGTCGATCGCATCACCTTTGCCGGCGACGGCCTTGGCGTGCATCAGGCGATCTTCGCGGACGGCAGCGGCGCCTATCTGAGCCAGTCGGGAGAGATCGTCGCCCGCTGGACCGCGTCGTGGCAGCGGCCGGAACTCTGGCTGTTCGACCTCCATCATCGCCTGTTGATGGGCGATACCGGTGAGATCGTCACGGGCATCGCGGGCCTGATCGGCCTCGGCTTCGTCGTGACCGGGATCATCCTGTGGTGGCGAGTGCGTCGTCGCTTTCGGCCAAGGGTGTGGCCGGCGACGATGAAACCGGGCGCCATCGTCCATCACCACCGCGACATCGGCGTCGTCACCGCGCCGTTGCTGATCGTCTCGCTGGTCACGGGCGTACTCATGGTCTTCCCCGCTCTCGGCGGCTCTCTGATCGCGGAAGCGCGGGCGCGTCCCCCGCAAGTCCAGGCCGCGTCCTCCACAGTCGCCCGTCGCGATCCCGCGCCGCTGTTCGCCGCCGCGCTCAAGCGGTTCCCGCATGCCGAACTGCGTCGCCTGCAATGGCCCAGGAAGGCAGGCGCGCCGCTGATCCTGAGGCTTCGCCAGTCATTCGAATGGACGCCGAACGGGCGAACCTTCGTTTATGCCGATCCCGTCACGCTGGCGATCGTCGGCACCGCCGATCCGGCGACCGGCGGGACCGCCGCGTCGATCCGCGAGAAGCTCTATCCCATCCACGCAGCCAAGACCGGCGGCATCCTGTGGAAACTGGCGCTGAGCCTGACCGGCCTCGCCCTGACGCTGTTGGGCAGCCTCGCGGTCTATTCCTTCTGGCGCACACGCTGGGCCGCCGCTCGAGCCCGACGCAGGAAGCGGAGCGTCTGACCGCCGGGCCGTCCGGACCGGTAGAAGCCACCTCGACGGTGCAGCCTTCTTCCAACATGCCTTTACGCAGATAGGCTTAGGGTTTCGGTTCGGCGTCGACGATTAGGACTGTCATGTTGCCCCATGGCCTCCAACCGCTGCGGGAGGTCCGACGCAATTGCAGCCTCCCGCCGCCTTGTACGCAGCACGGCATCGCCGCGAACGCCGGCATCCTGGAACGTCGGCTACAGGCAAGTCGACGACGCCGATGCTGGCACGGGCGATGACCTGAACCCAGCCCGGGCGGGTTCCGCGTCTCATCCTTCGCGACGTAGAGCATCCCGTCCGGTCCAGACGAAATCCGTACGTTCCGGTTGTTCGAAGCCGCGGGGTCAAAGGCTTCGATCGAGTCGACGCTGTCTGACGCAGCACCGCAAGGCCGACGACGTCGCCATCAACCGATGTTGCAGCGTTGTGAGTAAGACAAAACGACCGCGGCTGTCGTCCGGGAGTGAGCGTCACGCGTTCCCTCTGTCGCGCTGACTTTCCGGAGAGCCAGTGCGGCTCTCGACCGGCGAAGAAGGCGCGAACGCGCGACTAGCCCGTGATCGCCACGATCGTCGAGGTGCTCGAAACCGGCAAGATGAAGGCGCTGGCGTCGCATCTCCGGAAGGACGAGATCGAGAAGATCGCCGCCGTGCTTTCGGCGCGATGACCTGTGTTCAACAGGTCGTCAGCGCCGCCTGCGCCGCGGCGATCTCGCGCTCGGCCTGGACGAAGCCGTAGCCGGGGACGATCTCGTCGCGGCGGTCGGTGACGCGGTCCCAGCTTGCCGTCACGCGCTCGCCGGCATCTGCCGGGTCGCCGACCTGAATACCCTCGGTCAGCGTGACGTGCGCCGCGGCGAAATGCCCGGCGCCCGCGCACAGGATGGCACGCGTCGGCGCATCGTCGCCGACCAGCGCGAGCAGCCCGGGGCTGACCAGCGCGGGCGCGAGCGACCGCAGGCTCTCGTCGCCGAGCACACCGTGCGTCATCTGCGTCGCGGCGGTGGGGGCGAGGCAATTGACGCGGATGCCGTATTTCTCGCCCTCGATCCCCAGCGTCTGCATCAGCCCGACCAGCGCCATCTTCGCCGCGCCATAGTTCGACTGGCCGAAATTGCCGTAGAGGCCGGACGACGAGGTGGTCATGACGATGCGGCCGTGGCGCGCCTCTCGCATCGGCTCCCACACCGCCTGGGTACAGATCGCGGCGCCCATGACGTGTACGTCGAGCACCAGGCGGAAATCGTCCATGCTCATCTTGGCGAAGCTCTTGTCGCGCAGGATGCCGGCGTTGTTGACCAGGATGTCGACCTTGCCCCAGCGGGCGAGCACCGCCTCGACCATCTGGCCGACCGCGGCTTCGTCGGTGACGGATGCGGCAACCGCGATCGCCTCGCCCCCGGCTGCCTCGATCTCGGCGGCGACGGCGGCGGCATTCGCTTCGGACACGTCGTTGACGACCAGTCGGGCGCCCTGTCCCGCCAGATAGAGCGCGTGCGCGCGTCCCAGCCCGCCGCCCGCACCGGTGACGATGGCGACCCGATCCCTAAGCTTCACTGGCAATCCCCTCTCTCGATCTTTGCGCCAGCTTATCGCGCCAAACGCTCACTATCAAGAGAGTGAATTAGCCTGCCCGCTTGCAGATCTGCTCGAACCCGGCCGCCATGAAGCTCGCCATCCGGTCCTTCACCGCGACGAAATCGTCGGACTTGCAGACGCCGTGCGACAGCTTGTCGATGCGCCCGGTGCGCGCCAGCGTCAGCATCAGCGCACCGGTGACGAAGTGATAGCCCCAGAAGATGTCCGCCTCCGCGCAGTCGGGCAGCGCCTGCTTCAAAAGCGCGATCAGCCGGAGGACGACGGGATCGAAATGCTCGTCCATCAGCTCGGCCCCCCATTCGGGGGTATTGGCGACCTGGGCGCCGAGCGCGGCGTAGTTCTTCCAGCCCTCGCCCCCCTCGATATAGAGGTCGAGGTCGGTGTCGAGGAACGCGCGCAATGCCCCCTCGACGCTGGGCTTGCCGGCGCATTCCGCCTCGTATCGGTCGAGCGCCTCCATCCGCCGCTGGCTCGTCACCACCGCCCTGCGCGAGAAGACCGCGTCGAACAGCGTCGTCTTGTCCGAGAAATAATAGTTCAGCAGCGTGTGGTGAACGCCGACGCGCTTGGCGACGTCCTTCAGCGTGACGCCGTGCAGGCCATGCTTGGAAAACAGATACTCGGCCGCGTCGAGGATCTGCTCCATCGTCTCGGCGCGCTGCTCGGCCTTTTTGGAGCGGCGGGGGGCTTTTGCGGTTTCTGGCACGGCATCGTTAGTCGTGCCGCCGGCAACAGGCGTCAAGCGGGCGGGCGCGCGCTCAAGCGGCGCCATGATCCCGCCTCAATCGGATCTTGTCGATCTTGCCCGTCGGCGCGAGCGGCATGGCGGCGAGCCGCACCACCGCATCGGGCACCCACCACGGCGCCACCCGTCCCTTCAGCGAGCCGAGCAGCGCGGAGTCGCTGACCGCCTCGTCGCTCATCTCGACCAGCAGGATCGGCCGCTCGCCCCATTTCGCATCGCTCCGCGCGATCACCGCGGCGAGCGACACCCCGGGCAGCGCGCCCACCACCGCCTCGATCTCGGCGGGATTGATCCACTCGCCACCCGATTTGATGAGGTCCTTGGCACGGCCGGTGATGGTGAGGTTGCCGTGCCTGTCGATGCGCGCCAAATCGCCGGTCGCGAACCAGCCATCGGCGTCGGCCGCGCTTTCGATTTGCCCGAAATAACGATCGACCACCGCGGCCCCGCGAACGCGCAGATGCCCCTCGACCTCCCGCTGCTCGGCAAGCGCGCGGCCCTCGGCATCGGTCAGCAGCAGGTCGACGCCGATCGCGGGGCGGCCGGACACCGACGCGGCGCGGCCGGCGTCCCCGAAGCGTGCGACGGTGCCCGATGGCGACAGCTCGGTCATGCCCCAGCTCGTCTGCACCTCGACCCCCAGCCGCATTTCGATCCGCTCCATCAGCGCGGGCGGCAGCGGCGCACCGCCGACGATCACGCGCTTGAGCGAGGGCAGGTCGCCGCCGACCGCATCGAGATGCTCGACCAGCCCCAGCCAGACCGTCGGCACGCCGACCGACACCGTCACGCCTTCTTCGGCGATCAGCCGCGCGAGGCTGGCGCCATCGGCCTGGCGGCCGGGCAGCACCAGCCGCGCGCCCGCCGCGGGCGCGGCAAAGGGCAGGCCCCAGGCATTGGCGTGGAACATCGGCACCACCGCCAGCACCGTGTCGGTCGCTGAGATCGCCATGCCGTCGACCTGGAGCAGCCGAAGCGTGTGGAGGAAGCTCGACCGATGCGTGTAGGTGACGCCCTTGGGCGCGCCCGTCGTGCCGGAGGTGAAGCACAGCCCGGACGGCGCCGTTTCCGGAAACTCGCCCCAGACCGCGTCGCGCGCGGCATCGGCGATCATCGGCTCGAGCGGCGTCCCCGCCTCGCCATCGATCGTCAGCACGTGTGCGATCGTCCTCGCCTGCGCCGCGATCCCATTGGCGAGCGACAGCAGGTCGGCGCTGACGATCAGGACGCGCGCGCCCGACTGGTCGACCATCGCCGAAAGCTGCTCGGCGGTGAGGCGCGGGTTGAGCGTGTGGCAGACCGCGCCCATGCCCATGACGCCGTACCATGCCTCGACATGCGCGGCGCTGTTCCAGGCGAGCGTCGCCACCCGGTCCCCCGCCGCCACACCCAGCCCGGCCAGCACCGAGGAGACTGCCGTCGCCCGATCCTTGAGCGCGGCATAGCCGATGCGGTCGCTGCCCCCGCCCGCCCGCGCGGTCACGACCTCCGCATCGGGGTGCCATTTGGCGGCGTGTCGCAGGAACCGGTCGAGCGTCAGCGCGAAGTCCTGCATCGTCCCGTCGATCATCGGCAACCCGCCACCGGCTTGAGCACGGGCGAGATCACACCGGTGTTCCAGTTCCACGGCGCGTTCCCGGCGACGCGGCGGCGACAAACCGCCGCCTCGTGCAGGGCGAAGCTGCCGGGCAGCAGCTTCTGGCGAAGCGCCGGCTGCGCGGCATAGGCCATGTAGTTGGCGGCCTTGCCATAGGGTTGCCAGTCCGCGCCCGGCTCGGCGGTCTTCACGAACTGCGTCCAGTGCGACAGCATCGCGTCCGACAGCCGCCGCTCGGCCAGCGTGTCGGGGATCCTGGGCCAATAAGGGGGCGTGTTCCCCGCCGTGCCGAACACATAGGGAAGCTCCGCCGCGTGGAAGGCATGGAGGCCCGCGCTGTCGGCAGCGGGATAGCCATGGTCGAAATAATAGAGATAGCCGCGCTGGCCGATCGCGGTCTGACCGATCGCCAGCCGCTGCGACGTCCAGCCGTAGAGCGCGTCGCGCGTCGTGGCGAGCATGCTCTCGCCGATGTCGCTCGCCGGATAGAGGCGGAGGAACGTGTCGGCGAGGTCGCCATAGCGTTCGCGGATCGTCGCCTCGTACGCCGCGGCGTTGGCGGGCGCGGGTGGCAGGAGGACGCGCAGCGAGCGGATCTCGCCCGCGTTGAAGCCGGCGATCACCGGCACCGGCGCCTGTTCGCCGCGATCCCACGTCTCGGCGAGCTGGCGCGTCAGGATCTTGCCGTCGACCGTCGCCTGCGGGCCATAGAGCTTGGCCGCGGCCTGTCCGGTCAGCGTCTCGGCATCCATCGCGCGCAGCGCCGCGAGGTCGGGCGCACCGATCGCCGCTGCAACGGCGCTGCCCGCCGCTTCGGCCGAGGGCGTGCCGTGCGCCGCCGCCTTCAGCTCGGGCGAGGAGATCATGTAGGCGCTCTGCGCGATCGCCTGGCCGAACAGCCCGCGCGCGGCAGGGCTCGCCATCAGGTAGAGGACGCTGAGCCCGCCGGCGCTCTCGCCCGCGATCGTCACCTTGGCCGGATCGCCGCCGAACGCGCCGATGTTGCGCTTGACCCATTCGAGCGCCGCAATCTGGTCGCGGATGCCGTAATTGCCCGACACGCCGTCCGCCGCCTCCGCGCTCAACTCCGGATGCGCGAGGAAGCCCAGGATGCCGAGGCGGTAGTTGATCGAGACGACGATCATCCCCTTGGCCGCCATCCGCGCCCCGTCGTAGATCGGCTCGTGGCTGTAGCCGGTCAGCAGCGCGCCGCCGTGGATCCAGACCATCACCGGCAGGCCCTTGGCATCCTTCGGTGCCCAGACGTTGAGCGTCAGGCAGTCCTCGCTCATCCGCTGCGGCGGGTTGGCATAGATGCCGGCATTGATGCGCGGCTGGACACAGGCGGGGCCGAACGCCGCCGCCTTGCGCACGCCCGTCCAGGGCGCGAGCGGCACCGGCGGCTTCCAGCGGCGTTCGCCGACGGGTGGCTGGGCATAGGGAATGCCGCGAAAGACGTTGAGGCCGCGTTCGCTGCTGCCCTCGATCGTGCCGGCCGGGGCCGTCACGGTCTGGGCGAGCGCTGGCGAGGCCGCGCCCAGCAGCGCGGCGAGGATCAGGCGTTTCATGCGTGGCTCCGGGTTTCGCGGGCCAGCCGGCGCGCGAGCAGGAGGAAGAGGGCGATGGCGATCAGGTAGAAGGGAGTCAGCGTGAAGAGCGCCGACTGGAGCGGCTGGGCCGCGCCCGACGCGCGGAACGCGTCGCTGGCGAAGCCCACCCAGGTCGGCCCGAGCCCCAGGCCGATGAAGTTCATGACGAGCAGCAACAGCGCCCCCGACAGCACGCGCTGATCGGGCCGCACTTCTTCCTGCACCAGCGCGACCGACGCCGAGAGGTAGAAATAGTTGAACACCATCACGACACCGAGCAGCGCGAGCGCAAAGCCCCAGCCCGGCGCCCAGACGAAGGCGATGTAGAAGGGCATCGCGATCGCCAGCGATGCCGCGGGCGCGATCGCATAACCCGCGCGCGAGCGGCGGGTCATCCGGTCGATCACCCGGCCCGACAGCGCCATGCCGCCGCCCATGCCGACGACCAGGACCAGCGCATACCAGATCGCAACCTCACCCAGCGCCATCCCCTTGTCGCGCATCAGGAACAGCACCGCGAAATTGCCGAGGCCATAGGTGACGAACTGCGTCGCGCCGCTGCCGAGCGCGGCGAGCAAGAGGACCGGGTTCGAGAAGAACATGCGGAGCGTCGGCCAGAAGCGCGCCTTGTCGGCGGGTACCGTCGCGGCGCCGTCGGTGGCGCCGCGCTCGGGCTCGCGGACGATCAGGCGGACGACCAGCGCGGTGACGATGCCGATCACGCCGACGACGATGAACGGCGCGCGCCAGCCGAAGCGCTCCGCAATGGTGGCGCCGAACGCGACCCCCGCCGCCGCGCCGATCGCGGGCCCCATGTTATAGATGCCGAACGCTGCGCCGCGTCGCCCGGCGGGATAGGTGTCGGTGATGATCGCGTAGGAGGGGGGCACGCCCCCCGCCTCGCCGAACCCCACCACCATCCGCGCGACGACGAGCTGCGTGTAGTTGGCCGCCATCCCGCACGCGACCGTCGCCCCGCTCCAGATCGCGCAGGCGAGCGAGAGCACGCCCACCCGGCTCGTCCGATCGGCGAGATAGCCGACCGGGATCGCAATGAAGCAATAGAACATCGCGAAGTAGAGCCCGCCGATCAGCCCGAGCTGGCCGTCGCTGATCGCCAGCGCATCCTGGATCGGCTTGGCGAGGATGCCGATCAGCTGCCGGTCGAGGAAGTTGAGGACATAGACGAAAGTCAGTGCGGCGAGCACGACGCCCGGCCGCCGGGCGCCGTGCGGCGGGACGAGAGCGGGGGCGGCGGTCGCCACCGCCTCAAATCCCGTAGCCGAGGCGGATGCCGATGGTGCGCGGCCTGAGCGTGCCGAAGCGGCTGACGAGGAACGCTTCCGGGTGGATGTAGACGATCGAATGATCGTCGAAGACGTTCTCGACATAGGCCTGTGCCGACAGCGGCCCGCGCTTGATGCCGAAGCTGATGTTGGTGTTCACATATTCGTCTGTCTGTCCGAACGTCGACAGGCGGACATTGGGCAGGCCCGGCGTGTTCGGGAACGAGCTGTTGTACGACCCGACATACTGCGCGTTGACCGCCAGCGTCCCCTTGGTCGCATTGCCCAGGTCGAAGCCGATCGAGGTGAAGATCGCACCTTGGAGCCGCGGCGCCGACAGCCGGTGCCCGAGCACTGCGCCCGAGATCGCCGCCTCCGCCGCCGTCAGTTCGGTGATCTTGGCGTCGTTGTAGGCGGCGTTGAGGCCGATGAAGACGTCGGTGACGGGCACGACGCCCATCTCGACTTCGAACCCCTTGCTGCGCGCCGCGCCGATGTTGGTCGCGAACTGCACCGAGTCCGAGACGCGATTGGCCTGTGCCTGGATGTTGCTCCAGTCAATCAGGTACGCCGCGGCGTTGATCGTCACCCGCCCGCCCAGGAACGAGCCCTTGGCCCCGATCTCGTAGCTCTTGAGATCGTCGGATTCCGCGCCGTTGGGGATGATGATGTCGTTCTGGTTGACGACGCTGGCGCGGCCGGCGAACGCGTTGACGATCGGAGCGCGGAAGCCCGTCGAGAAGGTGGCATAGGTGGTGATCGCGTCGCTGGGCTTATAGGTGGCGCTCGCCTTCCATGACGGCTTCTTGCCGACCGCCTTGACCCCCTCGACCGCCTGATAGGCGGGGAAGCTGTTGAAGCGCACGTTGCGCACGTTGCCGAGCGCAAGCCCGAAATAGTTGAGGTTGAGCCCCGCAAAGCCGGGCGCGGGCGGGATGACGAAGGCGGCCAGATAGCCCCCCTCCTCCGTGAAGCCCTGTGCCGAGATGCGAGCATAGCGCGCGCCGCCGGTCAGCCAGAACTTGGGCGAGAAGCGATAGGTGAGCTCGCCGAAGCCCGCCAGCTCCTCGCTGATCTGATGCGTGTACTGCTTCTGATAATATTGGTCAGGCAGCCCCGTCAGCCCGCGCGCAGCGAGAAACTCGGGCGAGGAGCGGTAGAAATAATCGACGTCGCGGCGGCGGTTGAGATAGAAGCCGCCGAGCACGAACTCGAAATTGCCGCCCAGCGTCGAGGCGAGCCGCGTTTCCTGCACGAACACCTTGTCATAGGCGTCGGCGTCGAGCCCGAAGGCGATCGGCGCGCCGGGGAAGCTGCCGCGCGGGAAGGTGCCGGCCAAGTCGAGATAGAAGCGCTGGTCGAAATCCGAATAGGTCGACGAGCTCGTCAGCTTGGCGAAGTCGAATTCATAGTCGAGCGTCGCATTGTAGATCTGCTGCTTGCCGGTGAAGCGGTCGGGCTGGTCCGAAATGCGCTTCTCGCGGCCGAGCGAAGGGCTGGTCAGCGACGAATCCTTGGGATCGCTGTCCTCGTACGAGGCGAGCAGCCGGATGCCGAGCCGCTCGGTCGGCTTGAACAACAGGATCAGGCGGCCACCCCAGTCGATCAGCGTGTTCGAATTCTTCACGCCCGTCCCGACGTTGTCGAGGTAGCCCTCTTCGTTGCGATAGAAGCCGACCGCACGCAGCGCGAGCTTGTCGGTGACGATCGGCACGTTGAGCATCGCGTTGTAGCGCTGGCGGAAGCTGTCCTTGCCGGTCAGGCCCAGGTCGACCAGCGCCGAACGGTCGAAATTGTCGAGGTCGGGGCTCTTGGTCAGGATGCGCATCGCGCCCGACAGCGACCCCGACCCGAACAGCGTCCCCTGCGGCCCGCGCAGGAACTCGACCCGTTCGACGTCGAACAGGTTGGGATCGACCACGGTCGTGTTGCCGATCGTCGAGACGGGCAGCTCGTCGATATAGACCGCGACCGAGCTTTGCAGGTTGGCGTTGTAGCCGTTGGTGGCGATGCCGCGCGCGGTGAAGTTGTTGAAGTTCTGAGTCGGGCGATTGAGGATGACGCCCGGCGTCTCGCGCGCAATCCCCTCGAACCCGACGATGCCCTTCTCTGTCAGCTCTTCCTGCTGGAAGGCGGTGATGCTGAGCGGCACGTCCTGGATGCGCTCGGCGCGGCGGGTGGCGGTGACGATCACGTCGTCGCCACGATCCTCGGCCTCCTGGCCCAGCGGCGGCGGCGTGGTCGAGGATGTGGGTGCGGCGGGCGAGATCACCGTCTGCGCCGAGGCCATGGTTCCGCTGAGCGCAATGGCGCCGGCGCACGCCGACGCGAGATAGATCCCTCGCATATTCCTCTCCCTGCCCGCCGCTTCGATGCGCAGCGTGTCTGGCAGGATGAAACCATATCCACCGGGCACTGTCAACATTCACTCTCACGCGTGTGAACGTTTTTAGCGTAAATCACTCTCCCACCCCGCCGATCCCCGTGATGCGGACAGCGTTGTCGCAGCGAACCCAGGTCGCCGCGCCGGCGGAAGCTATTTCAGCGGACAACTGACGATTTGCGCGCGGCGCCGAAAAGAACAACGAACGCCGCTTCAGCATCATGGATCGTTTCTGGCGAACCGGCGATCTTGCCGAAGCTTGCGCGATCGACTGAAGATCGTCGAGATCGCTAAGATCGAAACTGGGCCGGCGGGACGATCAGGATCGACGGCCATCAACCATTTACTTTCAATCAAATCGTTGATCGACGCTTGAAAGTTGTTTCGTTTGGATCAAATGATGCGCCATCAGCATTGGGTCACAACGAAAGACAGGAGAGGCATATGGCAGAGGAAGACGTCAAGTTGAACGCGGTCGAGCTTGCGACCGAGTTGACGATTGCTTGGCTGGGCAACCAGAACAATCGCGTGGCGGCCGACGACGTCCCCGTCTTCCTGCGCCAGATGCACAGCACGATCAGCGAGCTGTCGGGAAGCCCGGTGGCGGGCGATGCCGGCGGCGAAGCGACGGGCTCGGAAGAGCATGTCCCGGCGGTGTCCGCGCGCAAGTCGCTCGCCTCGCCCGACCACATCATCTCGATGATCGACGGCAAGCCGTACAAGACGCTTCGCCGCCACCTGTCGCGCCATGGCCTAACGCCGGAACAGTATCGCGACCGCTACAACCTCAAGTCCGACTATCCGATGGTGGCGCAGAGCTATTCGGAATCGCGCCGCGCGATGGCGCACAAGATCGGGCTGGGCTCGAAGGGTCGCCAGGCCAAGGCCGCCGCGCCGGCGACCGACGACGCCAAGCCGAAGCGCGCGCGCAAGGCGCCGGCCGAAACCGCGGAATGAGACCACGAAGCGCCGCGTCCTTCAGGCGCGGCGCTTCGCTTCCCGCCTAGAACGCCAGCCGCACGCGCACGCCATATTCGCGCGGCGAACCATAGAATTCGTTCGAGCCGAACTGTCCGCTGACATAGTCCTTGTCGGTCAGGTTGGTGCCATAGGCGGTGACCTGCCACTCCCCCATGTCGAGCGTCACCAGCGCGGAGAGCAGGCCGCGGCCATCGATCCGGTCGCTGATCGGCGAATAGCCGAGATAGGTGAATTGCGGCCCGACATAGGCGTAGTTGACGCGCGGCGTCAGCGTGCCCCGCCCGACCGGGATGCGATAATCGACACCCAGATTGTACGTCCATTCGGGCGCATAGAGGTTGGGGCCGTCCCCCGACACTTGGATGAAGGGCGCATAGTCGAAGCAGAGCGGCGGGTTGGAGGCCGTCCCGGCCGGGCATTGCGGCCCCAGCGTCCCCGCCGGCAGGTTGCGCGTGTTGACGAAGGTGACGCTCGCCAGGTTGGAGTCGACATAGGCGACGTTGGCGTCGAAGCCGAACCCGCGCACGCGCGCCTGGACCTGCGCCTCGAACCCCTTGATCGTCACGTCGGAAATGTTCTCGACCCCGTTGAACCCGGTGCTCGGCTCGACGACGTTGAACTGAAAGCCCTTGTACTTGTTGTAGAAGGCGGACAGCTGCGTGCGGACGCGCTCGCCGAAGAAGCTCGACTTCCACCCCGCTTCATAGCTCATCACCGTTTCCGGATCGAACTCCGACGAGGTCGAGTTGAACCCGCCCGGCTTGTAGCCGCGCGCGACGAGGGCATAGACGAGATTGTCGGCGTCGACCTTCCAGTTGAGCGCCGCCTTGCCGGTGAAGCGCGCATCGTCATGCTCGCCCGACAGGTCGGCGACGGGCACGCCGTCCGGCGGGAAGCCCGGAATGCCGCGACCAATCGTGACGAACCCCGATCCGGTCGCCTTGTAGGTCGAATAGCGGCCGCCGACCTGGAGCTCGACCGCGTCGGTCAGCTGGTAATTGCCCTGCGCGAACACGCCCGTCGTCGTTCGCTGGTTGTCGGGGGTGATATCGGTCGGGAAGCCGCCCTGCCGTTCGAAGATGCGCACGCGAATGTCGTTCCGCTGGAAATAGCCACCGACGATCCAGTCGAACGCGCCGTCGGTCGGAGAGATGATGTTGATCTCCTGGCTGTACTGCTTCTCGCCCGCGAAATAGTCCTGGAAGGTGTTGCCGCCGACCTCGACCGGCGCCTGCGATCCGTCGATGTCGAGCAGGTTCTTGATCCGCTTGTTCTGATAGCCCGACAGCGACCGCAGGACGATGCCGTTCGCCAGCTCCTGCCGCAGTTCCAGCCCCGCCTGGAAGCCGAGGTCGCGATTGCCGGTCGGGCTATCGAAGCTGAGCGTGCGGATATCGCCGACGCGGTACGCGGCAAAGCGCGTGCCTGGGATCGGGCGATAGGGATAGCCGCCGGTGTCGCGGTCGTTCAGGCTGATCTTCGCCGTCGCCGAGAAGCTGCCCGGCTGCCACAGCACAGTCACGCGCCCGCCCTTCTCGTCCAGCCGCCCGGCGTCGTTGGCGAGCGGGCCGATGTCGCGATAATAGCTGTCGCGGCGGCGATAGAAGCCCGCGACGCGCACGCCCAGCGTCTGGCTGACGGGCAGGTTGAGCGCGCCTTCCGCGGTCACCGCGTCGTAATTGCCATAGCCGATCTCGCCATAGCCGCCGATGCCGCCGTCGAGGTCGGGATTGCGCGAGTTGATGAAGATCGCGCCGCCGGTCGAGTTCGAGCCGACCAGCGTTCCCTGCGGCCCGCGCAGCACCTCGACACTGCCAAGATCGTAGAAGCTGTTCGCCTGGACGATCGGCGGCTGGAACAGGCCGTCGACATAGGTGGCGACGCCCGCGGTCACGTTGGGGCTGTCGCTGGCAAGGCCGATGCCGCGGATGTTGACGTTCTGGATGATGCCGCCATTGGTGACCGACAGGGCGGGCGTCGCGGTCTGGAGATCGGCAAGGTTGGTTACGGCGTTCTTGGTCAGCGCGTCGGCGTCGAGCGCGGTCGCCGACAAGGGCGCGGTCTGGAGCCGCTCGGTGCGCCGCTGCGCGGTGACGACGATGTCCTGGAGCTGGTCCTCGGGCGTGGTCTCGGGCGCTGGCGGCGACGCGGCCTCCTGCGCCAGCGCCGGGACGGCGGTCGTGCCGAGCAATAGCGCCAGCGCCGCCTTGGTGCGGATGATCATCGGTCCTCTCCCCTCGATCTTATCGTTGTTCGTATCGGGCGCGTGCCCGTCAGCGCGGCGTCCAGGCCGATGCCGCGGCAAGGAAGGCCGCCGTCTCCGCCGACGCGCCGTCCTCGGCGGGCGGGAAGTAGCTGAGCTTCACCACCACGGTGCGCGTCGCCGGATCGACGAAGACATATTGCCCCTGAAGCCCGATCGCGGAGAAGGCGGGCGTGTTCGGCATCGTCCACCACTGCATGCCATAGCCGCCGGTCGCATCCTCCGCGGCGGCAGGCGCGCTCGCCATCGTCAGCCATTGGGGCGAGACGACGCGCCGGCCATCGGCCATGCCGCCACCCAGCACCATCTGCCCGAACCGCGCCCAGTCGCGCAGCGTGGCGTTGAAGCCCGCGCCGCTGAACTCGCGGCCCGTCCCGGGCGCCCCGTCCATGATGTAGAAGCCGTCCGCCTCCGCCCCCAGCGGCTCCCACAGCTTGCGCGCGGTGTAGGCGGCGACGCTGCCCCCCGACACGCGCTCGATCAGCCAGCCGAGCACCGCGGTGTCGATCGTCTTGTAGGCGAAGACCGCGCCCGGCTTGTGCGCGCGCTTGATCGTGCGCGCGACGTCGGCGAAGCGCGCGACATTCTTGACCAGCGCGTTGATGTGGTTGGTCGCCGCGATCCCCGGATTGGCGAAGTCGTAGCGTTCCTCGTAATCGACGCCCGAGCGCATCTGGAGGATCTGGCGGATCGTCGTCCCGTCATAGCCGCCGCCGCGAAGCTCCGGCAGATAGCGCGTGATCGGATCGTCGAGCGAGGCGATCAGCTTGTCCTCCAGCGCCGCACCGACCAGCGTCGAGGTGACCGACTTGGTCATCGACCAGCCCATGAACCGCGTGCGCTCGTTGGAATTGTTGCGATAGATCTCGCTGACGATGCGCCCGTCCTTCATGACGAGCAGCGCGTTGGTGTAGCTGCGCTCCAGGAAGTCGTCCGCACGATAGGTCTGTCCGTTCACCTGATAGGTGAAGTCGAGCGGATGGTCGGCGCGCGGCAGGCGCCAGACGGGTCCGCTGCGCGCCACGGTCCGCGTCGTGAACAGCGTGTCCATGCTGCGGAAGGTCAGCGTGTTGATGTCGCCGTCGAGCATGTGCCAGCGCGCGATCTGAACCGCGACGGGCACGTCGGACTTGGCACCGGCGGCAAGCGGCGCGGGCAATTGCTGCTGTGCGGATGCGGGTGCCGCGATGGCGATCGCGGCGGCCGACAACAGGCGAACGGACAGCAGACGAATGAGTGACTGGCGCATGATCCTCCCCTCACGCCGCGCGATCGTCGTCCCTTTTCAGGCTGTCGCGGCGTGCGTGGGGAGGAATTAGAGCGGCCGGAGCGATCGCCGCGACTCTCATTTGATATATGGCATTGCTTTATCGCGGGGCGAGGCTGCGCCGGGCGGCGGACCCGTGGACGATCCGCACTAGGTCGGCCTGACGCTGCGTTCCCGTCTTCGACAGCACGCGGTTGAGCTGAACCCGCGCCGTCCCCGTCGCGATGCCCCGCGCGAGCGCATATTCGGTGATCGATGCACCCCCCGCCAGCGCGGAGGTCAGCCGCGCTTCGGCCGGCGACAGGTCGAACAACGCAGCCAGATCCTCGACATCGAACTGGGTCGGGCTGTCGGGCAGCGACAGCAGGATCGACAACGGCGCCGTCTCGGTCCCCGCGGGCGAGGCGCCGACGGTGTCGCCGGTCGGCGCGATGCGCAGGTGGAGCGTCGCGCCGTCGTCCCCGACCAGGACGACGCGGCCGACGCGCGCCGCGCCGGTCGCGACCGCATGCGCCGCACCGCGCAGCCGCTCGCTGTCGCAAGGGCGCGCGCAGCGCAGCTTGCCCGCCACCTGCGCGATCAGCGAGGTCTGCGCGAGCACCTGGACCGCCGCCGCGTTGCGCCAGTCGATCGAAAGGTCGGCGCCGCAGAGCAGCAGGCCTGCCTGCACATGGCTGGATGCCGCAGCGAGCGTGTCAGCCCGCGCCTGAAGCGCGCCGATCCGCGCGCTCAGCCGCACCGCCTGTTGCAGGTGGGGAAGCAGGCGCGCGAGATCGCCCTCCTCCGCCTCGCTCAGGTCACGCATGTCGCCGGGATGGCGGTGGAGCAGCAGCGTAAAGGTGCGATCGCCGCCGATCGGGAACGAGGCCCACAATCCGATACCCAGGTCCGCATGCGCCATCCGCCGGCGCAGGTCGTCGATCAGCCGCGACTGCGAGCCGAAGCTGCGCTGGTCGCTCGAAATCTCGATGCCGGGAACATAGCCGGGCGGCAATTGATAGCGCGGGCTGTCGGGCTGGTTTAGATAGCTGTCGTGCCGCGCGGCATGGGCGGTCGACAGCGTGTCGCGCACGGTCCAGGTTTCCCAGCTCGCCTGCGCCGCCTCTTGAACGACCTGCACCACGGCGCTTCGCACCGACAGCGCGCTGCACAGCGCGTCGAGCATGGGCGTCCACCGCGCCTCGGACTCCGCGGCGGCGTAGAGATCCAGCAGGACCCGGTCGTCGTACAGGTGGACCCCTCCTTCCACGCAGCTGGCGTGAGAATACCGGGTGCAGGGTCGGCGGGCAATCTCTGCCGCCGGATGCTGGCGCCAGCTTCGACATCCGGATCGCCTCCATCAGAATGCCGCGCGCAGTCCAATCGCGGCGGTGCGCGGCGCGCCGGGCTGCACCCACAGGGGCGAATAGCTGTTGGCGTACCAGCGTGCGTCGAACAGGTTCTGCACCGACGCGAACACCGTCAGCCCCTCGATCGCCTCCACCTCGCCGAATACCCTTGCGAGCGTGTGTGCGGGGAGCGTGAACGCCGTCCCCGTCTCGCCCGACCGCTCACCCACATGCTGGATGCCGCCGCCGATCAGCGCATCGCGGCCGGCGATGGCGAAACGCTTGCTCGCCTGCACGTTGAGGTTGTGGGCGGGAATGTTGACCAGCGGGTCGCCGGGCCGAATCTGGAAGTTGAAATTGGGTTCGAGCAGCGTCGAGCGCGCCTCCGCGTCCAGATAGGCATAGCTCAGCAGCACCTCGACATCGCCCGGCAGCCGGCCGGTGAGGTCGAGCTCGATCCCGCGGCTGCGCGCCTTGCCGATCGCGACGGAAAAGCCCGGGTTGCCCGTATCGCTCGCCAGCACATTGGCCTTGTCGAGCTGGAACACCGCCAGCGTACCGGTCAGCCGCCCGCCCAGCGCCGTCAGCTTGACGCCGACCTCCTTCGACCGGCTCGTCTCCGGATCGAAGATCGCGCCGGTGACGTCGGTGCCGATGTTCGCGCGAAACCCCTCGCCATAGGCGGCATAGAGCGTCAGCGGCTCGTTCAGGCGATAGACGATGCCCGCCTGCGGGCTGAAGCGGCCGGCACTGCGATGGCTGTCGATGCCGGTCAGGCGGTTGAGCGTGCGCAGGCTGACATCGTCATAGCGGCCGCCGATGCGGAGCTGGAGCCGGTCGGTCAGCTCGATCTGGTCCTGAACGAACAGCCCGGTCGATTGCTGGACGTCCAGCCGGTCGTTCTGCGGACCCGGCGTCGGCAGCGGAAAGCGGCCATAGACCGGATCGAGGATGTCGAGCACATAGCCCGCACGATCGGTAGTCGAGCCGGTGACGATCGCCGGCCGGACACGCCCGAACTGCTGGTCGTTGTCGAAGCGGTCATGGTCGGCGCCCACCAGCACGCGGTTGCGCAGCCCCGCCACCTCGAACTCGCCCGACAGCTCGGCGCGGATCACCCATTGCCGCGAATCGTACCGGCGCGACCGGCGCTGGCGCGACAGCGAGCGGCCATCGACGAAGATCTTCTGGCGCGAGGGCACGAGCTCGGCATCGGAGGAGAAGCCGGTCAGCAGCGTGTCGCGCAGGCTGGCGCCGACCAGCAGGCTCCAGTTGCTGCCGAAATCATGCTGGACGCGAAGCTGGTGCCCGGTGGCGCGCGCGACATGATCGCCATCGCCCGGCTCGCCCAGGAACCGGTCGCGCGGCACGGTGTCGAAGTCGCCGTTCAGCACGACGATGCCGCGATCGAAAGGCGTCTCGACGCGCGTCCATTCGAAGTCGTAGGTCAGCCGCGTCGCCGGCCCGATCGCCAGCCCGATCGACGGGAGCAGCCCCCAGCGGCGCAGATGCACCTGGTCACGGAATGTGTCGCCATCCTCGGCATAGCCGATCAGCCGCGCGGTCAGCCCGCCGGTCAGCGCCAGGTTGACGTCGCCCTCCGTCCGCACGCGGTCGAAGCTGCCGGCCTGAACCGCCGCACTGCCGAAGGTGCGGCCGATCTCCGCCTGCTTGGTGACGAGGTTGATGGTGCCGCCGGGCTCGCCGCGACCCAGCAGCGCGGCGGCGGGACCCTTCAGCACCTCGATCCGCTCGATTCCGGCGACATCGCGCGGGCCGCCGAACCCGCGTCCGCCATTGAAGCCGTTGACGAGATAGCCGGTCGGGATGTTCTCGTCGCCGGCGAAGCCGCGCACGGCGAAGCTGTCGAACAGCCCGCCCAGCGAATTCTGGCGCGACACCGAGGCGTTGAGGTCGAGCGCGTCGGCCAGCCGGACGAAGTTGTTCTCCCTCACCACCGCCTCGTCGATCTGCGCGATCGATTGCGGGATTTCGGCCAGCGTGAAGTCGCCGCGATACGCCTGGCGCACGCCGGTGACGGTGATCTCCTGATCGGCGGGCGGCGGCTCTTCGGCCGGATCGGTCGCCCAGGCGGGCGCGGCGAAGGCCAGCGTCGTCATCAGCCCGGCGCGCGAAACAAGGCGCAGCATCGAAGTTCCCCCATTCGATCGAAAGCGGCCGATCCAGTCCGGCCGCCGTTCACGCCGCCTGTGCCGTGACGTTATAACGTCGTCAATGATATCTTGTATCATCACAGCGGATCGGGTTAGGGGCACCGCAACGTTCGAGAGGTACCGATGCATTCAGCGACCGACGCGCCCATTTCGATTCAATCGCTTGTGCTGAGCTATGGCGAGCACCGCGTGCTGGACGGCCTGTCGCTCGACGTGCCGGCGGGCAGCATCACCGCGCTGCTCGGCGGCAACGGCGCGGGCAAGTCGACAACGCTGGCGGCGCTGCTCGGGTTCGAGCGGAGCGAGGCGGGCAGCATCACGGTGTGCGGCATCGATCCCGGCGCCGACCCCGACGCCGCGCGCCGACGCATCGCCTATCTGCCCGAGAATGTCGCGCTCTACGACCATCTGAGCGCGATCGAGAATGCCGACTATCTCCTGGCGCTGTCGGGGGAGCGGTACGACCGTGCGGCGATTACCGATGCGCTCGCCGCCGCGGGTCTTCAGGAAGCGGCATGGCACCGCCGGCTCGGTGGCTTTTCCAAGGGGATGCGCCAGAAGGTCGCGATCGCCGTCGCACTCGTCCGCGCGGTGCCGGTGCTGCTGCTCGACGAGCCGACCTCCGGCCTCGATCCGCGCGCGACCGCCGATTTCAACGCGCTGGTCCTGTCGGTGCGCGAGCGCGGGACGGCGGTGCTGATGGTGACGCACGACCTGCTCTCCGCCGCCGACGTCGCCGACCGTATCGCGTTCCTGGAGCGCGGCCGCGTCGCCCATGCGGTCGAGGCGAGCGGCCCCGATCGCTTCGACGTGCGCGCGCTTCACGCCCGTTTCCAGCTCGGCGGCGAGCGGCTCGCGGCATGAGCGCCGTCCGCCTGATCGCCCGCGACGAGCTGCGGCTGATGCTGCGCAACCGCGTCGCCGTCATCGCCTTTGCGCTGCTGGTGCTGCTCACCCTGGTCGCGATCGCCAGCAGCTGGTCGCACCAGCAGCGCATCGCCGACCTGCGCGCCCGGCACCAGGCGGCGGCGGCGGAGGCGTTCGACGCGCAACCCGATCGCCACCCGCACCGCGTCGTCCACTACGGCAACTTCATCTTCCGCCCGCTGGGACCGCTCGCCGCCTTCGATCCCGGCGTCGACGCGTTCACGGGGAACAGCATGTTCCTGGAGGGGCATCGCCAGAACACCGCCAATTTCGGCGACGTGCGGCAAAGCTCGCTGCTCGTCCGCTTCGGCCAGCTCTCGCCCGCCTTCGTACTCCAGACCGTCGCGCCGCTGCTGCTCGTCTTCCTGGGCTTCGCCGCCGTCGCGCGCGAGCGGGAGCGGGGCACACTGCGACTGTTGATGCTGCAGGGCGTCGGGCGCGGGCAGTTGATCGCGGGCAAGCTCCTCGCGCTCGGCACCGTCGCGCTCGCCGCCGCGCTGCCGGCGCTGGTTGGCCTGGCCGTCATCGCGGCGCAGCCCGGCGCGGCGGCGCTGCCGATGCTGGTGATCGGGGCGGGCTATCTCGCCTACCTTACCTTGTGGGTGGTCGTGATCCTGGCGGTGTCGGCGCTCGTGCGCCGCGGGCGCGATGCGCTGCTCGCGCTCGTGGCGATCTGGGCGGTGACGACGATCCTCGTCCCCCGCCTCGCCCCCGACGTCGCGAGCCAGGCACACACACTTCGCAACCGGCTCCAGACCGACGTCGCGATCGCCCGCGACCTTCGCCGGATGGGCGACAGCCACAATCCCGACGATCCCCATTTCGCCGCGTTCAAGGCCGCGACGCTCCAGCGCTACGGCGTGGGCCGCGTCGAGGACCTGCCCGTCAACTACAAGGGGCTGCTGGCGCTGGAGGGCGAGCGGATGACCTCCGCGCTGTTCGACCGCTATTCGCGCGAGAGTTTCGCGGCTCAGGCGCGGCAGAACGCGCTGGTCGACGCGGCGAGCGTCGCCAGCCCGGCGATCGCGCTGCGGTCGATGTCGATGTCGGCGGCGGGCACCGACCTTGCCGGGCACCAGCGCTTCCTCGAACAGGCCGAGGCCTATCGCTACGACCTCGTCCAGCGGCTCAACCGCATGCAGGCGGAGGGGGTCCGCTATGCCGACGATACCGCCACCGATGCGGGCGCCGACCGCCGCAAGCGGGTGGATGCGGGCAATTGGCAAGCGATGCCCGACTTCGCGTTCGAAGCCCCCGCCCCCGCGACGCTCGCCCGGGCAGCGCTGCCCGGGCTTGCCACCATCCTCCTCTGGCTGGGCGCCGCGGCTGCGCTGCTTGTCCTTGCCACGCGCCGGCTGGGAGCCCGCCGATGAGCCTCTACACGCACGAACTCCGCCTGCTGCTGCGCCAGCGTCTCAGCCTGTTCGCACTCGTCCTGCTCGCCGCGCTGACCTTCGCGGCACTCGGCGCAGGCATGGCCGAGGTCGCGCGCCAGCGCGCCGCGATCGCCGCCATCCCGGCCGCACAGGCCGAGGATATCGGCGCCGTCGCCGACTATGTCGGGCGGACGCAGGATGCGGGCAGCGCCGCCTATTACAGCTTCCACCCGACCTGGGACGCGCCCGCTCCGCTCGCCTTCGCCGCGCTCGGGATGCGGGACGTGTCGCCCTACATTCTTCGCGTCCGCGCGCTGGGGCTGGAGGCGCAGATCTATGACGGCGACACCTTCAATCCCGAACTGGCGCTGCCCGGCCGGTTCGACTTCGCTTTCGTGCTCGTCTTCCTCGCGCCGCTGTTCGTCGTCGCGCTCTTCCACGACCTCGTCTCCAGCGAGCGCGAGGCCGGGCGTGCGCGGACGCTGGAGGCGCTGCCGCGCGGCGGTTCGGCGCTGTGGCGACGGCGCACCGCCGTGCGGCTGGCGCTGCTGTGGAGCGTGCTCGCGCTCCCATTCCTCGTCGCCGCGATCGTCGAGGGGGTCGGCGTGCTCGCGATCCTCGCCGTGTTGGCGCTGATCGCCCTCTATCTCCTGTTCTGGATCGGGCTGGCGGCGCTGATCGGCCGGCTGCGTTGGAGCTCGGTCGCCAATGCCGCGACGATGGCGGCGGCGTGGCTGCTGCTCGTCCTCATCGTGCCCACGCTCGCCAACGTCGCGATCGACCGCGCGGTGCCCGTCACCGAAGGCGCCGAGATCGCGCTCGCGCAGCGCGAGGCGGTCAACCACGCCTGGGACATCCCGCGCGAGGCGACGATGCGCCGCTTCTATGCCAACCATCCCGAGTGGGCAGGCTCGGCGCCGCTCGGCACCGCGTTCCACTACAAATGGTACCTCGCCTTCCACCAGAATGGCGACGAGCATGTCGCCGCAAAGGTCGCGGCCTATCGCGCCGGGCTGGAGCGCCGCGACGCCGCCGCTCGGTCACTCGGCTGGCTCTTGCCCTCCGTCGGCGTGCAAGCGGCGCTGACGCGGCTCGCCGAGACGGATCTTGCCGCGCAGCTCGCCTATCAGGATCGCATCCGCGCCTTTCACACCCGGCTTCGCGAATTCTACTACGACTATGTCTTTGCGGATAAGGCGTTCGACGCGGCCGCCTTCGACCGGGCGCCGCGGTTCGATACGGGGGCGATGTCGACCCGCATGCGATAGGACGCACTCGGGCCGCGGGGTGGCACGATCTTCGGGCCCATGCCCGGAAACGCGATATCAACGGGTTGTCTCCGCGACCGCCCTCCCCCTATCGACGATCGGGGAAGCCGCGGAGAAACCATTTGGAAGCCGTCTCGATCAGCCTGTTCCTCCTGCTGGCGGTGGTGGTCAGTGGGGCCGTCGCGCGGATGCTGCCGATCTCGGTCCCGACCCCCTTGGTCCAGATCGCGCTGGGCGGGCTGATCGGCCTGTCGACCTCGTACCGCGTCGAGCTCGATCCCGAGCTTTTCCTGTTCCTGTTCCTGCCGCCGCTCCTGTTCCTCGACGGCTGGCGCATTCCCAAGGACGAGCTGTTCAAGGACCTGCCCACCGTCGTCGAGCTGGCGCTGGGCCTCGTGCTGCTGACCGTCGTCGGCATGGGATTCTTCATCCACTGGATGATCCCCGCAATGCCGCTGGCGGTCGCCTTCGCGCTCGCCGCGGTCGTCTCGCCCACCGATCCGATCGCGGTGTCGGCGATCGCGGCGCGGGTGCCGATCCCCAAGCGGATGATGCACATCCTGGAAGGGGAATCGCTTCTCAACGACGCCTCCGGCCTCGTCTGCCTGCGCTTCGCCACTGCCGCGGCGATGACGGGCACGTTCTCCGCCGGGGCGGCGGCGGTCAATTTCCTGTGGGTCGCAGGCGCGGGGCTCGCGATCGGCGTCGGCCTGACGCTCGCGGTCTCGCGCGGCAAGGCATGGGTCACGCGCCGGTTCGGCGAGGACACCGGCTCGCAGATCCTGGTCAGCCTGCTGATCCCGTTCGGCTCCTATCTGCTGGCCGAGCATTTCCACGCCTCCGGCATCCTCGCCGCGGTGAGCGCGGGCGTGACGATGACCTTTGCGGAGCGGACGCGCCAGACGCTGGCCATCACCCGCATGCGCCGCAATTCGGTGTGGGACACCATCCAGTTTGCGCTCAACGGCATCATCTTCGTGCTGCTCGGCGAACAGCTTCCCGCGATCCTGGCGGGGGCGAAGCAGACCGTGGCGCTGACCGGCCACGCATCGCCATGGTGGCTCGCGATCTATATCGTCGCGATCGTCGCCGGGCTGGCGCTGCTCCGCTTCGGCTGGGTGTGGGTCTCGCTTCGCCTGACCATCCTGCGCCGCAAGCCACAGGGCATGGCGGTCAGCCCGGATTGGCGTCTGGTCGCGACGACCTCGTTCGCGGGCGTGCGCGGGGCGATCACGCTGGCGGGTGTGCTGACGCTGCCGCTGACGCTGGCGGACGGGACCGGGTTCCCGGCACGCGACCTGGCGATCTTCCTTGCCGCTGGCGTCATCGTCGTGTCGCTGATCCTGGCGACGGTAGCGCTGCCGATCCTGCTCAAGGGATTGACGCTGCCCCCCGAACCCTCGCGACAGGCGGAAGAGGACGCCGCCCGCGTCGCCACCGCCAAGGCGGCGGTCCGCGCGATCGAACGCCACCAGCACGCGCTGGCGGAGGCGCATGAGGATCCCGACATCTTCGCCAGTGCCGGCGTGCGCGTGATGGACTTCTATCGCGACCGCATCGACGGCCTTGCCGGCGAGGGATCGGACGCGGTGAGGACGCAGGAGAAGCTGGCGTCCGAAATGCGGCTGGTGGGGATCCGGGCCGAGCGCGAGCAGCTCGACGGCCTGGTCCGCGAACGCGCGGTCGGCAGCGAAACCGCGCGCCGGCTGATCCGCGAACTCGACCTAGCCGAGGCGCGCCACCGGGGATAGCGGGCGCCGTCCCGCCCTTTCGATCCCGCCTCCCGCGTTCAGTCGTGGAACACGGCGACGGTGATGGCGACGATCCCGACCACCGCCGCGACGATCGCCAGCACGAACCACCAGGGCGGCCGCTTGCGCTGTTCGTTCTCGGTCATGTTCGGCTCCTTGGTAAAGCGCCCGGTCACGGGCGGGACACGCCGGCCTTGCCGCCGGCCAGTTCGGCCATGCGCAGCGCGATCTCGCGCTCGCCCATCACGACGTGATCGGCCCCGTTCTTCTCGAGATTGACGACCTGCTCGTCCGAATGCGCACGGGCGATGATGCGCAGCGCCGGACTCGCGGCGCGCGCGCGATTGGCGATGACGCCCGCTTCATACCCCTCCGGGATCGCCACCAAGAGTGTCGACGCGCCGGACAGGTCGGCGCGGGCGAGCACCGCGGCATCGGTCGCGTCGCCGCGCACGCCGTCGAACCCCGCCTCGCGCGCGTCGCGCAGCACGTCGGCCTGATCCTCGACGATCACGACGCGGTAACCGGCGTCCTTCATCTGCGGCGCCAGGATGCGGCCGACCCGGCCGAAGCCGACGAGCACGATGTGCCGCGCCGTGCTGGGCGGCGGCGCGGCCTCGTCCGCCTCCGGCGCGGCCGAGCGCCCGGCCTTGACGATCAGCGCGAAGATCAGCGGGTTGAGCAGGATCGACAGGATCGCGCTCGCCAGGATGAGGTCGCGCGCCTCGCCCGGCAGTGCGCCGAGATTGCTGCCGAGCCCGGCCAGGATGAACGAGAATTCGCCGATCTGCGCCAGGCTGGCCGCGATCGTCAGCGCGGTGCGGTTGTCGTGGCCGAACGCGCGGACGATTGCCCACGCCGCCACCGACTTGCCGACCAGAATGATCGCCAGCGTCGCGATCAGCGGGCCGGGCTGCTCCACGACGACCGCCGGGTCGAACAGCATCCCGACCGAGACGAAGAAGAGCACGGCGAACGCGTCGCGAAGCGGCAGCGTCTCCTCCGCCGCGCGGCGGCTGAGCTGCGTCTCGCCCAGGATCATGCCGGCGAAGAAGGCGCCGAGCGCGAACGACACGTCGAACACGAACGCCGCGCCGAACGCGACACCCAGCGCGATCGCCAGTACCGCAAGGCGAAAGAGCTCCCGCGAGCCGGTATGCACGACCCAGTGGAGCGCCGCGGGGATCACGCGCCGGCCGACGATCAGCATCAGCGCGAAGAAGCCCGTGACCTTGAGCGCGACCGCGCCCATCGACCGCAGGATCTCGCTGCCCCCGGCGCCGTCGGGATTGTTCTGGATGGCGACGATCGCGGGGAGGAGGACGAGCGCGAGCACCATCGCCAGATCCTCGACGATCAGCCAGCCGATCGCGATCCGCCCGCGTTCGGATTCGATGAGGTTGCGGGCCTGGAGCGCCCTCAAAAGGACGACGGTGCTGGCGACAGACAATGCCAGGCCGAAGACGATGCTGGCGATCACGCTCCAGCCGAGCGCGATGCCGAGCCCGGCGCCGAGCGCGGTCGCGACGCCGATCTGCGCGATCGCGCCGGGAATCGCGACCCGGCGTACCGCGAGCAGGTCGCGCAGCGAGAAATGAAGCCCGACGCCGAACATCAGGAGGATGACGCCGATCTCGGCAAGCTCGGCCGCGAGCCCGGCATCGGCGACGAAGCCCGGCGTGAACGGCCCGACACAGACGCCCGCGACCAGATAGCCTGCGATCGGCGAGATGCGCAGACGATGGGCGATGGCGCCGGCAAAGAAGGCGAGCACCAACCCGACGACGATCGTCCCGATCAGCGGGGTACTATGCGGCATCGGCGCCCTCCCGATGACCGGACGGGGCGCTTTGCAGAATGGAAAAGAACACGAACGTCTCCCGGCCAGAACGATCCCGCCGCGCCTGGGCGCAGCCCGTCGATCACGCGGCGGCGGGCGGTCCGCTGGGAACGATGGCCGAGAGGAAGCCGCGCAGCGGCGGCCCCCTTGCGAGGTAGCGGCGCAGCACCGGTCCGTTTGGCGCGGGGGCGGTGACGATCGCGACGGGCGGTGCCGCCGGCGTCGTCGGGGGCAGGATGGCGGACGTCTCTGCGGCCAGATCGATGCCGCGGGTGACGGTGGAGACGTCGGCGGTGGTCGCCCCGAACGCCGAACCGCGCACATGGCCTGCCGCGACGGCAGCCGGCGCCAGCGCGTGCGTCGCCGCGACCATCAGCATCAGCAGCGCCGCTAGACGCACGGCCGATCGCTGGAGCGCGGGGATGAGAGACCAGACGGCTTTCACACGATCAGGATAGGTCGTGCGGCACCAAAACGCCACCCGCGCAGCGCCGTTCGCCGCGGCTACGCCGCTCGCTCCGCATGATAAAGCTGCCGACACGCCTCGATCAAAGACGAGTGATCGACCCAAGGCTCGTCGGCTCGGGGCGCGCAAGGTCGAACAGGCACTCGGCACCACGAGCCGGTGGGAAAATGAGCGGCACGCTTGAACTCAGGCGGTCTATCCGGGCAAATTGCGGGTCGGATACGAGCGCATGAGGACGAAACGATGCTGCGTCTGATGTTTTCAGGTCCCCTTCGGCTCGAGCCGCTGAGCCATGCGCTGCTCCGCATCGGCTATGGGCTGACGCTTGCGACGCATGGCTGGCCCAAGCTGCTCGGCCGGCCGCACGGGTCGATGGCGGACCCGATGGCCGGATCGGTGCGGTTGATCGACAGCGTGCTCGGCCTCCCCTTCGCGCCGCAGGTCGGCGTGTTCATCGCGGTGCTGGAGGGGGTCGGCGGGCTGATGCTGGCAGCGGGGCTGGCGACCCGGCCGCTCGCGATCACGTTCGCGATCCAGATGGTGTTCATCTGCCTGGCGATGGGGCCGACCTATCCCTGGATCGATCGCGGCATCGAATACCCGATCATCCTGGGACTGGTCGGGGTGGCGATCGCGATGCGGGGGAGCGGACCGGCGGCGATCGACCGGATGATCGCCGCGCGGCTCGCCCGTTAGAAGTCCATGTTGACCGCGAGCATCAGGCGGCGCCCCTCCTGATTGATCGCATAGGCGGGCGCGAACACCGTCGTCGGCGCGGCCGCCGTCCTGCTCGCATAGGGCTCGTACACGGCATAGTCGGTGTCGAGCAGGTTCCACAGCGTCGCCGACAGCCGGAACTCGGGCGTCACCTGATACGAGCCGCCGACGTGGAATAGCTCGTAGCCGCGGAAATCGCCGAGCGCGCGCTGCTGGTCGTTGTTGCCGCGATACCGGCTGGACCGGATTTCCGCACGCGTCCACAGGCTGCCGCGCTCGCCGACCCGCCAGCGCAGGTTCGCGTTGACCATGTGCGCCGGGATGCCGACCAGCGGCTGACCCTGCTCGGCACCGCTCAGCTGCTCGGTCTCGGTATAGGTGTAGTTGGCGGCGAGGGAGATGGCGCCGCCGAGCTTGAGCCGGCCGGCCGCCTCGATCCCGCGCGTGCGCGCCTTGTCGATGTTGATCGACTGGCCGAACAGGTCGACCGCCGGAAACGCGCCGACGTCCAGGCAGCCGGGGCGCCCCGGATTGCCGGCGAACTGGCAATTGGGGATGCCGGGGCCGGCGGCGATCTTGTCGTCGAAATCGTTGTTGAACAGCGTCACATTGCCGCTGAACGCCCCGTGATCGTCGAAATAGACGCCGGCTTCATAGGTGGTGCTGGTCTCAGGCGTCAGCGTCGGCGTGCCCAGCAGCGGAATGCGGCCCTGCCCGCCGAAGCCGATGATCCCCTCCGCGATCTGTTCGACGCGCGGCGTCTTGAACCCGCGACTGACGCCGCCCTTGATCGTCAGCGAGCGGTTGACGTTCCAAACGCCGTAAGCACGCGGCGACCATTTGTCGCCGAAGGTCGAGTGATTGTCGTACCGCGCGCCGCCGGTGAGGTTCAGCCCCGGCGCCAGCGTCAGCGTCGCCTCGGCAAAGCCGGCCCATTGGGTGAAGGTGAACGGCTCCGGCGCGACCCCTTCGACCAGGCGGGCATGCCAATATTGCCCACCCACGGTGAAGGCGACCGGGCCCTGCCTGCCGGCAAGGCGCGTGTCGACGATGTCGTTGCGCGCCTCCAGCTCGCGCGGGCTACCGGGCACCCGGCCCGGGGTGCCGTTGGGAATCAGCCGGCCGATCGTTTCGGTGTCGTTCCGCGTCAGCGTCGTGTCGAGCGTGCCGATCGGGCTTCGCCAGCTATGCGCCGCGACATAGTTCGACCGGTTGAACCGCTGCTCGGGCGCATAGCCGCCCGACCCCAGCGTGCCGAGCTGCCCCTCGCTATTGTCGTAGACCTGCTCGTTGCGATCATATTCGAACCACAGGTCGTTGTCGGCGTGCGGCGTCAGCGAAATCCGCCCGCCATAGGAATAGACGTCCGACCGCACGGGATTGCGCCCGAGCGTCAGCGCGGGATCGCCGGGGATGACGATGTCCGATCCGTCGCGGTGGAACACGCTTCCCCGCAGCGTCAGGCCGACCAGATCCTCGACCACCGGCCCCTGCGCGAAGCCGTTGATCGACTGGATGTTGCCGAAACGGTCGTCGCCCTGGATCGTGCTTTCGGCGGTCGCGGTGCCGACCCAATGGTCGCCGACCTTGCGCGTGATGATGTTGACCACCCCGCCCATCGCGTCCGAGCCGTAGAGCGTGGACATCGGCCCGCGCACTACCTCGATCCGGTCGATCGCGGAGAAGGGCGGCAGGAAGCTGGTCGAGGTTTCGCCGAAGCCGTTGGGCGTGACGCCGCCGGGCGGGTTCTGGCGGCGACCGTCGATCAGCACCAGCGTATAGTCGCTCGGCATGCCGCGGATCGAGATGTTGAGGCCGCCGGTCTTCCCGGCCTCGCCGCCCACGTCGATCCCCTGCACGTCGCCCAGCGCCTCGGCCAGGCTGCCGAACCTTTTCTCCTCCAGGTCGCCGCGATCGAGGACGCTGATGCTTGCCGGCGCCTCGACGATCCGCTGCGCATAGCCCGCCGCGGTGACGACGATCTCCTCGCCGCGCTCGCGATGCCCGGCGGCGCCGGTCGCGTCGGCGAAAGGCGTTTCGGCGTCATCGGTAGCGCTTGTCTGCTCCTGGACCTGCATCGCAAAGGCCGGTGCCGCGGAACACAGGAGAAGCGCCGTCAGCAGTCGAAGCTGCGCCGAGAGAGTGACCATGTGATCCCTTTATGAGAATGCATCGCAATTGCATGACCACTGCGCAGCGTTGGTCATCACGTCAACTCGATCGGTCAGCAGAAACAAAATGTTACGGAGGGGTTGGCCGTTCTTCACGACCGGACAGCAGCGATCGGCACGCCGCCGACGCGGCGCGCGACCTTAAATCCCGACCCCTGCGGCGGTTAGCCGGCGATCGCCTTCCAGATCGTCACGGTGCCGGCATCGCCATCGACGCGCACCCGGTCGCCGCTCTCGATCAGCGTCAAGGGATCGCCGTCGAGGTCGGTGACGGAGGGCACGCGCATCACCACGCAGCCGAGCGCGACCTTGGTCGTCATCGTCGTGAACACCATGCCGATCGGTGCGGTGCCGGCGAGCCGGGCGGTGTGGAACACGCCGGACCAGCCCGACGATCCCTTGGCGCCGGGAAAGACGAGGATCTTGCCGGCGAAGCTCACGCCCTTCAGCTCGTGGCGCGTCTCGATCACCGTGCCCGTCATCGCAGCGACGCCGCCCCAGCCGGAGATCGTCTCGCGCGTGACCAGCGCCTCGCCCTCGACGATGCCGCCGACGACCCTGCGGCCGGTGAGGACGATCGGCGGGCGCTCCAGCGTGAGCTCGCTCATGCCGCCAGCCTCCCTGCCCATTTGCTCGTACACGCCGCGTCGATGCACTCGGCGGTCGTGCCGTACCAACCCTCGATCCCCATGATCGCGGGCAGGTAATGGACCTGCTTGGCGCTATCCAGCGCGGCGACGCGGGTGCCGGGCGGCACCGCCTGGCTGATCGAGGAACAGGTGTCGGTCATCAGCCGCGCACCGGCGCGCTCCAGGATGCGGGTGAAGCCGCTCGCGCCCGCGGTCGCCTTCACCGCGCGCGAGGTGAAGATCCACAGCGCCGAGTTGGCGGAGACGCTGCGCCCCTCGATCAGCTGCGCAGCCTCCGCAATCTGCTCGATCGAGTAATGCGGACAGCCGAGCATGACGAAGTCGACATCGGTCGACGCACCGACGCTGTTGAGCCGCTCGTATGTCCGCGCCCGCGCCGCCGCGTCATAGACGAAGGTCTCGCCGGGATTGCCGCCGCCGAACGCGTGCTCGGCGGTGGGCGCCTCGGGCGTGATGCCCGCCATGTGGTACATCTCGACCCCGCCCGACGACGCCGCCGCGGCGCCGAAATGCTTGTGGCGAATGAGGCTGGGCGACCCGATCGCGCCATCCAAGACGGGGATCGTGTCGAGCACCGCGTCGCCGGTGAAATAGCCGAGCATGCCCCATTCGAACACGTCGTCCACCGGTACCTCGACGCGCACCGCATGCTGCCCGCGCCGAAAGTCGTCGCGGTGAAAGCCCCAGTCCGGGATGCGCTTGGTCAGCATCGCCGCCGACGTCGACTCGCGTCCCTCGCAATTGGTGCGTCCGCCGATCACCGAGTTGCAGAAGACGACCGCCGAGCTTTCCATCCAGGCGCAATGCTCGCCCATCACGGGGACGTTGCCGGCCAGATAGGGCGTGCAGGTCTTCAGCACCTGGATGCCGTGTGCCGCCACCTGCCCCTCGTCATAGACGAAATTGTCGTGCTGCGCGTCGGTCATGCCCTGCTCGCGCCACAGCATCGGGTCCATGCCGCCCTGAAGGTGACAGGCGATGCCGGCGTTCATCCGCGGCACGTCGACGACATCGTCCGAATCGAGGTCGAAGCGCGAGAAGATCGCGCGGTAATCGCCGCCATCTTCCTTGTAATAGTTCTTGAGCCAGGGCGTCGAGGAGCCCGGGACGCCGGCGATGTTGTTGGTCTCGACCAAGCGATCCGCGCCCAGCGCCTCGGCATAGCGGATCAACAGGTTCATCGCGCGCGCGGTCGCGTCGCCCTGGGCGCCATCCAGCATCGCGCGCTCGGCATCGGTGAGTTGGACCACGATCGCTCCTTTGGTCGGTAGCTTGCTATCTCTTCAACATACGATCCGCCGCCGGCCAGGGCAGCCGCGACCGTCAGCGGATCTCGTCGAGCTTGCGCAGGATGTCGGACAAGACCTCGAGCGCGATCTCCAGCTTGTCGCGGTCGATGTCGCCCAGCACCTCGCGGCGCAGGCCGTTGCTGATCTCCATCAGGTCGGCGATCACCTGCCGGCCCTTGGGCGTGATGCGGTTGATCGTCTGGCGCCGGTCGCTCTCGCGCTGCTGGCGCTCGATCAGCCCGTCACGTGCCAGCACGTCGAGCATCCGCACCATCGTCGGCCCCTCGACCGAGATGAGGTGCGCCAGGTCGCTCTGCGTCAGCTCGTCCCCGGTGAAGGCGACGAGGAACAACGTCTCCCACCGTGCCATCGTCTGGCCGGTGACCTTGACGCGTTCGTTGGCGAGCTTGCGCCAGCGCCGTGCGGCGGTGACGATCGAGCGCGTCGTGCGAAAGAACTGGTCGTCCTCGCTCGAGGCCTCGAAATAGCTGTGATAGTTGATGAGGTGCCGCTCGGCCTTTTCGACCGGATCGGTCCGCACCTTGGCGGGCTTCACCGCCCGCGGATAGGGCTTGGGGCCGCGCTTCTGAAGCGAGCGCGGCCCGCGGCGTGGCGTCTCGTTCGCGCCCGTCGCTGCATCGTCGTCGTCGGCCATGGCCCTCATCCTAGGGATGTGATCGCGTCCTGACAAAGCCGGTCTCACGCATCCAGGTCGGTAAGGACCGCGCCCGTCGCCATCGACTGCACGTCGCGGCGATAGATGCCGAGATAGCCGTCGGCAGGAACGGCATAGGCGTTGCTGGCCGATCCCGGCCGCCGCGCGAGCTCGTCCGCCGGCACGTCCAGGTCGAGCTGGCGCGCGGCCACGTCGATGACGATGCGGTCGCCGTCGAGCACGCGGCCGATCGCGCCGCCCACCGCGCCCTCCGGCGCGACCTCGGCCACCGTCAGCCCTTTCAGGCACAGGCCCGACAACTGGCCGTCGGTGACGAAGGCGACGTCCTTGGCCAGGCCCGCGGCATCGATCGCGAACAGGACGTGGCTCGCGCCGCCGCCCATCGCCGGCCCGCCCTTCAGCCCCTGGCCGTGCAGCACGACGACGTCGCCCGCGACGATCGACCCTGCCTTGATCGCAGCCATCGCGTCGGGCGTGCTGTCGAACACGCGCGCGCGGCCCGTGAACGCCTCCGGCCGGGTGCCGTCGCGGATGCCGAGCTTCACCACCGCGCTTTCGGTGGCAAGGCTGCCGCGCAGGATCGCGATCGCGGGCCCGGCCGAAACCGGATCGTCGATCGGCCGGATGATCGCGGGATCGGCAATCTCGGCGCTGGCAAGATCCTCGCCGAGCGTCCGTCCGCTCGCGGTCGTGACATCCAGGTCGATGATCGACGAAAGCTGCTTCAGCACCGCACGCGCGCCACCCGCATCCTCGAACTGCTCGATCCGTACCTCGCCATTGGGGCGCACGGCGCTCAGGATCGGGACCTTGCGGCCCATCTCTTCCCAGATCGCGAACAGGTCGATGTCGGTATGACCCTCGACCGCCGTCGCCTGAAGATGCTTGATCGCGTTGATCGAGCCCGAGACCGCCAGCACCATCGCGGCGGCGTTGCGGAACGCGCCCTCGGTCATGATCGCGCGGGGGGTGAGCCCCTCCTCGACCATGGCGACGATGCGCGTGCCCGCCTCGCGCGCCTTGTCGAACATCTTGTCACTGTTGGCGCGGACAGGGGCGGAGCCCGGCACGCACATGCCCAGCGCCTCGACCACGCAATGCATGGTGTTGGCGGTCGCCATGCCCGCGCACACGCCCGGCCCCAGGATCGCCTGCTCGGCCATTGCCTCCATCGAATGGCGGCCGGGCTTGCCCAGCGCTGCGCCGACCCCGCCGGAGAACAGGTCCTCGATATCGACATGCTCGCCGTCGATCATTCCCGACGCCTGATAGCCGCCGATGACGAGCAAGGTCGGGATGTTCAGCCGCATCGCCGCCATCAGATGCCCCGGCGGCGTCTTGTCGCACGAGGTCAGGCAGACCATCCCGTCCAGCATCGCCGCCTCGACCTGCGCCTCGATATCGTTGGTGACGAGGTCGCGAGCGGCGAGGATGTAGCTCCCCTTCTTGGCCGCACCGGTGATGAAGTCTGACGGCGCGGTCGTGCGCACCTCGAACGGGATGCCGCCCGCCGCGCGGATCGCGTCCTTCACCACCCGCGCGACGCCATCCAGATGCGCGAAGCAGACGGCGAGCTCCGACGAGGAGTTCACGACTGCGATCTTGGGCTTTTCCATGTCGGCGGGCGACAGGCCCAGCGCCCGCCAGTGCGCGCGGCGGACGGGGGTGTTGGCGGCAAGGCTGCGGAGCGTCATTCGGTGTTCCTCATCAGGAGGCGGGAAGCGGGTCGGCGGGGAGCGGCGCGGGCGTGCGCGTGCGGCGCACGACGGTCGCGATGGTAATCGCCGACACCGCCAAGATGGCGGGACAGAGGGCGAGGATGGCGAAGCTGCGCACGATCGGCAGTCCGCTGGCGAGCACATAGGCGCCGATCACCGGCCCGCCGATCCCGCCGAGCTTGGCGACGGAGGTCGCCCAGCCGCCGCCGTTCGCGCGGATCGCGCTCGGATAGAAGACGCTGGCGATCGAGAGGATGCCGAAATGCGCGCCGCCGATGAAGGTCGTCGAGATCAGCGACAGGAGGAGGAAGCGATCGGGCGCCAGCGGCACCAGCCCCACGACCAGCAGCATCGGCGCGGCGATCATCGGATAGACCGCGACCGCGAACGGCCCGAACCGGTCGGTGAAGCGCATCAGAAGGAGGCCGAGCATCGCCCCGAGCACGCCCGACAGCGACGACACATAGGCGGCCGTCTCTCGCGAGAAGGCGAGGTCCTCATAGACCAGCGGACCCCAGTTCGCCTTGAAATAGACCGCCAGCGTACTGGCGATATAGCCGATCCAGAGCACCGGGGTGAGCAAAGCCAGCCGCCCCTCGAACAGCTTCGACACCTTGAAATTGCCCGTATCGATCCGCTCGTCGCCCAGCACGAAGCGGTCGTTCGCGGTTGCGCCGATGGTCGGGTCGAAGTCGTTGAGCGTCCTGGCGATCAGGTCGGGGCGCATCTGCTTGGTCGCTAGGAACCGCACCGATTCGGGGAGCCATTTCGCCAGCAGCACCGCGCAGACGAGCGTGCAGCCGCCGCCGAACACGAACACGCCCTCCCACCCGAATTGCGGCGCGAGCCATACGGTGACGGGGCCGGCGAGCGAGCTGCCCAGGCTGTACCCCATCATGATGATCGTCACGACGGTCGAGCGCATCTTGGACGGGACGAACTCGATGTTGAGCGCCCAGGCGATCGGCAGCATCCCCCCGATCGCGAACCCGTCGAGGAAGCGCAGGATCAACAGCGCTTCATAGCTGCGCGCGAGCGCCGTTGCCGTCGTGAGGATGCCGAACGCGAACGCCGCGCTGACGATCGTCCGCCGCCGCCCCAGCCGGTCGCCGATATAGGCGAAGGCAAAGCCCCCCACCATCATGCCGATGATCCCGGCCGAGAAGATGTTGCCGAGCTGGATGCGATCCAGCGACAGCTCGTCGCGCATCCACGGCGCGGTGAAGCTGATCATCATCATGTCGAACCCGTCGAACACGGTGATGAGCCACGACAGCGCGATCAGCTTGTAGTTGAAGGGGCCGAGCTTTCGCCCGTCGATCAGCTTGGCGACGTCCAGCACGCGGGCTTCGGCCATCACTCTACTCCACGCGAAAAGGCGGTTTCCGGCATCATGCGGTGGGGATCGTCACCGCCCCCTTGGACATCGGCTGCACGTCGCGGCGATAGGCGGCGAGATAGCCGGTGGCGGCATTCGGGTAATTCTGATTCCAGGGCCGCGCGTCGAGCTCGGCCGGCGCGACGTCGATGTCGAGGCTGCGCGCCGGCACGTCGATGACGATCCGATCGCCATCGCGTACGCGCGCCAGCGGCCCGCCCACCGCCGCCTCGGGCGAGACCTCGGCGACGGTCAGTCCCTTCAGGCACAGGCCCGACAGCTGGCAGTCGGTGATAAAGGCGATGTCGCGCGCCAGGCCCGCCGCATCGATCGCGAACAGCACCAGGCTGGCGCCGCCGCCCATCGCCGGCCCGCCCTTGGGCCCCTGCCCGCGCAGGATGACGACGTCGCCCTTGGCGATCGCCTGCCGCTCGATCGCGGCCATCGCGCTCGGCGTGTCCTCGAACACGCGCGCGCGCCCCTCGAAGCGGTCGGGCCGCTTGGGGTCGCGCACGCCCAGCTTCACGATCGCGCTCTCGGGGGCGAGGCTGCCTTTCAGGATCGCGATCGACGGCCCTTCCGAAATCGGCCGGTCGAGCGGGCGGATGATGTCGGCGTCGCCATCCGGCTGCGCGTCGAGCACGGCGCCGAGCGGCTGGTTCATGCAGGTCTGCGCGGTCAGGTCCAGGATCGGCGCCAGCCGCTTCATCGTCGCCGCGGCGCCGCCGGCATCCTCGAACTGCTCGATGCGGACGGGGCCGTTGGGGCGCACCGCGCTCAGCACCGGCACCTGGCGCCCGACCTCGTCCCAGATCGCGAACAGGTCGGCGTCGGTGCCGGCCTCGACCGCGACGGCCTGCAGATGCTTGATCGCGTTGATCGATCCCGACACGGCGAGCGTCACCGCGGCGGCGTTGCGGAACGCGGCTTCGGTCAGGATGGTGCGCGGCAGCAGCCCTTCCTGAACCATCGCGACGATCCGCGCGCCGGCCTCGCGCGCCTTGTCGAACATCTTGTCGCTGTTGGCGCGCACGGGGGCGGAGCCGGGGATGCACATGCCCAGCGCCTCGACGACGCAATGCATGGTGTTGGCGGTCGCCATGCCGGCGCAGACGCCCGGTCCCCGCACCGCCTGCGGCACCATCGCCTCCAGCGGGAACTTCGCCTTGCCGCCGACGCGCTCGGCGATCGTGCCCGACCACAGGTCTTCCAGGTCGACGGGCTCGCCGTCGATCGCGCCCGAGGCCTGATAGCCGCCGATCACCAGGATCGTCGGAATGTTGAGCCGCGCCGCCGCCATCAGATGCCCGGGCGGCGTCTTGTCGCAAGAGGTCAGGCAGATCATGCCGTCGAGCAGCGCCGCCTCGACCTGCACCTCGATGTCGTGCGTGACGATGTCGCGCGCGGCGAGGATGTAGCTCCCCTGCTTGCCCGCGCCGGTGATGAAGTCGGACGGGGCGGCGGTGCGCACCTCGAACGGC
The DNA here is from genome assembly GCF_032391395.1 of Sphingomonas sp. Y38-1Y. Taxonomy (NCBI): domain Bacteria; kingdom Pseudomonadati; phylum Pseudomonadota; class Alphaproteobacteria; order Sphingomonadales; family Sphingomonadaceae; genus Sphingomonas; species Sphingomonas sp. Y38-1Y. The sequence goes on from NZ_CP135916.1 coordinate 155,906, forward strand.
ACGCCGCCCGCGGCGCGGATCGCGTCCTTCACCACCTTGGCCACGCCATCCAGATGCGCGTAGCAGACCGCGAGCTCGGACGAGGAATTGACCACCGCGATCTTGGGCTTGAGGAGGTCCGCCTCGCTCAGCCCCAGCGCGTGCCAGTGCGCCCGGCGCGACGGCGAATTGGCGGCTAGGCTGCGCAGCTCGGGCATCGACTTCACTCTCCTCACTCGGGCCGGGCTTGGTGCCGGCTCCACTTTGTTGCTCAGGCGCGCGCGGCCCTGGCCGGTTCGGCCGTCGTCTCGGTGCGATCCTGAAGGAACACGCCCTGGTCGCGAAGCACCGCCTGAAGCTCGGCCACGTCGACCGCGCGCGGCTGGACGCCGGCCTTCGCCGCCAGCGCCGCCGCCGCGCCCGCCGCCTGGCCGGTCAGCCAGCATTGCGGGATCTCGCGCAGGAAGCCGTGCGAATTGGCATCGCACGAGATGTGCCGCCCGCACGCGAGCAACCCGTCCAGCCGCCGCGGCACCAGTGCGCCATAAGGGACCGAGATGACCGGGAATTTGGGCGAAACCGACGGGCTCACGCCCACCTCGTCGGCATGCACCGCGCCGCTCGACCAGTTCGCGCGCTCCACCCGGTCGACACCCGCCAGCCGCCGCGTATGCCGCACGCCGAGCTGCGGCGCGCTTTGCAGCATGTATGCATCCTCGAAGCCCGGCGCGTTGGCGCGGAAGAAGTCGCAATGGCTCGCCATGAAGCGGTGCGAGCGGATCTCGATCTCCGTCATCTCGTCGACGTCAAGCGCCGACAGGCCCGTCTGCCGCGGGCCCAGGAACAGCGCGATGTCGTCGCGCCACGACACATAGGGCGCCTGGAAGAAGCCGAGTTCCTGCCGCCCGCGCTGCACGAATGCCGAATAGCGCTCCGGATCGGCGGCGCGAAAGTCGAGCCAGCGCGGCATGTCGACGCCGCCCAGCATGAAGGCGGTGTTCATCGAATGATGCGTGTCGGCCGGCTCGATGTCGTTGTCAAAATCGGCGCCCGCGCGCGCGAACATGTCGCCGTCGCCCGTCGCATCGACGACGACCTTAGCCATCATCGCCTGACGCCCGGCCTTGCTCTCGAAATAGGCGCCGCGCACCTGCCCGTCCTCGACGATCGGCAGCGCCGCCCAGCCGTGAAAGACGAGGCGCACGCCCGCTTCGATCAGCATTTCCTGCGACACGAGCTTCAATCGTTCGGGATCGATCGTCGGCGACCAGGCGACGATGCCGTGGAACGCGGCGGTCCGCTGCTGCCAATAGGCGGCGAGCGCCGGGTCCTGCGATCCCCATTGATTGGGGCCTGGCCCCGCGACGCCCTCGGGCGGGAGCCGCGACAGCACTTCCTCGGCAAAGCCGCGGATGACGGGACGGCCGGTCCAGTCGGTCATCCGGTCGATCCAGATGACGAGACCGCCGGTCGAAAGCCCGCCCAGATGATTGTACCGCTCGAGCAGCACGACGTCCGCGCCCGCCTTTGCCGCGGCATAGGCGGCGGCCGATCCCGACGGGCCGCCACCGACCACCAGCACGTCGCACTGGTGATAGATCGGCACGTCGCGCGCCGGCTCATGATGCGTACCCTCGCCATTGCGCGGCGGCAGCGTGCGATCGCGCTTTTCGAACAAGTCGGAGGTAAGGATCCGGTCCTCGGTCCGCTCGACGCTCTGCACTTTCGGATTGACTGGCTGCTCGGACATTGCGCCTCTTGATCGCTCCCCTGAGACCAGCATCCATGCCGACCTGATTAGGTAGCTTGGTATCTTTCTAGACTCGACAGTGTCAACGGCGGGATTAGCCCACACGACGTTTTTTCTGGCTAAACCACTGATATATAGCAGTGAAAAAATAGGTAGCTTTGATAGCTATTTTTTCTTGTCAGCGCCGCGTCCGGTTTGATAGCTTTCTTCCGAACGCGACAGAGTGCGCGATGCCAGAGAGGATCGACATCATGCCCGCCCCCTATCGTTCGACGCTCGCCGGTGTCAGCGCCGCCGCCCTTCTCGCCGCGCTCGCCGGCGCTCCGGCCCATGCGCAGGACGCGCCCGCCGCGCCCGTCGCCGGGACACCGCAGGACGCGGCGACTCAGGACAGCCCCGCCGATACCGCGCCCGCCGGCGTGACCGACGGCGCGGTCGAGGACATCGTCGTGACCGGCACGCGCCTCGGCGGCGGCTTCTCCGCGCCCTCGCCCGTCTCGGTGGTCGGCACCGCCCGGCTGGAGCAGCGCGGCATCGCCAACGTCGCCGACGCGCTCAACGAAGTCCCCGCCTTTCGCGCGTCGAACACGCCTGCCTCGGGCGAGCTCAATCCCAATGCGGGCTATGTCGGCGGCCGCATCCTCGACCTTCGCGGCCTTGGCGCGGTCCGCACGCTGACGCTCGTCGACGGCAAGCGCTTCGTCCCCTCGACGACGCAGGCGACGGTCGACACCAACATGATCCCGTCGATCCTCTTGGAGCGGGCCGAGGTCGTGACCGGCGGCGCGTCCGCGCAATATGGCTCCGACGCGGTCGCGGGCGTCGCCAACCTGATCCTCAATCATCGGCTGGAGGGCATCCGCGCGACCGCACAGACCGGCGTCACCAAATATGGCGACAACGGCAACGTCACCATTGGGCTGGGCGCCGGCACCCGCATCGGCGACAATGTCCGCTTCGTCATCGGCGGCGAGTATGAGAACAGCCAGGGCATCGGCGATTGCCAGGCCCGCCCCTTCTGCCGGACAGAGGTGCTGAACTTCGGCCGGAATCCCGGCTATCTCGCGCTGCCCGCCAACAACATCCTCGGCGACGTGCGCCCCTCGACCGTGCCGTTCAACGGCGTCACCGTGCCGCCGACCGCCGCCTATTCCGGCCGGCCGACGCCGCTGCTCCGACCGATCGACGGCATCACCTTCGGTCCCGACGGCACGCCGCGCCGCTTCCAGTACGGTTCGCTCGTCAACAACCTCTACATGGTCGGCGGTGAGGGCGAGGGGCGGAACGCCTATTTCAAGGACCTGTATTTCAGCGCCCCGCTGGAACGCTATGCCGTTACCGCCAATGTCGATTGGGAAGTGTCGCCCGGCCTCACCTTCTCGCTGATGGGCAATTACGGCCATCTGACGTCGAGCTACAGCGCGACGGTCTATCGCAACCCCAACTTCACCATCCGCAACGACAACCCGTTCCTGCCGCGCTCGTCCGATCCCAGCCTCGATATCCCGACGCTGCTCGCACAGGGCAATCTGACCTCGTTCCAGATGGGCAAGGGCTTTGTCGAGCTCGGCCGGCCCGACATCACCACCAACAACGACCTCTACCGCATCGTCGCCTCGGTAAAGGGAACGATCTCGTCGCGCTTCGACTGGGACGCCTATTACCAGTACGGCCGCAACGAATTCCGCAACGACGTGACCAACCACACGATCACGTCGCGGATGCTGCTGGCGCTCGACGCGGTCCGCGATCCGAGCGGGCAGATCGTCTGCCGCGTCAATGCCGACGCCAATCCCGCCAACAACGACCCGAACTGCGTCGCCTTCAATCCCTTCGGCCAGCAATCGAGCCAGGCGGCGCGCGACTATGTCACCGCTGATGGCTTCCAGACCAACAACACGACGCAGCACGTCGTCGCCGGCAACATTCGCGGCAAGCTGTTCGACCTGCCCGCCGGTGCCGTCGCGATCGCGGTCGGCGGCGAGTATCGCTCGGACAGCGTCCAGGGCGATGCCGACGATCTCTCCCGCTCGCTCGCCTTCTTCTCGGCCAACGGCTCGCGCGTGTCGGGCAAGATCGAGGTGGTCGAAGGCTATGTCGAGGGCGAGATCCCGATCCTGCGCGGCGAATCCTTTGCCAACGAGCTGAGCATCAGCGGCGCGATCCGGCGCACGCGCTACAACCGGTCGAGCGAGCTTGCGCCCTCCTCCGACCTCAGCGTCACCACCTACAAATACGGCGCGGTGTACGAGCCGATCCCCGCGATCCGCTTCCGCGCCACCAATTCGCGCGACATCCGCGCGCCCAATGTCAGCGAGCTGTTCGGCCCGACCACCGCGATCAGCGGCATCGTCACCGATCCCTCGCGCGGCGGTGCGCAGACCAACCCGCGCATCTTCAGCGGCTCGAACCCCTCGCTTCGCCCGGAGCGTGCCGACACCTTCACCGCGGGCGTCGTGCTGAAGCCGTCGGGCGGCTTCCTCGGCCGCTTCCGCGCCTCGATCGACTATTACGAGATCAAGGTGGACGACGCGATTGCGACGCTGGGCCAGCAGAACATCGCGACCCGCTGTTTCGAGGGGCTGCAAAGCGCGTGCGACCTGATCGTGCGCGGCGCCGATGGCAGCATCACCCAGGTCACCGACGTGCTCCAGAACGTCAACGAGGTCATCAACCGCGGCGTCGATGCCGAGATCGAGTATCGCCAGCCGCTGGGAGCCTTGGGCGACGTCAATTTTCGGCTGCTGACGACCTATGTGAAAGACTTCATCACCGTCGATGCGGTCGGCGCCACCAACCGCGCGGGCCAGACCGGGCTTCGCGGCGGCACGCCCGCCGGCCTGCCGGACCTCGTCCTCGACGGGCTGGTCAGCTGGACGCTCAACAACTTCACGCTCAACGCCCACGGCCGCTTCATCAACAGCGGCTTCTACAACGCCGCGTTCGTGGGGCCGGAGCAGGACGGCTATGACCAGAACCTGGTCAACAGCTCCAGCACCAACGCGGTCCCCTCGCGCGGCTATCTGGACCTGCTCGCGCAGTACAAGCTCGACTATGGCCCCGACCGGTCGTTCACCGTGTTCCTCGGCATCGACAACGTCACCAACACGATGCCGCCGCTCAATCCCGGCTCGCACGGAACCGGCAACGCCATCATCTTCTCGCCCTTCGGCCAGACGTTCAAGGCGGGGCTTCGCCTGAACTACTGACGCGATCGCGACGGGGGCGCGCGGCGTCGGAAATCGCCGACCCGCCGCGCCCCGTCGATCGAGCGTGCACGGCCGCGATTGATTACCGCGCCGCGCCGACGTAATAGCGGCGCACAAAATAGCGGGATCGACCCGCCAGGCATACGGATGCGCGGGCGCATCACGGGGCCGTAGAATGGGAAGGGATCCTATGTCTGCGGCTTACCCACTATCCTCTTGCATCGAATGGCAGTTCGTCGAGGCCGGCGATCTCGACGCGCGGCTGCGCGCGGCCAAGGCTGCCGGGTTCGAGCTGGCCGAATTCCACCTGTGGCGCGACAAGCCGGTCGAGGCGCTGGCGACCGCGCTGGACGAAACCGGCATGCGCCTGACCAGCCTGTGCGTCGATCCGCGCCGCTCGATCGTCGACCCCGCCCAACGCGAGGAGATGGTGACCGCGGTGCGCGAGACGATCGCAGCGACCGCGATCCTCGGCAAGCCGAACCTGATCGTCGCCTCGGGCTTCCGCGTCGAGGGCATGAGCGAGGACGAGCATTTCGCCAACGCCGTCACCGCGCTGCGTGAGGCAGCGGACGCGGCCGAGGCGGCGGGCGTGATGCTGCTGCTCGAACCGCTCAACACGCGCCTGTTCGCGACCATGTACCTGGTCAGCACCAAGCTCGGCCTCGACCTGATCGAGGCGGTGAACAGCCCCAACCTCCGCCTCCTCTACGACGTCTGGCACAGCGCCGTCATGGGCGAGGACATGGCCGAGGTCCTGGCGGGGCGCATCCACCTGGTCGAGCATGTGCAGGTCGCCGACATGCCCGACCGCAACGAGCCCGGCACCGGCAGCGTCGACTGGGACCAGGTCACGCGGACGCTGCGCGGCCTTGGCTACACCGGCGCGATCGGCCTCGAATATTTCCCGACGATGCCGATGGACGAGTCGCTGGCGCTCTCTCAGCGCACGCTCGCCGACTGAGCCTCTTGCATCCCATTTGAACGGACCCGCGTGATGAACAGCGATCGGATTGCGATCAGCCTCGACCTGATCAACCGCCATTACCAGGAGCCGAACCGAAACCGGTTTGAGAGCAAGTATTTCTGGGAAGAACTCTATCCTCTGATCCGCGCGAGCGGATTTCGCTCGATCGAGATCCCCTATGAACCCGTGTGGCAGTTCGGCGGACGCAGCGGCGTGCCGATGAACCGCTATTGCATCAACACCAAGTACGAGAGCGCCGCCAATTACCGGACGGTGCTGGCGGACGCCGGCATCGATCGGGTGACGGGGGTCACGTTCGACCCCAACCTGTTCATGCGCAACGACAATCTCGATTTCTTCTTCGGCGCGTCGGGCCATTTCGCGGGTGAGGCACTGGCCCATGCCGCCGACCTCGGCGCCGATTACTTCGCGATCAGCCCGTCGCCCTTCTATGGCCGCGCCGCGCATTATCATCCCGATCTAGAGGCGAAGCGCGAGACGTTCGCCGCGCGCACGACCGATCTGCTCGGCGGCCTCGCCGAGAAGGCGGCGGCCTCGGGCGTCACGCTGGTGCTTCGCAACGAATATTGGAGCCTGTTCCGCGGGGAACAGATCCTGTCGCTACTGGACGCGCTGCCCGACGGCGTGAAGCTCGATATCGATGCGGCGACGCTGACCATCGCCGGCATCGATCCCAAGCCGTTCATCGAGGCGCATCAGGCGCGGATCGGCTGCGTCCACCTGACCGACACCGATTTCGTCGACGCGGACGAGACGTGGAAGACCGCGAATCCCGAATTCCCGGCCGCGCGCGCGACACAGGTGTTCCGCGATCCGGGCACTGGATCGGTCGACCTGGCGGGCATCGTCTCGCTGCTCGATCGCCTTGGCTATCAGGGGCCGGTCGTCGCCAGCGCCCGTCAGACGCGCGATCCGTTCCGCGCCTTGCTGCGGACCCGCGCCCTCCTCAACCAATTCGCGAACTGAGGCTCAGACGATGCCCAACATCCGCTACGCCAACATGTGCCACTGGAAGGCGATCCCGTACCGGCAGATCGAGAACTTCCGCGACTTCTATTACGAGGACAAGACCAATACCGCTTATTATTCGGACTGGGACAGGATCCTGAAGTACCAGGCGGCGCTCGGCTTTGACGGGATCGAGATCGCGCCCTGGGATCTGTCCGACATCCTGCCGCTGTTCGGCTCGCCCGAGAACTTCGCCGCCTTTGCCAAGGACCGCGGGGTCGAGGTGATCGGCATGTTCCACGGCGCCCACGCCTCGCACGACGCCGGCCATGAGGAAGAAGCGATCCGCGCGGGCCGCGAGGCGGTGGACACGATCGTCAAGTTCGGCGGCAGCTACATGAACACCTGCCCCACGCAGAATTACTGCGGCACCGGCCCACTGAGCCACGAAGAGGTGCAGCAATGCGCCAAGGTGATGAACGCCATCGGCGAATATGCCACCGACAACGGCGTGAAGATCGGGCTGCACAACGAGTTCTTCTGCGCGATCAACCTGCCCAACCACCGGCAGCTGATCGAAACGACCGATCCGCGCTATGTCCATTATTGCCTGGACACCGCACAGGTCGCGATCCTGGGTGAGGACATCCTCACCTTCTACAAGGATTATCACGACCGCATCAGCACCTTCCACCTCAAGGACACCGCGTCGGCGTTCCAGCCCGACAGCGTCCGCTATTCGCGCGATCCGGAGATCACCGACGACGGCACGCGCTGGTTCTGGGAGCCGGGTCTGGGCGAACTCGACCTCGAAGGGCTGTATCGCTTGCTCAAGGAGCATGAGTTCAAGGGCTGGATGTCGATCGAATATGACGGGTCGCCCGACATGCTCGCCTCGATGGCGCTGACGCGCTTTCACCTCGATACGGTGCTGCGGCCCATCTACGACTGATGACCGGGGCGTCCGGTTGCTGCGCGCGACCGGACGCCGCCGCTCAACGCGGCGCGATGAGCGCGCCGAGCGTGTCCGGCCGGTCGGCGATGCGGTCGAGCCGCGGATAGCGCAGGCCGCCGCGGTACCGGAGCGGTGCCTCGACCCGGCGACCATCCCGCTCGACCGTCACCACGACCGGCTGCTCCGCCGACCGACGCACCGCCGCGATCAGCGCATCCCGCGCGAAGGGCGAGCCGTTGACCGCGACGATCCGCACGCCGGGACGCAGGCCGGCACCGAACGCCGGACCGTTCCATGCGACCGCCCTCACCATCCCATTGTCGCGGACCGTCAGCCCGATCGAATAGGTGAGGTCCGCAACGCCCGCTTCCCCCTCGTTCGCCAGGAACGCCTCGGTCGGCGTGTCGGCAAAGACGAGCCGCCAGCCATGCCGGGTCAGCCCGCGATTTGTGTCGAGTTCGTCATGCGCATCGATCCACCCGCGCAGGATCCCGTCCCAGTCCGCAGGCGCCACCTCGTTCAGCGTCCGGCAGATGTCGCCGAACGTGTAGAGGCGCGTCGGCGCCTCGGCCGAAGCGCCCGCGAAGAAGCGCTGCGCGAAATCGTCGATGCCGCGGCGCCCGCCGCTCCGCTCACGCAGTTCGGCATCGATCGCGAGCCACAGCATCACGCCTTCGGCATAATAATCGCGGCGGCGCTGCCAGTCGCGCCACCCCATCGCCTGGCCCAGCATGAACGACGGATAGTTGACGTCGTCGGACAGCGGCCGCCACGCGCGACCCGGCCGCGCGGCGACTTCGGCGGCATCGATCGCGAGCCGGTCGCGCAGCTCGGCGGGCGTGAATTGCCCGGCGCGGGCGGCGAGCACGCGGCCCCAGAACTCGGTCTGCCCCTCGTACATCCACAACAGGCTGCCGGAGACGGGGACGTTGGGCGTCGGCGCCCACAGGTCGGCGGGTGTGCGATGGAAGCCGTTCCAGGCGTGCACGATCTCGTGCGCGATCAGGTCGCGCGACATGAGCTGGCGCTGCCAGGCGCTGAAGTGGGTGGAGGCCAGCCCGTTCTCGCTCGACGTGCGGTGCTCGGTCCCGCCCGACGCGCCGTCGTCGCTCAGCCTTGCCAGGATGTCGTAGCGGCGAAAGGGCGTGGGACCGAACACCGCACGCATCTGTTCGATGAGCTTACGAAGCTCCGCGACGCGCGCGGCCGGCACCTCCAGATCGTCCGGCCGCTCCGCCACCAGGTCGAGCATGACGGCCCCGGGGCCGGCGGCAGTCAGCGGCATCTGCCGCGCATGGCGGCCCGCCAGCACCGGCGCGTCGAGCAGCGTCTCCAGCGTCGTCCGCTCGAACTGCAGCGTCGGGCCGCGGTCACGCTCGACCGGCAGCGCGGTGAAGGCGCGCAGCCCCGCCGGCAGGGTCAGCGTCGCCGCGACCGGGAGGTTCCGCGTGTACCACCCCGCCGGATAGAGCGTCAGCCGCTGCCACGGCACGGACACGACGTCCGGCGTCAGCAGGTCGCCGCCGGCCACCATCTGGAACCGCACCTCGATCGCGCGGGTGCCGGGCGGCACCTCGATGTGAAAGGCGTGCGGGTCATAGCGGTCGCGCCGCCACGGCACGCGCTTCCCCGCCGCCTCGATCGTCAGGCCGGCGAGGTCGGTGACGGTCAGGCTCGGCCCGTGGCTGGCGGCTTCCCACCGCGGATAGAGCAGCGTCACCCGGCCGCTCGCGTCCACCGGGATGCGCTGGCGAACGGAAAAGATGCGGCGGGCGACGTCGGTCGCATCGACGTGCAGCTCGATGACGCCGTCGAAGCGCCGGTCCATAGGTGCGGGAACGCTGGAGGACGGCGCCGAATAGACCGGCCCCTGTCCCGGCGGCGAGAACGCCGTCGTCCCCGGCGCCGCAAGCATCAGCGACAAGGCAAGAGATCGGCGGCGAAGAGCGCTCACGTGTCGATGGTTCCCCAATGGCTGTCGCCGGCCCTTTAGGGTCGGTCGGTCGTTTCGCTCAAGAATGCGCACTGGCAGCACCGCCGCGCGCGCGGTAGCCAGCGTCCGTGCGAATCGCGATCATCGATACCAGTGAAACGCGGGCGGCGATCATCGCCGATGGGCTTCGCGACGCCGGGCTGGACGATCAGGTGGTGATCGACCCCGCCGGCCCGCTCGCGCGCCAGATCGAGGCGTGCGCGCCGGAGGTCGTGCTCATCAACCTGGAGAACCCCAGCCGCGACCTGCTCGAGGATTTCTTCGCCATGTCGCGCGTGCTGGGCCGGCCGATCGCGATGTTCGTCGACCAGTCCGATGCCGAAAGCGCGCTTGCCGCCGTCGATGCGGGCGTGTCGGCCTATGTCGTCGACGGGCTGGCGCGCCAGCGGATCAAGCCCGTGCTCGACGTCGCGATCCGACGCTTCCAGGCGTTTTCGCGATTGCAGGCCGAGCTGGCCGAGGCGAAGACGGCGCTGGCCGACCGGCAGACGATCGACCGGGCCAAGGCGATCCTGATGCGCCGCCGCGGCATCGACGAACCTGCCGCCTATGCACTGCTGCGCGGCCACGCGATGCAATCCAACCGCCGCATCGCCGAAGTGGCCGAGGCGATCGTGACCAGCGAGGCGCTGATGGGAGACCTGCCATGAGCACCGAGCGCTTCCGCATCGGCTTCCTGCCGCTGGTCGATGCCGCGCTGCCGATCCTGGCGCAGGAGCTCGGCTTTGCCGAGGCGGAGGGGCTGGCGCTCGACCTGGTTCGCGATGTCACCTGGGCGACGGTGCGCGACCGGCTCCTCTATGGCCACACCGATGCCGCGCACATGGTCGCGCCGCTCGCGATCGCCAGCGCGCTGGGGCGCGACCGGCCGCCGACGGCGATGGCGGTGCCGTTCGTGCTGGGGCTGAACGGCAACGCCATCACCTTCTCGACCGCACTGGGCGAGGCGTGCGGGCTGGGCGACACGCTGGGTGATCCGCATACGGTCGGCGCGGCGCTGCGTTCGGTCGCGGGCACGCGGCGGCTGCGCTTCGGCGTCGTGCATCGCTATTCGAGCCACAACTACATGCTCCGCTACTGGCTGGCCGGCGTGGGCATCCGCCCCGATGCCGATGTCGAGATCGTCGTCACCAGCCCACCCTTCGCCGCCGACGCGCTGGCGAGCGGCGAAGTCGACGGCATCTGCGTGGGCGAGCCATGGAATTCGATCGCGGTCGATCGCGGTGTCGGCCGCATCGCGCTGGCGACGGCGCAGATCTGGCGCCGCGGCGTCGAAAAGGTGCTGGCGATGCGCGCCGATGTCGCCGCCGAGCGCGCCGACGCGACGCAGCGCCTGATCCGCGCGCTCCACGCGGCGGCCGCGCATTTCGTCCGACCGGAGACGGCGGAGACCAACGCCGCGATCCTCGCGCGGCCCGCCTATCTCGACGCACCGGCCGACGCGATCCTGCGCGCGATCACCGACCGCATCCGCCTCGTCCAGGGCGGGGAACCCGTCCACTATCCCGACTTCATGTTCCAGCATCGCGAGGCGGCGAACTTCCCGTGGCGCAGCCAGGCGGCGTGGCTCTACGCGCAGATGACGCGCTGGGACGGGCGCGGCTACGACGCGGGCGACGCGGCGATCGCGGCGGCGACGTTCAGGCCCGACCTCTATCGCGCGGCGCTCGCGGGGTCGGGTGCGGTGCTGCCCGGCGCCTCGTCGAAGCTGGAGGGGGCGCTCGGCGAGCCGATCGGCGCGGGGTCGACGCAGGGGCGGCTGATGCTCGGCAACGATCGCTTCTTCGACGGCCGGGCGTTCGATCCCGACGACATTCCGGGCTATCTCGCCGCGCTGCCCTGACGATCGGCGTGCAAATGCTGCAACTGCGAAAACCGCTTGTGCCGCGACCGCGAATCAGGCACCTTGATGGTCGCTCGGCAAGGACGCCGGGCACGAGATAGCAGCGACACGCCTCTCCAGCGCCGGGGAGGTTCCGCTGACGGAAACGCCGGCACCGCCGGCATCCGACGAGGCAACGAAGCCGCCAGGACGCGCCCCACAAGGGCCGCCGTCCTGGCGGCTTTTTCTATTTCCGGTTCAGCCGAGGGGACGGGCGATGGCGACGGCATTCTGGGACGAGACACGGGCCGAGAAGAGCGATTTCTGGCGAAGCGGGCATGTGCCGACATTGGTCGCCGCCTTCCTCTACTTCGACCTGGCCTTCATGGTGTGGGTGCTGCTGGGGCCGCTCGCGCCCGAGATCGCCAAGACGCTGGCGCTGACGCCCGCCGAACAGGGGCTGATGGTCGCGGTGCCGACGCTGGCGGGCGCGGTGCTGCGCGTGGTCAACGGCCTGCTGGTCGACCGGATCGGCCCCAAGCGGTCGGGCGCGATCAGCCAGGTGATCGTCATCGCCGGGCTGTTCTCGGCCTGGAGCATGGGCGTCAACAGCTTTGTCGGCACACTGGCGCTGGGCGTCGTGCTGGGCTTTGCCGGCGCGTCGTTCGCGATCGCGCTGCCGCTCGCCAGCCGCTGGTACCCGCCGGAGCATCAGGGCAAGGCGATGGGCCTGGCCGGTATGGGCAATTCGGGCACCGTGCTCGCCGCGCTGTTCGCGCCCGCGCTTGCCAAGCTGTTCGGCTGGAACGCGGTGCTGGGGCTCGCCTGCATCCCGCTGACGATCGTTTTCGCGCTCTATCTTTTGATGGCGAAGGATGCGCCGGGTGCGCCCGCGCCCAAGCGGCTGGCCGAATATATGGCGCCGCTGCGCGAGGCGGACGCGTGGTGGCTGATGGCCTTTTACTCGGTCACATTCGGCGGGTTCGTCGGGCTGGCGGCGAGCCTGCCGATCTACTTTACCGACCGGTTCGGGCTGACGACGATCCAGGCGGGCTATGCCACCGCGGCGTGCGTGTTCGCCGGGTCGCTGGTGCGACCGATGGGCGGCGCGCTCGCCGACCAGGTCGGCGGCGTCAAGGCGCTGACCGCAGTGTTCCTGCTCGCCGCGGTGGCACTGGCGGGGGTGGCGAGCGCGAGCAGCTTCGTCGCCGCGCTCACGCTGTTCGTCATCGCGATGCTGGCGCTGGGCGTCGGCAACGGGTCGGTGTTCCAGCTCGTGCCCCAGCGCTTCGGCGCCGAGATCGGGGTAATGACCGGGCTGGTCGGCATGGCGGGCGGCGTCGGCGGCTTCTATCTCGCCTCCTCGCTGGGTCTCGCCAAGCAGTGGACGGGCAGTTTCGCGCCCGGCTTCCTCATCTTCGCCGCGCTGTCGCTGCTGGCGCTGGCCGGGCTGACGCTGGTCAAGGGCGGCTGGCGGCGCAGCTGGGGCGCGGCCGAGGGGGTGCGGATCTGATGCGCGCGCTCGCGCTCCTGACCCTGGTGGCGGCGACGCCGGCCGCCGCGCAGACGATCAAGCCGCTGGCCGAAGCGCGGCTGCGCTACGAACATGCCGAGCAGGACGGGCTGCCGCAGAATGCCGACGCGGTGACGATGCGGGTCCGTGCCGGGGTGGAGGCGAGCGTGAGCGGCGTTTCCGCGCTGATCGAGGCGCAGGGCAACCTCGCGATCGTCGGCGACTATTATGACGGGCTGCACGGCACTCAGACCCGCCCGCTGGTCGCCGATCCGCAAAACGTCGCGCTCTACCGCGCGCAGCTGCGCTACGCCGCGGCGGGACAGGCGGTGACGCTGGGGCGCCAGCGCATCGCCCTCGACGACGAGCGGTTCGTCGGCAACATCCCGTTCCGCCAGAACGCCCAGACCTTCGACGCGGTGCGCGGCGAGTTCGCGCCGGTGAAGGGTCTCAAGGCCGATCTCAGCTATGTCTGGTCGGTCCGCACGCTCTGGGGGATCGACGGCACCGGGGCGCGCCAGCGTGCGGTCGATGGCGATACGGTACTCGCCAATCTCGCCTGGGCGTCACCGGTCGGCACGCTCACCGGCTTCGGCTACTGGATCGATCAGGACGAGGCGGCGGTGCAGGGCTATCGTCTGTCGAGCCGGACGCTGGGCGTGCGGCTGGCGGGCACCCGGCGGATCGGCGGGGCAAAGCTCGCCTATGCGGCCAGCTATGCGCGGCAAGCCGATCATCACCGCAATCCCAACGACTATCAGGCCGATTACTGGACAGTCGACGCCGCGCTCGACCTGAACGGGCCGCGGCTGGGCGGCGGCTACGAGGTGTTCGGCGCCGACGACGGCCGCGCGCTGACGAGCTTCCAGACGCCGCTCGCCGCCAATTTTAAGTTCAACGGCTGGGCCGAGAAGTTCACCGTGAAGCCCGCCGACGGCCTGCGCGACCTCTACGCCAGCGCCGGCTGGGGGTGGAAGGCGCTCGGCCCGCTTCAGGCGGTGACGCTGTCGGCGACGTGGCACCGGTTCGACAGCGACCGGCTGTCCCGCCGTTACGGCGAGGAGGTCGACCTGCTCGCCCAGGCGCGCATCGGCCGCACCACCGCTGGCATCCGCTACGCCGACTATCACGCCGACAGCTTCGCCACCGACACCCGCAAGCTGTGGCTCCAACTCGACTGGACCATCTGATGAAGCACGAACCCATCCGGGCCGCGCAGGCCGATATGCGCCCGCATTTGATCGTCATCGGCAACGGCATGGCCGGCTGTCGCGCGGTCGAGGAACTGATCGCGCGCGATCCCGGCCGCTACCGCGTGACGATCTTCGGCGCGGAGCCGCTGGTCAACTACAACCGCATCATGCTCTCGCCGGTGCTGGCGGGCGAAAAGACGTTCGAAGAGATCGTCATCAACGGCCACGACTGGTATGCCGAACACGGCATCACGCTGCTGAGCGGCGATCCCGTCATCGGTATCGACCGCGCGGCGCGAACGGTGACGAGCCGCAGCGGCCTGACGATGGGCTATGACCGGCTGCTGATCGCGACGGGCAGCGATCCCTTCATCATCCCGGTACCCGGCCACGACCTGCCCGGCGTCGTCAGCTTCCGCGACATGAACGATGTCGAAGCGATGCTGGCGGCAGCCGATCGCGGCGGCAGCGCGGTGGTGATCGGCGGCGGCCTATTGGGCCTGGAGGCAGCGCATGGCCTGTCGCTCAGGGGCATGAAGGTGACGGTGCTGCACCTGATGCCGACGCTGATGGAACGCCAGCTCGACGAAGCGGCGGGCTGGCTGCTCAAGACCGCACTGGAGGCGCGCGGGCAGACGATCCTGACCGGCGCCGACACCGCCGCGATCGTCGGCGACGGCCGGGTCGAGGGTGTGCGGCTGAAGGACGGGACCGAGATCGCCGCCGACCTCGTCGTCATGGCCGTCGGCATCCGCCCGTCGGTCGCGCTGGCGCGGCAGGCGGGCCTAGCGGTCGGGCGCGGGATCCAGGTCGACGATCATATGGTCACCAGCGACCCCAGCGTCCTCGCGGTCGGCGAATGCGTCGAGCATGACGGCCAGGTCTATGGCCTCGTCGCGCCGCTCTGGGACATGTGCCGCGCGCTGGCGGACGGGCTGGTCGAGGCGCCGACCGGTTACCGCCCCGCCCCCACCTCGACCAAGCTCAAGGTCGCGGGGCTCGACGTCTTTTCCGCGGGCGACTTCTCGGGCGGCGACGGGGCGGAGGACATCGTCCTGCGCGATGCCAGCCGCGGCATCTACAAGCGCGTGGTGGTGCGCGGTGACCGCATCGTCGGCGCGGTGCTGTACGGCGACACCGCCGACGGCAATTGGTATTTCGACCTGCTCAAGAAGGGCGAAGACGTCGCCGACATCCGCGACGCGCTGATCTTCGGCCAGGCCTATGCCTCGGGAGGGGGGCAAACGGACCCTAAGGCGGCCGTTGCGGCGCTTTCCGACGATGCGGAAATCTGCGGCTGCAACGGCGTCTCCAAGGGCCGCGTCCTCGCCTGCATCGATGGCGGGGCGGCGAGCCTTGATGCGGTGCGCAGCGGCTGCAAGGCATCGGCAAGCTGCGGCTCCTGCACCGGTATCGTCGAGAGCCTGCTCGCGCTGCGGCTGGGCGCCGAAGTCGAAGCCGGGCCGAAGACGATGTGCAAATGCACCAGCTTCGGCCATGACGACGTGCGGCGAGAGATCGTCGCACAGGGCATGCGCTCGATCCCGGAGGTCATGCAGAAGCTGCACTGGTCGACGCCCGACGGCTGTTCGTCCTGCCGCCCGGCGCTCAACTATTACCTGCTCTGCGCGCTGCCCGGCGAATATGAGGACGACCAGCAGAGCCGCTTCGTCAACGAGCGGATGCATGCCAACATCCAGAAGGACGGCACCTATTCGGTGGTGCCGCGCATGTGGGGCGGCCTGACCAACTCGCGCGAGCTGCGCGCGATCGCCGACGTGGTCGAGAAGTTCGACGCGCCGATGGTCAAGGTGACCGGCGGCCAGCGGCTCGACATCTTTGGGATCAGGAAGGAGGATCTGCCCGCCGTCTGGGCCGATCTCAACGCCGCCGGCATGGTCAGCGGCCACGCCTATGGCAAGTCGCTGCGGACGGTGAAGACCTGTGTCGGCAGCGAATGGTGCCGGTTCGGCACGCAGGATTCGACGGGGCTGGGCGTGAAGATCGAGCGCGCCACCTGGGGCAGCTGGATGCCGCACAAGTTCAAGATCGCCGTCTCCGGCTGCCCGCGCAATTGCGCCGAGGCGACGATCAAGGATTTCGGCATCGTCTGCGTCGATTCGGGCTACGAGCTTCATGTCGGCGGCAATGGCGGGATCAAGGTCCGCGCCACCGACCTCCTGTGCAAGGTCGCGACCGAGGCCGAGGCGATGGAGATGTGCGCCGCCTTTATCCAGCTTTATCGCGAGGAGGCACGCTATCTGGAGCGCACCGCGCCGTGGATCGAGCGGGTCGGCCTCGCCTATATCCAGTCGCGGCTGCTGCCCGACGCGGCGGCACGACGCGACCTCGCCGAACGGTTCCGTTTCTCGCAGAGCTTCATGCAGGACGATCCCTGGGCGGCGCGCGTCGCCGGGGCCGAGCGCGAGCATCACGCGCCAATGGCGCGCTTCACCCCGGCGGAGGCAATGGCATGATCGGCGAATGGCTCGATATCGGCTGGGTCGGCGAAATCCCGCTTCGCGGCAGCCGCACGATCACCGTCGATGGCGGCGACGACATCGCCGTGTTCCGCACCGGCGAGAGCCAGGTGTTCGCGCTCCTCGATCGCTGCCCACACAAGCATGGCCGGCTGAGCCAGGGCATCGTCCATGGCGGCGCGGTCGCGTGCCCGCTCCACAATTGGCGCATCAGCCTGTCGACCGGCGAGGCGCTGGGCGAGGACAAAGGCTGCACGCCGACGGTGCCGGTCCGGATCAGCGGCGGCCGCGTGCTGATCTGCCGCGCCAGCCTGTTGAAGGCGGCGGCATGAGGGCGCTGGCCAAGATCCTTCCCCGGAGGGGGAGGGGGACCAGCGAAGCTGGTGGAGGGGTAGTCGCCTCGAACGCAGCGCCGCATGGCTGGGCGGCCTACCCCTCCACCGCCTTCGGCGGTCCCCCTCCCCCTCCGGGGGAGGATCGTTCGTGACGATCAAGACCACCTGCGCCTATTGCGGCGTGGGCTGCGGCATCGTCGCGACGCGCACGGGCGAGCGATCGGTCGAGATCAAGGGCGACCCCGACCACCCCGCCAATCGCGGCCGACTCTGCTCCAAGGGCACGCATCTGGGCGAGACGGTGGGCCTGGAGGGTCGGCTGCTCCATCCGATGATCGGCCGTCGCCGCGCGTCGTGGGACAAGGCGCTGAACCTCGTCGCCGCGCGCTTTCGCCGCACCATCGCCGAGCATGGGCCGGGCAGCGTCGCCTTCTACGTCTCGGGCCAAATGCTGACCGAGGATTATTACGTCGCCAACAAGCTGATGAAGGGGTTTATCGGCACCGCGAACATCGACACCAATTCGCGCCTCTGCATGTCGAGCGCGGTTGCCGGCCACACCCGCGCGTTCGGCGAGGACGTCGTCCCGGCAAGCTATGATGACATCGACGCCGCCGACCTGATCGTGCTGGTCGGGTCGAACACCGCCTGGTGCCACCCGATCGTCTATCAGCGCATCCGCGCGCGGTGCGATGCCGGTGCGAAGCTCGTCGTCATCGATCCGCGCCGGACGGAAACGGCGGACGAGGCCGACCTCCACCTCGCGATCCGGCCCGGCAGCGACGTCGCGCTGATGAACGGCCTGCTCGCCTGGTGCCGAGATGCGGGCGTGCTCGACAAGGCATTCCTTCGCGACCATGTCGCGGTGCCGGAGGGGTTCTGGGACATCGAGGACAGCGACCTCTGGTCCACCGCCCGCACCTGCGACGTGCCCGCCGCCGACCTCCGCCGCTTCTACGAATGGTTCGCCGCCACGCCGCGGACGGTGACGCTGTTCAGCCAGGGCGTGAACCAGTCGCTGACCGGCACCGATCAGGTCAACGCGATCCTGAACGTCCATCTCGCCACCGGCCGCATCGGCAAGCCGGGTGCGCAGCCCTTCTCGATCACTGGACAGCCCAATGCCATGGGCGGGCGCGAGGTCGGCGGGCTCGCCTCGACGCTGGCCGCGCACATGGACTTCGCCGAGGCGAACCGCGCGATCGTGCAGCGTTTCTGGGCCTCGCCGACGATCGCCGCCAAGCCGGGGCTCAAGGCCGTCGACCTGTTCCGCGCGGTCGGCGAGGGGCGGATCAAGGCGCTGTGGGTGATGGCGACCAACCCCGCGGTGTCGATGCCCGACGCCGGCCGCGTGCGCGAGGCGCTCACCGCCTGTCCGTTCGTCGTCGTCAGCGACGTGATGGCCGACACCGACACGGGCGCCTTCGCGCACGTCCGCCTCCCCGCCGCCGCCTGGGGCGAGAAGGACGGGACCGTCACCAACTCTGACCGCACGATCAGCCGCCAGCGCGCGATCTTCCCGCTGCCGGGCGAGGCGAAGCCCGACTGGTGGATCGTCAAGGAGGTCGCGCGGCGGATGGGGTGGAAGACCGCCTTCGCCTACGACCGGCCCGCCGATATCTGGCGCGAGCATGTCCGCCTCTCGACCTATCGCAACGAGGGCGCGCGGCTGTTCTCGCTGACGGGACGGGCGAGCGGCGGCAATGCCGATTACGACGCGATGGCGCCGTTCCGCTGGGGCGGGACGCCGTTCGCCGATGGCCGCTTTCCGACGCCCGACGGTCGGGCGCGATTGGTCCCGGTGGCGCAGAAGCCGCTCGCCGCGCCGCTGCGCGACTGGCCGCTGACGCTCAACACCGGCCGTTATCGCGACCAGTGGCATACGATGACGCGCACCGGCCTCGCGCCCAAGCTCGCGCGCCATCGCGAGGAGCCGCTGGTCGAGGTGCATCCAGAGGATGCCGCGCGGCTGGGCATCGCCGACGGCGCGCTGGCGCGGGTCGCGACGCCGCAGGGCGAGAGCCTCTATCGCGCGCGTGTGACCGATGCGCAGCGGCCGGGCGAGCTGTTCGTACCGATCCACTGGACTGACCAAACCTCTTCGGGCGGGCGTACCGGCCTGCTCCCGCGCCCGCTCGCCGATCCGATCTCCGGCCAGCCGGGGTTCAAGGCGGCACCGGCCGCCATCACCGCGGTCGCGACGAGCTGGCGCGGGTTCCTGATCCTTGCGGGGGAGCCGGCGCCGCGGCCCGACTGCCTGTGGGCGACCCGCGTGGCGATCCCGTCGGGAAGCCTTTGGGAGCTGGCGGGCGATGGCGATCCGGCACGGCTGGAGACGATCCTGCCTGCGGGCGAGCGGATCGAGGCGGTCGACGCCGCGCGCGGCACCCGCCGCGTCGCGGTACTCGCCGGCGGGCGGCTCGTCGCGGCGCTGTTCGTCACCGAATGCGGCGAGCTGCCCGCGCGAGACTGGCTGATCGCGCAGCTGGGCGAGGTCGAAGCGGCGCCGACGCTGCTCGCCGGCCGGGCGCCTGGGGCGGTGGTCGATCGCGGGCCGGTGGTCTGCGCATGCTTCGACATCGGCCTCAAGACCATCGTCGCGGCGATCCGCGACCAGGGACTGGCCGACGTCGCCGCGATCGGCGCGGCGATCGGTGCGGGCACCAATTGCGGCTCGTGCCGCCCCGCGCTCGCGCGGCTCATCGCAGGAGAGACGACCCATGCGGCATGACGAGTTCCCGGCCGGCAGCGTCTGGCTGGTCGGCGCGGGGCCGGGCGATCCCGACCTTCTGACGCGCAAGGCGCTGCGGCTGATCGCCGCGGCCGACATCGTCTTCCATGACGCGCTGGTCGGCCCCGGTGTGCTCGATCTGATCGGGCCGGAGACCGAGCGCGTCAGCGTCGGCAAGCGATCGGGCCGCCATTCCAAGGATCAGGGAACGATCGACGCGCTGATCGTCGCTGCGGCGCTCGCGGGGCGGCGCGTCGTTCGGCTGAAGGGCGGCGACCCGGCGATCTTCGGGCGGACGGCGGAGGAGCTCGCCGCCTGCCGGGCCGCCGGCGTGCCCGTCCACATCTGTCCCGGCATCACCGCCGCCAGCGCCGCGGTCGCCTCTGCCGGCGCGAGCCTGACGCTGCGCGGTCTCGCCCGGCAGCTCACCTTCGTGACCGCGCACGCATCGGCGGGAAAGCCGCTCGATCTCGACTGGCGAACGCTGTCGGCACCCGATGCGACGCTTGCCGTCTATATGGGCCGCGCCGCCGCCGCGACCGTCGCCCGGCAGCTCATCGCCGCGGGCCGCGCGCCGGACACGCCGGTGCTCGTCGTCGTCAACGCCGCGCTGCCCAGCGAGCGGATCATCCGCGGCCAGCTGTTCGCGCTTTCCTTCCTGGTCGAGGCGGTCAGCGACGACGATCCCGCGGTGCTCATCATCGGCGAGGCGGTGGCCGCGGCCGATGGACGCAGCGCCAAGGCCGCCCTGGCCGTCACCGCACCGTCGAACGCCTCCAACCCGGCTTGATCGCCGCGGCGGATCGCGGCAGCGAAGGTGGCATGACGATCCGCCTCATCTGCCTCGATGCCGACGACACGCTGTGGCACAACATGCGGCACTTCAACGCTGCCGAGGACGCGTTCCTGGCGATGCTCCGCCCCTTTGCCGAGGCGGGGGTCGCCCGCGCCGCGCTGGAGGCGTGCGAGGCGCGCAACCTGCCGCTCTATGGCTACGGCGCCAAGGGGTTCACGCTGTCGATGATCGAGACCGCGGTCGAACTCTGCGGCGACCGGATGCGTCCAGGGATGATCGCCGACCTGCTCGCCGCCGGCCGCGACCTGCTCGCCCACCCCGTCGAGCTGCTCGACGATATCGACGCGACGCTGGACGCGCTCGACAGCCGCGGCAAGCTCGTGCTCGTGACCAAGGGCGATCTGCTGCATCAGGAGGCCAAGCTCGCCGCATCGGGCCTGGGCGATCGCTTCGCCGGGGTCGAGATCGTCAGCGACAAGACAGCCGCGACCTTCGAAAAGCTGTTCGCGCGGCATGGCGTCGAGCCCGAAGAGGCGATCATGGCCGGCGATTCGATGCGGTCCGACATTCTGCCGTCGCTGGCGGCCGGCGCATGGGCCGCCTATGTCCCGCAAGCGGGCGCGTGGTCGCATGAGCACGCCGCGCCGCCGGCGGCGGGCGACCGCTTTGCCGAGCTGCCGAGCCTGGCGGCGCTGCCCGCGCTCATCGATCGCATCAACGTCGGCTGAACCGGACGGCCGGAAGCCGCACGATCGCGTGATCCCGGCGGGCAAAGCGTTTCGCCCGAACAATCATTTTCAGAATCGGAAGCGTCGCAACGCGCGGCGGCAATCGACCGTCCTCCCGCTCGTAACTGGCGCGGTGCGCCGGGGCGTATCGCGTTCGTATACCCAACGACCGTCGACGCGAACGCCCCCGCCCCGGCCGCAAAGAGGGGTTCGTCATGCTGGCCAAGATCATCGACAAGGCGACGGGTAAGGAAATCGACGTTTCGGGTGACATCATCGACCTCGACGCCCCCAGCGTCGTTCGGCTCACGCTGGAGCGCGGCGACGTCGCCGCGATGGAGCGCAGCGGCAACGACCTCTTGATCCGACTGACCAACGGCCAGCAGATGCGAATCGCCGACTTCTACGATGATCGCAGCAACGTTCCCAGCGACCTGGTCCTGGTCGGCAATGACGGCACGATGTGGCTGGCAGCGGCGCCCGCGGGCGGCACGCCTCGCTGGTCGCTGCTCAATGAGATCGACGACCTGCTGACGCCGGCGGCGCAGGCCGGCGGCGGCAGCAGCGCGGCGCTGATCCCCGCCCTGCTCGGCGGCGCGGCCGTGATCGGCGGCGGCGCGGCAGCCGCATCGGGCGGCAGCGGCGGCCGCGACGACTTCGAAGGCGACGCCGACGCGGATAGCGATGCGGACGCGGATGCTGATGCCGATGCTGACGCAGACGCTGACGCGGATGCTGACGCGGACGCCGACGCTGACGCTGACGCTGACGCTGACGCTGACGCTGACGCTGACGCTGACGCCGACGCCGACGCCGATGCTGACGCGGACGCGGACGCGGATGCCGACGCGGACGCTGATGCCGACGCCGATGCCGACGCTGACGCTGACGCCGATGCCGATGCAGATGCAGATGCGGATGCAGACGCCGACGCTGACGCCGACGCCGATGCGGATGCAGACGCGGATGCGGATGCGGATGCCGATGCTGACGCTGATGCTGACGCCGATGCAGATGCGGATGCAGACGCTGACGCCGACGCCGATGCTGATGCCGACGCCGATGCCGATGCTGACGCCGATGCCGATGCTGACGCTGACGCCGATGCGGATGCCGACGCAGATTCCGACGTCGATACCGAAGCGCCTCGACCGCCGACCGCGGTGGTGGCCGCTGACGGTCGGAGCGTGACCGGCACCGGCGAGCCCGGCGCGACGCTCACGATCCGTGACGCGGCCGGCGCGGTGATCGGCACCGGCATCGTCGCTGCCGACGGCAGCTATTCGGTCGCGATCGACCCGGCGCAGGTGAATGGCGAGATCGTCTTCGCGACGCAGACCGATGCCGCCGGCAACGCTTCGGAGCCGACCCCGGCGACCGCGCCCGACCTGACCGCGCCCGACGCGCCCGTCGCGATCCTGTCGCCCGACGGCACGGTCGTCACTGGCACGGGTGAGCCCAACACGACCGTCCAGATCCGCGGCCCCGGCGGCGTGCTGATCGGCACCGGCATCGTCGGCGCCGACGGCAACTACACCGTCACGCTCACTCCCGCGCAGACCAATGGCGAGGCGATCTCGGTCACGCTGACCGACGCGGCCGGCAACGTGTCCGATCCCACGCCGCTGACCGCGCCCGATACAACCGCGCCCGATGCGCCCGACGTAGCGATCGCGCCCGACGGCACCGCGCTGACCGGCACGGGCGAGCCCGGCGCGACGATCATCGTCCGCGATGCCACGGGCAACGAGATCGCGAGCGGCGTCGTCGGCGCCGACGGCACCGTCAACATCCCGCTGGCGCCGCCGCTGGCCGATGGCGAGGTGGTGACCGCGGTCCAGACCGATCCCGCCGGCAACGTCTCCGATCCCGTTCGGCTCGTCGCGCCCGACATCACCGCCCCGCCCGCGCCGGAGGCGACGGTCGCCCCCGACGGCGCCTCGATCAGCGGCACCGGCGTGCCCGGCGCGATCATCACGATCACCGATGCGGACGGCAACCTGATTGGCCGCGTCCGCGTCGGCGCCGACGGCACCTTCCTGGCGCCGCTGGTCCCCGCGCAGGTGAATGGCGAGGCGCTGAGCGTCGTCCAGAGCGACGCCGCCGGCAACGCCTCACCGCCGCTGGCGCTGACGGCGCCCGATCTCACCGCCCCCGAGGCGCCGACCGCGACGATCGACGATGACGGCACCACGCTGACCGGCACCGGCGAACCCGGCGCCACGATCGAGGTTCGCGCCGCCGACGGCACGATCGTCGGCACCGGCACCGTGGGTGCGGACGGCAGCTTCACGCTGACGCTGACCCCCGCGCAGGCCGATGGCGGCGCGCTGTCGGTGACTCAGGCCGACGCGGCGGGCAATGTCTCGCCGCCCGCGACCGTCGTCACGCCGGACCTCACCGCGCCCGAAGCGCCGGTCGCCGCGATCGACGCCACCGGCACGATCGTCAGCGGCACCGGCGAGCCCGGCGCGACGATCACCGTCCGCGGACCCGATGGCGCCGTGCTCGGCACCGCCATCGTCAACGCCGCCGGCGCCTATAGCGTGACGCTCACCACGCCCCAGCTCGACAGCCAGGAACTGTCGGTGGTGCAGAGCGATGCCGCGGGCAACGAATCGGGCGCGACCTCGGTCGTCGCGCCCGACCTGACCGCGCCCGACGCGCCGGTCGCGACGGTGTCGGCCGACGGCGCGCTGGTGACCGGCACGGGCGAGGCGGGGACGACCGTCCGCATCCTCGATCCGGTCGGCCAGCTGATCGGCACCGGTACGGTGAATCCGGACGGCAGCTTCAGCATCGCGATCGCGCCTGCGCAGGTGAATGGCGAGACGCTGTCGGTGCGGCTGACCGACGCGGCGGGCAACGTCTCCGCCCCGGCGACGCCGACCGCGCCGGACCTCGTCCCCAACGACTCGCCCGACGCGCCGACCGCCACGGTCAGCGCCGATGGCACGGCGGTGAGCGGCACGGGTGAGCCCAATGCCGCGGTTATCGTCCGCGATCCCGATGGCGTGACGATCGGCACCGGCACCGTCCAGGCGGACGGCAGCTACACCATCGTCCTCGACGTGCCTCAGCTCGACGGCGAAACGCTGAGCGTCGTTCAGGTCCGCCCGGGCGGTGCGGCGTCGCCGCCGGCCTTTGCCGATGCGCCCGACCTGACCGCGCCCGAGGCGCCGACTGCGGAGCTCGTTCCCTCCGGCGAGGTCGTCACCGGCACCGGTGAGCCCGGTGCGACGATCACCGTGCGCGCCGCCGACGGCACCGTGCTCGGCACCGCGACGGTCAATGCCGCGGGCAATTATGCCGCGACGCTGAGCAGCGCGCAGCAGAATGGCGAGACGCTGACCGTCATCCAGACCGATGGCGCGGGCAACGCTTCCCCGCCAATCCCGCTGGTGGCGCCCGACGTGACCGCGCCCGCGGTCCCGACGCTGGCGATCGCCGACGACGGCGCGACCGCGACCGGCACCGGCGAGCCCGGCGCGACCATCACCATCCGCGATCCCGCGGGCGTGGCGATCGGCACCGCCATCGTCGCGGCGGACGGCAGCTACTCGGCGCCGCTCTCCCCCGCACAGACCAATGGCGAGCAGTTGACCGCGACGCAGGCGGATGCGGCCGGCAACGTCTCGCCGGAGGTAAGCGCCCCCGCGCCCGACCTCACCGCGCCCGACGCCCCCACCGCCGCGGTTTCGCCGGAGGGGACGCTGGTGGCCGGCACGGGCGAGCCCGGCGCCACCATCACCATCCGCGACGCGGTCGGCAACGTCGTCGCGACCGGCACCGTCGGCACCGATGGCCGCTTCGCCATCCCGCTCGATCCGCCGATCGTCACCGGCGAGGCGCTGAGTGTCGTCCAGGCGGATGCCGCGGGCAACGCCTCGCCGCCCGCCACCGCCGCGACGCCCGACCTGACGCCGCCCGAGGCGCCCGAAGCGACGATCGCGCCCGATGGCGCCAGCGTCAGCGGCACGGGTGAGCCCGGTGCGACCGTCACGATCGTCGACGACAATGGCGTGCCGCTCGGCAGCGCGATCGTCGCCGCGGACGGCAGCTTCACCGTCCCGCTCGACCCGGCGCTGGCGGATGGCGAGACGCTGATCGTTCGCCAGCAGGATGCGGCGGGTAACCTGTCCCCCGCCACCAGCCTGACCGCGGCGGACACCACCGCCCCCGGCGCGCCGACCGCGACGATCGCCGAGGATGGCAGCGTCGTCACCGGCACCGGCGAGCCCGGCGCGACGGTGCGCATCGTCGACGCCGCCGGTACGCTGGTCGGCACGGCGGTCGTCGGCGCCGATGGCAGCTATCAGGCGACGCTCGACCCCGCGCAGCGCAATGGCGAGCAGCTGAGCGCGACGCAGACCGATACCGCCGGCAACACCTCGGCCAGCATCGGCCTGCTTGCGCCCGACCTCACCGCGCCCGGCGCGCCGGTCGCCGAGGTGTCGGATGACGGCACCGCGCTGACCGGCACGGGCGAGCCCGGCGCGCTGGTTCGCGTGACCGATGCCCTGGGTAACCTCATCGCCACGGGCATTGTCGGCGCCGACGGCAGCTTCAGCATCCCGCTGACGCCGGCCCAGGCCAATGGCGAGACGCTGACCGTGGTTCAGGTCGATGCCGGCGGCAACGCCTCGCCCTCGACCAGCGTGACCGCGCCCGACATCACCGCCCCCGCCGCCCCCACTGCCGACGTCAGCGATGATGGCACGGTGGCGACCGGCCGCGGCGAACCCGGCGCGACCGTCACCGTCACCGACGCCGCCGGGAACGTCATCGCGACCGCACCCGTCGCGGCGGATGGCAGCTACAGCGTCCCGCTCGCGCCGCCGCTGCTCAATGGCGAGATCGTCACCGTCGTCCAGACCGACGTCGCGGGCAACGACTCGCCCGCCACCTCGGTCACCGCGCCCGACGAGACCGCGCCCGAGGCGCCCGTTGCGACGATCACCGACGACGGCACCGCGCTGACCGGCACTGGCGAGCCCGGCGCCACCGTCACCGTCACCGATCCGGCGGGCAACACCGTCGCGACCGGCACGGTGGGCGCCGACGGCAGCTTCACGCTGCCGCTCCAGCCGCCGCTGGCGAATGGCGAGACGGTGACCGTGGTACAGACCGATGCGGGCGGCAACGCCTCACCCACGACCAGCGTCACCGCGCCCGACATCACCGCCCCGGCCGCGCCCAGCGCCGAGGTCGCCGACGACGGCACCGCGGTCACCGGCACCGGCGAGCCCGGCGCGACGGTCACCGTGCGCGACGCGGAAGGCAACGTCATCGCCACCGCCCCGGTCGCGACCGACGGCAGCTACAGCGTCCCGCTCGTCCCGCCGCTGCTCAACGGCGAGACCGTCACCGTCGTCCAGACCGATCCGGCCGGCAACGACTCGCCCGGCGTCGATGCGACCGCGCCCGACGAGACCGCGCCGGCGGCACCCGCCGCCGAGATCTCGGAGGATGGCGGCACCATCACCGGCACCGGCGAACCCGGCGCGACCGTGACGGTCCGGGCGGGCGATACCGTGCTCGGCACCGCGACCGTCGCGGCCGACGGCAGCTACAGCGTGCCCCTGACCCCGCCGCAGATCGACGGCCAGGACCTGACCGTGACCCAGGCGGATGCCGCGGGCAACGTGTCGCCCGGAACGCCGGTCGAGGCGCCCGACTATAACGGGCCGCCCGCACCGACCGCGGAGGTGTCCGACGACGGCGCGCTGGTGACGGGTACCGGCACCGCCGGGTCGACGATCACCGTCATCGACGTCGACGGCACCGTGCTCGGCACGGGCCCCGTCGCCGCGGATGGCAGCTTCTCGATCCAGCTGACGCCGCCGCAGATCGAGGGCGACCTGCTCACCGTCCGCCAGGCCGACAGCGCCGGCAACCAGTCGCCGCCGGTCAGCGTCCTCTCCCCCGACCTGACCGCGCCGGAGGCGCCGACGGCGACCGTGTCCGATGATGGCCTGACCGTCACCGGCACGGGTGAAGCAGGCGCGACGATCGAGGTGCGCGCGCCCGACGGCTCGTCGCTGGGCACGACCACTGTCCTCGCCGACGGCAGCTACAGCGTCACGCTGACGACGCCTCAGCTCGCCAGCCAGGTGCTGACGGTCGATCAGACCGACCCGGCGGGCAACACCTCGCCTTCGGTCAACGCGACCGCGCCGGACCTGACGGCGCCGGAAGCGCCGACGGCGACCGTGTCCGACGACGGCCTGACCGTCACCGGCACCGGCGAGGCGGGCGCGACGATCGAGGTGCGGGCAGCGGACGGCTCGCCGCTCGGGACGACCACTGTGCTGGCGGACGGCAGCTACAGCGTCACGCTGACGACGCCGCAGCTCGACAGCCAGGTACTGACGGTCGACCAGACCGATCCGGCGGGCAACACCTCGCCGTCGGTCAACGCGACCGCACCGGACCTCACCGCACCCGAAGCACCCATCGCCACCGTGTCGCCCGACGGCCTGACCGTCACCGGCACCGGCGAGGCGGGCGCGACGATCGAGGTGCGCGCGCCGGACGGCTCGTCGCTCGGCATGGCGACCGTGCTCGCCAACGGCACCTACACCGTCACGCTGACGACGCCGCAGCTCGCCAGCCAGGTGCTGACGGTCGACCAGACCGATCCGGCGGGCAATACCTCGCCTTCGGTCACGACGACCGCGCCGGACCTGACGGCACCGGAGGCACCGACCGCTACCGTGTCGCCCGATGGTCTAACCGTAACCGGCACCGGCGAAGCAGGCGCGACGATCGAGGTGCGCGCGCCGGACGGCTCGCCGCTCGGCACGACCACTGTGCTGGCGGACGGCAGCTACAGCGTCACGCTGACGACGCCGCAGCTCGCCAGCCAGGTGCTCACGGTCGATCAGACCGATACCGCAGGCAACACCTCGCCCTCGGTCAACACGACCGCTCCGGACCTGACTGCGCCCGAAGCGCCCACCGCCACCGTGTCGCCGGACGGCCTGACCGTCACCGGCACCGGCGAGGCTGGCGCGACGATTGAGGTGCGCGCGCCGGACGGCTCGCCGCTCGGCACGACCACCGTGCTGGCCGACGGTAGCTACAGCGTCACGCTGACGACGCCGCAGCTCGCCAGCCAGGTGCTGACGGTCGATCAGACCGACCCGGCGGGCAACACCTCGCCTTCGGTCACGACGACGGCACCCGACCTGACGGCGCCGGAGGCACCGACCGCTACCGTGTCGCCTGACGGCCTGACTGTCACCGGCACGGGTGAGGCCGGCGCCACCATCGAGGTACGCGACCCGGCCGGCACGGTCGTCGCCACCACCGTGGTGCTCGGCGACGGCAGCTACAGCGCGGCGCTCAATCCGCCCCAGGACAATGGCGGGGTGCTGAGCGTCACGCAGGAAGATGCCGCGGGCAATGTCTCGCCGGAGGTCGACGTCCCTGCTCCCGACATCACCGCGCCTGCCGCCCCCACCGACCTTGCGGTCGAGGCGGACGGCACGACGCTGACCGGGCGCGGTGAGGCGGGCGCCTCGGTGGAGGTCACCGATGCCAGCGGCGACGTGATCGGCATCGGCACGGTCAATCCCGACGGCAGCTTCTCGGTCGAGCTCGTCCCGCCGCAGACCGGCGGCGACAACCTCAACGTCGTCCTGATCGACGGGGCGGGCAACGACTCGCTGCCCGGCATCGTGTCCGCGCCGATCGACATCGATGCGTTCGACAATGTCAATAGCGTCCAGCTCGACGTGTCGCCGACCAGCACGCCGGTGGAGCTTGGCGCCGCCAACTATACGGTGCTGCTGTCGCTCGGCCTGATTGACCTGTCGGCGCAGGTGCTGGCGGTCCCGACCGTCAACTTCAGCGTCGCCACGGGCCACACGCTCGATGCCAGCTTCACCTATGACGCGGTGGCGAGCATCGGCGTGGCGAGCAACTACCGCGTCGTCGTTCAGCGGCTCGAGGGCGGCCAGTGGGTCTCGCTCGAAGGCACACCCGGCGGATCGCTGCTCGAACTCGGCGTGCTGGCGGGCGACCTCAACGCCACCGCCGACCTCGGGCCGGGCCAGTATCGCGCCTTCGTCGCCTTCCAGGGTGTCGCCGGCCTCGGCCTGCTCGGCGCCCTGGAGGTGTCGGGGATCGACAACGACTTCACCCGGCCGATCGTCGACCCTGAGACGGCGACGGGCAATGTCGTCACCGATCCCGGCCCGGGCGGCGAAGTCGACATCGTCGGCGCCGCCACCGTGGTCGAGAGCGTCACGGTGGGCGGCGTCACCACCGCCGTCGCGGCGGGCGGGACCAGCGTTCGCGGCACCTATGGCACGCTGACGATCAATCCCGACGGCAGCTACAGCTATGTGCCGGATGCGAGTGCCGCCGGCATCGGCCGGAGCGACAGCTTCACCTACACGCTGCTCGACCCGACCGACAACGAGCGCGAAAGCGCGAACCTGACGATCAACATCGGCAGCGACGATGTCGCGGCGCCGGTGGCGACCAACGATCAGGCGAGCGTCACCGCATCGTACGACTATCTCGTCACCACGCCCACGGCGGTCGCGGGCGTCTTCTTCGACACGCCGGGCACGCTCGCCCTGCCGGTCACGCGGTCGCAAACCGGCACCTTTACCGTGGCGGCGAACGACCAGTCCGACGTGACGATCAGCGCGATCCGCGGCGGCAACGTCGCCCTGCTGCCCAGCTACACCATCACCGTCCGCGATGCGGCCGGCGTGGAAGTGGGCCGCGTGACGGGACTGGCGGTCGTCGGTCCGCTGAGTACGGGCCTGTCGCTGACGGTTCCGGACCTGGATCCCGGTACCTACAGCTACACGATCAGCAGCACCAATATCGCTGGCACGGGCTATACGACGACGTCGCAAATCAGCCAGACGATCACCAATCTCGACCAGTTCGACTTCGACAGCGCGACGACGGCGACGGGCAACATCCTCGCCAACGATGTCGATGGCGGCGCTTTCGCATCGCTTCGGATCGAGAGCGGGACGGGCTTCACCCCCGTGGGCAATGCGACAGTGAAGGTCGATGGCGACTATGGCCGGCTCTTCATCGATGCCGATGGCGATTACCGCTACGTCGTCGATGCGGACCTCGCTTACGCCCCCGGGCCGCGGGTGGACAGCTTCACCTATGAGATCGTCCAGCCCGGCGGGCAGACGGCGACGGCGACGCTGGACATCACCATCGCCTCGGCGACCCCCGCGACCGCACCCGCACTGACCGCGGAGTTCGGGATCTTGGAGGAGCAAGGTGAGCTGGAGACGGTCCTTGCCCGCTACCTCGACGAGCAGGGGACGCAGGAAGGTCAAGGCCTCCATCCGGATGCGCCTGCGCCAGAACCGGCCGCGATTGTCCACGATCCTGTCGACCCATTTGCTTACATAGATCAGCAAACGTACGAAGAGGATCGCCACCATCTTGGTCCGGTTTGACAAGTTGGCCCGATTTGGTGGGACTTCCCAAGGAGATAGCGCCGCATCTTAGTACTACGTTAAGCTCCCGATGCTTTCCTCCGTCTCAGACGAAAGAAAGTATTAGGGGAGTCGTGCGGATGCGGCGCGATGCTCGTGTAACTTTGGTCGCTCTAACCTGCCTGCTCGTATCCCCGGGATACGGGCAGGCGCTGTCTGATCGAGCCCCCGGCGCACCAGCGGGCGCGGTCCTCACCCTGGATCAGGCGGTCCGCGCCGCGGTCGCCTGGCACCCCCAGGTGACCGAGGCGTCGGGCTCGCTCAGCGCCCGCCGCGAGGAAATCGCGGTCGCCCGCGCGGGCTATCTGCCGCGCGTCAACGCCGGGGTCGACAGCGGCTATGACAGCCGCATCGCCGACAGCTGGCGCCCGCGCCCGACCGCGTCGGTCGACCAGATGCTCTATGATTTCGGCAAGGTGGCGAGCGCCGTCGCCGCCGCCCGCGCCGACACCCGGGAGGGTGAAGCGCAGCTGCTGCTCGCGATCGACGACCTCGTCCGCCAGACCGCCTTCGCCGCGATCGAGCTCCAGCGCGCCGCGGCACTCCGCACCGTCGCGCAAGCCCAGCTGGCGCGGATCGGCGAGATCAGCCGGCTGGTCGGCGACCGCAGCGACGTCGGCGCCGCGACCCGATCCGACGCGCTTCAGGCCCGTGCCCGTGTCGAGAGCGCCCGCGCCACGCTGTCGCAGATCGAGGCGTCGACGCAGCGTTGGTCGGCGGCGCTCGCCTTCCTCGTCGGGCGCGACACGCCCGTCCCGGGCGTCACCGACGACGCGCCCGCCTTCCTCGACACCGCCTGCATCGACGCGAGCGTCCGCCCCGAGCCGGTGCCTGCGATCATGGCCGCGGAGGCACGCCGCGACGAAGCGGAGGCCAATCTTCGCCGCAGCAAGGCGGACCAGTATCCGACCATCGCGTTCGGCGGCAACGCGTCGACCGACCTTGCCTCCTTCACCTCGGACCGCAGCATCTACAGCTTCGGGCTGCGCGCCTCGAGCGAGGTGTTCGGCGGCGGCGCGCGGCGCGCCCGCGCTCGCGGCGCGCAGCTGGCGCTCGGCGCGGCGGAGGCGTCGATCGCCGCGACCCGGCTGGAGACGCGGCAGGCGCTGGCGGAAGCCGGCACGCAGGTGCCGCTCCTCACCGACCTGCTCCAAACGCTGGAGCGACGGCGCACCGACATGGCGGAGACGGGCAAGCTCTACGAGCTCCAGTACCTCCAGATGGGCACGCGCACGCTCGTCGATCTTCTCAACGCCGAACAGGAGCTGCACCAGGTGGGGTTCGAGATCGTCAACACGCGCCACGATCTGCGCCGGCTCGAGATCGACTGCCTCTACAATAGCGGCCGGTTGCGCACCGCCTTCCAGCTCGATGAGCGACAGATCACCGGACGGCAGTTTGCGGGGAGGATGCAATGAGCGCGCTTCAGGCGATCCCGCTGCCGACGACCGCGCCGCTCGAAGACTGGCTCGGCATGCTGCGCAGCATTTCGCGGCATTACCGGCTGCCGCTGTCCGAACAGAGCGTACGGCTGGCCGGCGCCTGGCGCAGCGACGGCGACGAGCGGATGATGGTCGCCGCGATCGCCCGGGCGAGTGGACTGGGTGCCCGCTTCCTCGAAGGCAGGGCAGCCCGCGTCACCCGCTGGCGCCTGCCGATGATCGCCCGGCTGAAGGGCGGCGAGCTGCTGCTCGTCACTGCGATCGATGGCGAGGGACAGGCGGTCTATTCAGGCGCCGGCGACAACGGCCTTACCTCGCAGATGCCGCTGGCCGAGCTGGTCGCCGAAACCGCCTTCTTCGTCGTCGCGCGGCCCGCGCGGTCGGCGCCCGATCCGCGCATCGACGCCTATATCCGCCCCTATGAGGAGCATTGGCTCCGCCGCATCCTGATGCGCGATGCGGGTGCGTACGGGCACGTGATGATCGCGTCGCTGGTGTCGAACTGCCTGGCGCTCGCGACCGTGCTGTTCTCGATGCAGGTCTATGACCGCGTGGTGCCCGCCAATTCGGCAGCGACGCTCTATATCCTGTTCGCCGGCGTGCTCGCGGCGATCCTGTTCGACTTCGCGCTTCAGCGGCTGCGGTCGATTATCATCGACGTGCTCGGCAAGCGTGCGGACCTTCGCATCTCCGACCGGGTGTTCGGTCACGCGCTGCGCGTCCGGACGCAGTCGCGGCCGCGATCGACGGGTACCTTCATCTCCCAGCTTCGCGACCTCGACCAGGTGCGCGACCTGCTCACCTCCACGACCGTCGCGGCGATCGCGGACCTGCCTTTCTTCCTCCTGTTCCTCGTCATTCTCTGGTCGATCGGGGGCCCGCTCGCACTGGTGCCGATCGGCGCCGTCGTGCTGCTGCTCGTTCCCGGCCTGCTCGCACAGCGGCGGATGCGCGCCTATGCGACCGAGGCAATGCGCGAAAGCTCGCTGCGCAACGCGCTCCTGGTCGAGGCGGTGCAGGGCATCGAGGACATCAAGTCGCTCCAGGCGGAGGACCGGCTCCAGCATCAGTGGAACCACTACAACGCCGTCTCGGGCGAGGCGCAACTGAAGCTGCGCAGCCTGACCAACACGCTCACCTCCTGGACGCGGACGGTGCAGAACGGCGTCTATGCGACGGTCATCGTCGTCGGCGCGCCGATGGTGATCGCCGGCGACTTGACGACGGGCGCGCTCGTCGCGGTGTCGATCCTCGGCTCGCGAATGATGGCGCCGATGGCCAACGTCACTTCGCTGCTCAGCCGCTATCAACAGGCGCGCGTCGCGGCCAAGGGCCTGGACGAGCTGATGGCGCTGCCCGTCGACCAGCCCGAGCATGAGCATCGCATTCCCCTGCCCTCGGCTGCCGGCAGCTTCTCGATCCGCTCGGCGCTGTTCGCCTATGGCAACGATCCCGATGCCAAGCCCGTGCTGTCGGTCGACCGGCTCGACATCGCCGCGGGAGAGAAGGTCGCGATCCTGGGCCGCAACGGCGCGGGCAAGTCGACGCTGCTCCAGGGGCTGTCCGGCCTGCTCCGCCCCATCGCGGGCGAGCTGCTGCTCGACGACCTGGCGATGCATCACATCGACCCGGCCGACGTGCGCCGCGACGTCGGCCTGCTGACGCAGGACAGCCGGCTGTTCCACGGCACGCTGCGCGAAAACCTGATGCTCGGCGCGCCGCAGGCGAGTGTGGAGGCGATCTGGACGTCGCTGACGATGGTCGGTGCCGCGCCGTTCGTGCGCCAGCTCAATGACGGGCTGGAGCATCTGGTGCTGGAGGGCGGCCGCGGGCTGTCCGGCGGACAGATCCAGTCGCTGCTGCTCGCACGGCTGATCCTGCGCGATCCGGTCGCGTTGCTGCTCGACGAGCCCACCGCGGCGATGGACGAGACGGTCGAGCGCCAGTTCATCCAGCGCTTCAAGACCTGGGCAAGCGGACGCACCGTCATCCTCGCCACCCACCGGATGCGCGTGCTCGACATCGTCGATCGGGTGATCGTCGTCGATAGCGGCCGCATCCTCCTCGACCAGCCCAAGGAAGCTGCCCTCAGGACGATGCAGGCGACGCGAGCGCAGGCGACGCGGGCGCAGACGACGCGGGAGAAGGCGGCATGAGCGCGGCGGCGGTCCTGGACGACGACCTGCTCGACGATGGCGAGCGCCGGCGGCTGGCGGTCTCGACCCGGCTTACCTGGACGCTGATCGCGCTGTTCGCGGTCGCGCTGGGCTGGGCATGGCTCGCCGAACTGGACGAGGTGTCGACCGGCCAGGGCAAGGTCGTGCCGACCAGCCAGGAACAGGTGATCCAGTCGCTCGAGGGCGGCATTGTCACCGAGATGAAGGTCAAGCAGGACGACCTGGTCCAGCCCGGCCAGATCCTCGCGCGGCTCGACCCGACCCAGGCGGGATCGACGGTCGAGGAGAGCGAGGCCAAGTACCAGTCCGCGCTCGCCGCCCAGACACGGCTGTCGGCCGAGGTCAACGGCACCGCGCTCTCCTTCCCCAAGGAGCTCGCCGGCTTTCCCGCGATCACCGCCAGCGAGACGCGGCTCTACAATGCGCGCCGCTCGGGCCTTGCCCAGTCGGAGGCGCTGATCGACAAGTCGCTCGCGCTCATCAACCGCCAGGTCGGCATCGGCGAGCAATTGAGCGCCGTCGGCGCGGCGAGCACGGTCGAGGTCATCAAGCTGAAGCGCGAACAGGCCGAGCTTCAGCTCAAAAAGGCGGACCTGCGCTCGCAATATCTGGTCGAGGCGCGGCAGGAACTGGCGCGCGTCAGCCAGGACGTCAACGCACTCGCCCCCATCATTCGCGGCCGGTCGGACACGCTCCAGCGCCTCGTGCTGCGCTCGCCGGTGCGCGGCGTGGTCAAGAGCCTCGCGGTCTCGACGATCGGCGGCGTGGTGCCGCCCAATGGCGAGGTGATGCGGATCGTCCCGCGTGACGACCGCCTCCTCACCGAAGCGCGCATCTCGCCGCGCGACATCGCTTTCATCCACCCGGGCCAGCGCGCCAGCGTCAAGATCACCGCTTACGATTACTCGATCTATGGCGGGCTGGAGGGACAGGTCGTCAGCATCTCGCCAGACACGATCCGCGACGAGGTCAATCCCGACATCTTCTATTACCGCGTCTATGTCCGCACATCTTCCGACCGTCTGGTCAACGATGCGGGCAAGGCGTTCCCGATCACCCCCGGCATGGTCGCCACTGTCGATATCCACACGGGGAGCAAGTCCGTGCTCCAGTATCTCCTGAAGCCGCTCAATCGCGTCAACGAAGCATTGCGCGAACGATGACCGCCGCGCTCGACCTCCGCCTGCTCGCGCTGGCCCCCGCCGCCCTGTCGGCACCCCTCGTCCAGGTGGAGGGACGCGACCGCTGCATCCTGTTTCTCTCGGCCAGTGACGGCGACGCGCGTGCGGTCACCGTCTGCGGCGTCGGCGGCGACCCCGGATCGGCCTGGAATGCCGCGACCGAGAAACTGCGCAGCCGCACCACCGCTCTCCGCTGGCTCCGCCTCGACTGGGTGCGCGTGGTCGAGGCGAGCGACTGGCGCACGCTCGGCGACCGGCTGGGGCGGACCAAGCGCAACTATTTCCGGCTGGGCATCGCGATCGATGCCGGGTTCGAGCACGCGTTCCTCGAAACCGAACTCAACGCCAACGCCATGCTCTATGGCGGCCCGGCGCATGGCTGCGCGCTGCTGAACGAGGCCAATTTCGCGCGCTATGCCCGGCTGCGCGACCAGGTGGCCGCCGTCGATTTTGCCGGGGACGCGCCGATCTGGCTGTTCGCGACCGACGCGCTGTTCCTCGACGAGGCGGGCGGGCTGCATCCGATCACGGGACGCGGGCGCGTTTCGGGCATCCGCGACGTGCCCGATGCCGCCGATCCGGCGCTGCTCACCCAGCTGATCGACGGCGGGGCGCGCTATCTCGCTACGCAGGTCGGGGACGACGGGCGGTTCAGCTATGGCTGGCACGCCTGTTTCGACCGGCCGATCGAGTCCTATAACAGCCTGCGCCACGCCAGCACCGTCTATGCAATGCTGGAGGCGTGGGAAGTGACGCGCGATCCGCTGGTGCTCGCCGCGATCGACCGCGCGCTCGTCCACCTGGTCGGCGACCTGATCGTCCGCACCGGCGACGCCGCCTTCGTCGCGGAAGCGAATGGCGAGCTCAAGCTTGGCGGCAATGCGGTCGCCCTGCTCGCGCTCGTCAAGCATGCCGAGCTGATGGGGACGGAAGCCAACCGGCCGCTGATGGAGCGGCTGGCGAACGGCATCGTCGCGATGCAGGACGCGCATACCGGACGCTTCGTCCATGTGCTCGACCATCCCTCGCTCGCGGTGAAGGACCCGTTCCGCATCATCTATTATGATGGGGAGGCGGCGTTCGCGCTGACGCGGATGTACGAGCTGACCGGCGACATCAGCCTCCTGCGCGCGGTCGAGCGGGCGTTCGATCATTTCATCGATGCCGGACACGCCAAGGCGCACGACCATTGGCTCGCCTATGCGGTCGAGGCGCTGAGCCGCTACAGCGCGCATCCGCGCTACTTCAAGTTCGGTGTCGACAATGTCCGCGGCTATCTCGACTTCGTCGAGCGGCGCATCACCACCTTCCCCACCCTCCTCGAACTGATGATGGCCACCCGCTCGCTCATTGAGCGGATGCGGCGCGATCCGGGGGCGGCGCCGATGCTGGCGTCGCTCGACCTCGACCATTTCGACCGGGCGATGCACGCAAGGGCGCGGCATCTGCTCACTGGGCGTTTCTGGCCGGAGCTTGCGATGTTCTATGCCAATCCCGACCGTATCGTCGGCAGCTTCTTCATCCGCCACCACGGCTTTCGTGTGCGGATCGACGATGTCGAGCATTACCTCTCGGCACTGATCGCCTATCGCCGGCACCTGATCGAGGGGGCGGCGGCGCGGACCGAGCCGCTGCGGAGGGTCGCATCATGCGCCTGACCGATCAGCGCCAGCAGCGGATCGAGGTCGCCGCGCCCGGCCCGCGATCCTTCGCGCGGCAGCTCTCGCTCCTCGACTGCGCGCGCATGACCCGCACCGCGCGGGCGCGGCACAGCGACACCTTTCCCAAGGGCGTCTTCCGCGACCGGGCGTGGGACATCATGATCGAGCTGTTCATCGCCGATGGCGAACGCCGCTCGCTTTGCATGAAGGATGCGATGATCATCGCCGAGGACAGCCCGGCGGGGTCGGTCCGCCGCGTCGACTCGCTGGAGGAAGCCGGACTGGTCGAGCGCACGGTCGATCCCGACGATCACCGCCGCGTGCTGATCCGTCTGAGCGATCGCGGCACCCATGCGATGACCGCGTTCCTGCGCGACCTCTATATGCTGGACTCGCCGGTGCCGACGCCGCCTAGCCACGCGGCGCCGACGGGGTTCAAGCCGGCGTCGCAGGGCAGCCTGGACTGATCAAGACCCGACCAGCGATCGTCGCTGCATCGCGCCGCCGAGCAGGCGATCGTCGACACATCGATAGGACGTCGCGGCCTCGGTTGGCCCCTTGCCATCATAGAGGGCACGCTGCGGAAACGGGCACAGCAGGCGGGTGAAGTTCGGCCGATTGTCCGCCAGCTTGGTCGCCACGAGTTGCCGCGGCGGCTCGCCCTGCTCGACCCAGCGGATCAGCGCCCAGAGCGCGTCGCGGCTCGGGTCGCCGGGCGCGGTCGCGTGGCCCGATCCGCCGAGATTGTCGGCGCCCGGCCCGCCGCGGCAATGATACATGCCCGGCACCATGAACAGCCGCACCGACTCGTCCAGCCTGGGATTGCCGCGCGCCAGCGCCGCGTAATAGTCGATCGTCGGACCCGCATTGGTCGACGGGTCGGCCCAGCCCTGCCAGATGATCGCCTTGCCGCCGCGCGCCGTGAACGGCTGGATCGCGACACGATCGGCGCGCAGTTCGGGCATCGCGCGATTGGCGGCGGCGAGGTCGGCGGTGCGGCGGAAGCTGTTCTCGTCCCAATTCGCATCGTCATGGACGCCGTCCGCCCACATCGCGCGCAGCAGCGGCGACGGCGGCCCCGGCCGCGTGCGCACACCCGGCAACAGCCCGCCGTCCATCGCCCGCCCCCGCTCGTCGCGCATCGGCGCGGTGATGCGATCGAGCATCGCGAGCTTGGGCGCGGTCAGGCAGCCATCGGCGTGCCCGGGCTTGCACAAGAGCGTTGCGGTCCTGAAGCGGCACGCCATCGGGTTCTCGACGATGCCGTCACGCACGCCGTCGTTCGCATCGCAGGCGGCGGTCGCCTTCGCCTCGTAGAGCGCCCAGTCGGCGTCCGAGAGCGCCGCGCCCGACTGCCATTTCTGCTGCAGCGAGAACCACATCATCCGCACCGACTGGAGCGGCATGTATGGCCCCGGCGCGCCGGCGAGCACGCCGTCATAATCGCCGGGGTAGGACTGCATTTCCTTCAGCGCCTGGCGCCCGCCGCCCGAACAGCCGGTGAAATAGCTGCGGTTCGGCGCTCTGCCATAGAAGCGCGCGACCAGCGCCTTGGCCGCCTCGGCCGTCAGGTGGACGGCGCGGTGCTCGTAATCGGTGCGCGCCTTGGGATCGGCCATCCAGCGCGCCTGGCCCGCCTTGTGGCCGCTGTCGGTGGTGACCGCGGCGAAGCCTTCATTGGCGCGCAGGCTGAGGTCGGCATAGTTGAACACGCCCGCATCGCCGCCGACGCCGGCGCCCAGCAATCGCCCGTTCCAGTCGGTCGGGAGCCACAGTTCGAAGCCGATATTGCCCTCGATCGTTCCCTCGACCCGGCAGAGCGGCACGTTGAGACGGCTGGGCTTGTAGGGGCTGGTCGTTGCCGGCTGCCAGCCGGGCGCCACCTCGCTCGCCGCGGTCACCTGCACCTGTCCGGCGTGCGCGCCGACCAACGACGCGCATCCGGCCAGCACCGCGGCGAGCATCGCCGGCATCAGAACTTCGCGCCGAGCGTGAAGGAGATGAGGCGCCCGAACGGCGATGCCGATTGCGGGTCCCAGCCATTGGTCGTGTCGACGAACGGCGGATCCTCGTTGAAGAGGTTGCGCGCATCGACCGACAGCGAGATCGCGCGCGTCAGGTCATAGCTCAACGACAGGTCGAACGTGTCGTAGTTGCCCACCACCTGGTTCGGCACGACGCTGTCGTTGAGATAGCTGTTGAGGTGGTTCCAGGTCAGTCGCGTCCGCACGCCGCCCACCCGCGCGCCCAGGTCCGCCTGGCTGCGGAAGCGCTGCGTGAAGCCGAAGGTGTTGAGCACGTCGCGAAGCCCCGCGCCCGGCACCGCTTCGAAAAGATAGTCGAGCAGATAGGTGCCCTGGAAACCGGCATCCAGCTTCACCGGCCCCCATTCCCAGTCATAGCCGAGCGTGAAGTCCAGCCCGCGCATCAGCGAGGTGCCGAGATTCTGGCGGCGGCCATCGGCGATGAAGGTCACTTCCGACTGGTTGATCGGCGCGTTGATCGGCAAGCCCGAATTGACGAGCCCCGCGATCTCCGCCGCGCTCGGGTTGAAGCGCACGAACTGGCTGTAGATCGGGTTGGTGAGCAGGCCGGGCGTGCCGCGCAGCGCTTGGATCTGGTCGGTATAGTCGATGCGGAAATAGCTGAGCGACGCCTGCAGGCCGGGGATCGCCCGCGGCGTCGCGTCGACCGTGAACGACCAGGTCTTGGCCTGTTCGGGCTGGAGCTGCGGATTGCCGCCCGCGATGCCGATGCCGATCTGGTTGCCCGCGGGCCCCGGCAGCGTGTCGAAATAGAGGCCCGCGCCGCCGCCGACCGTCGACGTCTCGGTATAGGTCGGCGCGCGGAACGACGTGCCGTAGGTGCCCTTGAGGCTGACACCGTCGAACGGCGCATAGGTCAGGCCGAACTTCGGATTGGTCGTGCTGCCGAAATCGCTGTAATTCTCGTGCCGGACCGCCAGCGACAGCGACAGCCGCTCCAGCCCCGGCCGCGCATTGGCCGAGCCGACGAACGGCACGAACAATTCGCCGAACAGCGCATCGACGTTGCGGCTCCCATCGCCCACGGTCGGCACCGGCGTCGCCGCCTGGCCGGTCAAGAGGCTGGTATAGGTGTATTCAACGCGGTGCTCGCCGCCCACCGCCAGCCGGACCGCGCCGCCCGCCATCTGGAACAGCGATCCGTCGACCTGGCCGTTGACGACCTCCAGCCGGGTGCGGCCGGTGATAACGAACAGATTGTCGGTGATCCGCGCGATCGTGTCGGGATTGTTCGGCCCGCCGAACAGGTTGAGCGCAGTCGCCGGGTTGGTGTCGCGAAGCGCTGCGTTGAGCGCGGCGGTGTTGACGCCCGAGCGACGACGATCGGCGACCTCGCTCGATCGGCCGTGCGCATAATAGACGGTGGCGCGGAAGTCACCGAACAGCTGCGCCTCGACCCCGCCGGTCACGTTCCACGATTCGGCGAAGTACGGGTTCTCCTGAAGCCCGATCGTCGGCACCAGCGAATAGGCGACGTTGACCGACGTCGCCCCCGCAACCGGCGAGACGAAGAACGGGTTGGTGTTGGGGACGGTCGCGTTGATCGTGGGGTTGACGGTCAGCACGCCCTCACGCCGCGACCAGAAGCCGTCGCCGAAGATGCGAATGCCGTCGGTGAGGTTCTGGCTGAACGCGCCGACCACGCTCCAGCGATCCTGCTCGGCGATGACGGGGTCGAGCCCGCCATAGAAGCAGCGGTTCGACGTGCCGCGCACCAGCGATCCGACATTGGCCTGCGTCACCCCGCCCTGCGGGATCGCATAGCTGCCGCCGCCGACGGTGATCGTCCCCGGATCGCAATTGGTGACGCGAAGGTCACGGCCACGGCGATAGCGGTTGTCCTGTTGGTACCAGTCGAGCTCCGAGCCATAGAGCGCGCCGTTCTGCGAATATTCGCCCGCGACCATCGCCCAGCCGCTGCCCCAGCGATGCCCGGCGATCAGCGACGCCTGCTTCTCGTCATAGCCGTCCTCGGTAAAGCCATAGCGGACGCGGCCTTCGATGCCGGAAAAGTTCTTGCGCAGGATGAAGTTGACGACACCCGCGACCGCATCCGAGCCATAGATTGCCGACGCGCCGTCGGCGACCACCTCGACCCGGCCGAGCGCGATCGAGGGAATGACCGAGGGGTCGGTGAACTGGCCCTGCGTTCCCTGCGGCGGCAGGCGCTTGCCGTCGTAAAGGAGCAAGGTCGCGTTGGTCGACAGGCCGCGCAGGTTGATGCCCGCGCCGCGCGTCGCGTTGGCGGCGCCGTTCTGCGCCGACCCGCCCGCGCGATTGGCGCCCAGCGACACGACCTGCGGCACGCGGCGGAGCAGGTCGTTGGTCGAGATCACGGGCTCTTCGAGGATCTTCTCCGAATCGAGC
This sequence comes from Sphingomonas sp. Y38-1Y, assembly GCF_032391395.1. Taxonomy (NCBI): domain Bacteria; kingdom Pseudomonadati; phylum Pseudomonadota; class Alphaproteobacteria; order Sphingomonadales; family Sphingomonadaceae; genus Sphingomonas; species Sphingomonas sp. Y38-1Y. The sequence goes on from NZ_CP135916.1 coordinate 197,684, forward strand.
GCGATGACGTTGGAGCCGACCGGCTCGATCCCGCGGATGCGGCTGCCGGTGACGACGATGTCCTCGACCGCGGCGTCGCCGGCGGGCGCGGGCGCCGCGTCGGGCGCGGGCGGCGGCGTCTCCTGCGCGGCGGCGGGCATGGCGACGGCGAGCGCGAGGCCGGCGGTGCCGGCGCGCAGGGCGAGCGCAAGGATGCGGGTGCGGTCGGTCATAAACAATCCCCTCCATGGGCCGGCCGGTCCGCACGTTCCTGCGGTTCGGGCCGGGAAAACGGTTTGGTTCAGGTCGTCTCGGCTCGCGCCGCACGCGCCGGCCGATCGGCAAAGCGCGGGGCGAGCGACAGGAGCACGATCGCCGCGATCAGGATGCCGGCGCCGATCAGCTCGGCGGGGCGCGGATGCGGCAGGCCCCAGACCCAGGCGAGGATCAGCGCGCCGCCGACGCCCGCGACCAGGCTCGCTGCGCGCTCCAAAGGCACGCAATAGGCATTCTCGCGCGGGTCGAGCAGGATGATGATCGCGAACACCGACACCACCGTCAGCGTGAAGCCGATCGCCAGCAGCGGCCAGATGACGGGATCGAACCACACCTGGACGAAGCCCCAGCCAAGCTCGCCCGACTGGCCGCCGATGCCCGAGGCGGAGATCGCCGCGAGCAGCGCCACCGACAAAGGCAGCGCGAACACCTTTTCCTCGACGAAATACTTTCGGACCGACGCGGGGTCGCCGCTCTTCGACACCTTGGTCATCACGGCCAGGCGGATAAAGTAGCCGATCGTGTAGAGCACCACCGTCAGGATCGCGAGCGGCGGCAGGTTGAACCCGCCGCGGTCGCTGAGCGTAATGACGAGCGCCGCCAGCACCATGACGAGCGCGGTCCAGCTCCACCAGCGAACGCGCCGTCCGAACGCCATGTCGACCAGCGGCGCGATGAGCAGGATGTCGCCGCGCATCAGCAGCTGGATGAACGGGATGCTCACCCCCTGAAAGGTGAAGCTGAGCGGCACGGTGAACAGGACGAGCGCGGTGCCGAGCCCCGACAGCAGCGTGTACTTGGTCGGGACGGGAACGCGTCGCCCGGCGACCATCACCGCATTGGCATCGCGGTGCCAGCCCGACCACCAGATGAAGAGATAGGTGAGGACGGTCGAGATGATGAGCGACGCGGGCAGCGTCTCCAGCCCCGTCAGCGGCCGGCCGAGGCCCGGATGCGGCGTGCTCGTCAACAGCTTCGTGACGATGACGTTGGGAAGGTAGGCGAGCAGGTAGAGGAAGACATAGCCTTCCAGCGGGAAGGCGCTCATCCGGTCCTTCATGCCGCCTGCTCCAGCTCGACCATCGCATCGCCGACGACGTAGCGGGCGTTCAGCCCCGCCTCGTCGGTGATCGCGGTCATGTAGTCGACGACCTCTGCGTGGCGGGGATCGTCGCGGCCGACGAAACGCGGCACCGCGTCCCGATCGATGTACACGGGAAGGAACCCCGTCCGCTCGATCCGGCCGTTCGCGATCTCGAACCGGGCGACCATCGACAGGCGGGATGCCTTGGGGAAGTTGTAGAGGCTGTCGAAATCGGGCTCCCACTCCTCGGCGAGGACGCGGATCTCGTTGAAGCTCTTCGACGCGGCATGGACCGGGTCCATGCGCAGGTCGGTCGCGAAGTTGCAGAGCGAGTGGAAGACGGGCTTGCCGTCGATCCACTCGCACCCCTTCAGGATGTGCGCGTGCCCGCCCAGGATCGCGTCGGCGCCCGCGGCGATCGCAGCGCGCGCGACGTCGCGCTGATAGTCGGCGATGGCCGCGCGGACGAAGTGGATGCCCCAGTGCATCGACACGAAGACGAGGTCGGCCTCGGCCTTGGCCGCGCGGACGTCGGCCTCCATCGCCGCCAGGTCCTCGCGGTGGGGATAGGTGTGGATGCGTGCGGGAGTGCCGGGCTGGTCGTGCTCGATCTGCTCGTAGACGGTGTGCGCGCGCATCGGCGCGCAGCCGGGCCGCCGCTCGTCCGCCCAATAGCTGTGCGGCAGGATGCTCGAATAAGCGAGGATCGCGACGCGGGTGCCGTCGCCCAGCGTGATGCGGACGGGCCGGCGCGCCTCGGCGATGTTCGCACCGGCGCCGACCACATGGAGACCGGCGCGCGCGAGATTGTCGCGCGTCTCGAAGAAGGCGTCGTTGCCCCAGTCGAGCACGTGGTTGCCCGCCATCGAGATGACGTCGAACCCCGCCCGGGCGAGCGCATCCGCGCCGTCGGGGCGTGCGAGCACGGCGTGGCGCGCCTGGGGCAGGCGGACGCCCTTGGTCGCGAAACTCGTCTCAAGCTGCGCGAAGGCGATGTCGGCGGCGGTCAGCACGTCGCGCGTCGCGACGAAGCTTTCGTCGTAATCGTCGCGATCGGGGGCGAGGTCGCCGGCGGCGAGGAGGACGTGAGTCACGTCGCCGCCTCGAACGTCACCGGCGCCGACAGCGCGCCAATCTCGGGGAAGCGCGTCTGCACCGGCTCGCCCGCCAGCGCGAAGCCGGGGGCGGCGGCAAGCAGTTCCTCCAGCGCCACGCGCAGCTCCAGCCGCGCGAGCGGCGCGCCGACGCACATGTGCGGCCCGCGACCGAAGGCGACCGAATCGCGCATGTTGGGGCGGTCGAGGCGGAACTGGTCCGCATCCTCGAACACCTCCTCGTCGCGATTGGCGGAGGCATAGACGAGCGCGATCGGCTCGCCCGCGGGGATCGTCCGGTCGCGGATGGTTACGTCGCGAACCGCGGTGCGGGCAAAGCCGCGATAGGGGGTGTAGAGGCGCAGGAACTCCTCGATCGCGGGCGCGACCAGCGACGGATTGGCGCGCAGCCGGCTTTGAAGCGCGCGATCGCGGCCGAGATGGACGGCGATCGACCCGATCATCACGCTGGGCGCGATGATGCCGACGACCAGCACCTGGCGGATCGTCCCGACGATCATCTCCTCGGGCAGCGGCTCGCCATCGACCCGGGCGGCGAGCAGCGCGCTCGTCGCGTCCTGGTCGGCGGGCAGCGAGTTGGCGCGTCGATCGGCGACGACGGCGCGGGCCATGTCATAAAGGAGAAGACTGTTCTCCTTGGTCGCGTCCATGTCGTTCGACTGGACGGCGATGTTGTAGAGCCGACCGACCCGCGTCAGCTCGGCCACCGCCTCCGCCGACAGGTTCATCCAGTTGGCGAAGGTCGCGATCGGCATGTGCGCGGAAAAGTCCGCGACGATGTCGCCGCCGCCGTTCGCGACCATCCGGGCCAGCAGGTCGCGGCAGATTTCCCGCACGATCGGCTCCAGCCGGGCGATCGCACGCTCGGTCAGCAGCGGCGCGAGCGCCCGGCGATAGGGCGTGTGCTCGGGCGGATCGAGGTGGAGCGGCGGGCGCCGGCCGGTGAACGCGACCTTGGGCACGACGTTCTGCTTCGACGTGATGTAGGTCTGCCAGTCCGCGGCGGCGGCGGCGACGTCGGCATGCTTCATCAGCGCCCAGAACCCGCCCCAGGTGTCGCTGTGCGCGACCGGGCAACGCGACCGCAGCTCGGCATAGACGGCATTGGGGCTGTCGAACGTTTCCGCGACCAGGGGATCAAAGTCATGCGCCATAACATAAACGCTACCGGTTCATGAAAGCGCTTGCAAGCGGTTTTGCATGTCGGCGCCGTGTCGCGCTAAGGATCGGTGATGGCAGGACGCAATCCGAGGCTGGAGGACGTGGCGGCGCAGGCGGGGGTGTCGGCCGCCACCGTCTCGCGCTTTCTCAACAACCCCGCGGTGGTCGCGGCGGCAACGGGCGCGCGCATCCGCGAAGCCATTGAAGAGACGGGCTATGTCCAGAATCTCGCCGCGACGACGCTGGCGAGCAACCGCAGCCGGCTGATCGCCGCGCTCGTCCCCGACATCGCCCAGTCGATCTTCAACGACACGGTCGAGGCGATGATCGACGAGCTGTCGAGCGACGGCAACAGCGTGATGCTGGCGCTGACCGGCCCCGACAATCACCGGCTGACGCGCGAGATCAACATGGCGCTCGCCCGCCGCGTCGACGCGATCATCCTGACCGGCATCGTCTCCGATGCACAAATGCGTGCGCGATTGCAGGATTCGGGCATCACGGTGATCGAGACCTGGGGCCTGCCGCCCGATCCGATCGACATCGCGGTCGGGTTCTCGCACCGCGCGGTCGGCGAGGAGCTGGCGCGCTTCCTGCGCGGACGCGGCTATCGCCGGCCGCATCTGGTGGTGCCGCGTTCGACGCGGTCGGAGCGGCGAGCCGACGGGTTCGCGGCGCGCTGGATCCATGACGGCGGGACCGAACCGACGCGGCTGAGCGTCAATGTTCCCAGTCACTTCGGCCAGGGCCGGCTGTCGTTCCGCGCCCTGTCGGACCTGCCCGAGATGCCCGACGTGGTGGTCTGCGGCTCCGACTGGATCGCGCAGGGGCTGATCGTCGAGGCGCAGGCGGCGGGCATCCGTGTGCCCGATCGGCTGGCCGTGACGGGGTTCGGCAACCTCCGGCTGGCCGGCGACATGCGCCCGACCATCACCTCGGTCGACGTCGATGGCGCGAGGATCGCCCGCGAGGTGATGCGCGTGCTTCGCGCCCGCGCCACTGGGCAGACGATCGAGCGGCACGTCGATGTCGGCTTTCGCGTGATCGCTCGCGAAAGCGCATGAAAGCCCTTGCATCAGTCGGCTGACGAGATAGCTTTCCGCCATAACATTGGTGGAGGAAGCATGTTGGGTCGATCGATCGCGCTGGCGCTGTTGCTGGCAAGTCCCGCGGCGGCGCAGGAGGGCGGCCCGCGCGTCGAGCTGCCCGACACCGGCGGCACCGGGCCGTACCGCGCGATCCGGGAGGTTGACGCGACGCTGCCCGACCATGTCGTCTATCGCCCCGCCGACCTTGGCGCGCTGAAAGGACGCAAGCTCGGCATCCTCGTCTGGGGCAATGGCGGGTGCAGCGAGGATGGCGCGAGCGCCCGCCAGCACCTGACGCAGATCGCCTCGAACGGTTATCTGGTGATCGCGCCGGGGCGAATGCTGAGCGGTCCGGGCGCGCCGCCGTCCCCGCCCCGTCCCGCCGGCCCGCGCGAGCTCAAGGCGGAAACGTCCGCCGCGGACGTCACCGCCGGCATCACCTGGGCCCTCGCTGAGAATGCGCGTGCCGGATCGCGCTATCGCGGGCGCATCAACCCCAGGCAGGTCGCGATCGCCGGGCATAGCTGCGGCGGGCTCCAGGCGATCATCGGCGGCGCCGACCCGCGTGTGCGGACGGTGATCGTCCACAACAGCGGCGTCTTCACCGACGGAACGAACCCGATCCGCGGCATCACGGTCGACAAGTCGATGCTCCGCGCGCTGCACACGCCGGTGCTCTATGTGGTGGGCGGAAAGGGCGACGTCGCCTGGCCCAACGGCACCGACGACTATGCCCGCATCGAGCATGTCCCCGCCGCGCTGATCGACGGCGATGTCGGCCATGGCGGCACCTTTCGCGAAGCCAATGGCGGCGATGTCGCGCGCTTCTCGGTCGACTGGCTCAACTGGCAGCTTCGCGGCGACCGCAAGGCGGCGGCGCGCTTCACCGGCAAGGATTGCGGGCTGTGCCGCGATCCGAAATGGCGGTTCGAGAAGAAGGGCTTTTAGCGACAGGTTCCGCCGCGCACGCACGGCCGCAGCATCGGCGCGGGGCGGTGCGACGGGAAGATCGCGGGAGTCGCCGGCCAGCGACCCCGCTCGATCCGCTGGTCGAGCATGCGGATCGCGCCGACCACCTCCTCGGGCGAGAAAGTGCAATGCCCCGCGCGGTTCGCATAGATCGAGCGGACGCCGCCGCGCGCCGCCTCGGCATAGCCGCGCTGCATCGCAGGCGCGGTGAGGCCGTCACCCGCGGTCTGCACGGCGAGCAGCGGGACGAGCGGCCGCGCGTTCGGCTGATAATGCGCGCGCATGTAGGAGACCGCCCTCGGATCGGCGGCAACCCGCTCGCCGGCGTTCAGGCGCTCGAGATCGGCGTCCAGGTCCAGCCCTGCCCTGGCATAGAGCGCCGCGACGGCCGCGCGCCGGCCGGATCGGGCGAGCTGCGCGCGATAGTCGACCCCGGTGTTCCAGGAGAAGACGCCGCCCGCCCGCGCCTCCTGATCGGTGCGCGGCAGGTACACGCCCATGACGAACGCCCGGGCGATCTCGGCGGCCACCGCATCGGCGTCGCCGCGCGCGGGTGCGGGCTCGCCGGCGCTGGTCCAGTCGGGAATGCCAGCGAGCACGCCCGCCAGCGCCACGCGCGCGCGACCTTCCGGCGTCCGGATCGCTGCCGCGAGCGCATCGGCAACGCGCTTGCCGTTGGCGCGGTCGTCGTCGATCCGAACCAGACGGATGCCGGCATCGGGCGCGACGAGGGTGCGGAAGGCATAGGCGCCGTCGAGCGCCATGTTCATCATGCCGAGCGATCCACCGATCGACGCGCACATCGGCGCGGCGCCATCGATCCCGCTCCCCGGCGCCTCGGCCAGCGCGGTGGTGACGAGGCCGCCCATCGAATAGCCCCAGGCGATCACGCGCTTCGGCTTGCCATGGCGCTTCGCGAATTCGGCGAGCGCCGCACGCTGTGCCGGCACCGCCTGTTCGAGCGCCCAGCCGCCGCTGCCATAATCCGACGCAAGCAGGGCATAGCCCTGCGCCATCAGCGCGTCGCCCGTCCCGCGCGGCGCCGGCTCGGGATCGCCGGCGCGCGGGCTGTAGCCGCGCGAGTAGAGGAGCAGCGTGCCGTTCCATTCCGCCGGCACCTGTTCGATCCAGCGCGCGCCGCCGGGCAGCGTGCCGGTCGCGGTGCGCGGGGTCGGCGCCTGTGCCGCGGTGGCGAGGATGAGCGCCAGGGCCGCAGTCGCCCGGTGCAAACGCTTCAGTCCCGTCATCACCATCCTCCGCCCGCTTTTCGCTTGCCTTAGCCATATTGCGGGTGTGAAAGCGTTTGCAACAATGTTTTGCCTCGAAACCATTTCGGCCGATATCGCCCAACATTTCGCGCGGACGACCTTTGCCGAGCTGCCCGCAACGACCGTCCATGCGACCCGCCGCGCGCTGCTCGACGCGGTCGGGGTGATGCTCGCGGCAACGGGGCTGGCGGAGGATGTCGCGCCTTATCAGGCGCATGCGGCGGAGACACCGGGACCGTGCCGGCTGCTCGGCAGCGGCGCGCGGACGAGCCCGGCGATGGCGGCGCTCGCCAACGGCTCGCTCGCGCATGCGCTCGATTTCGGCGACACCTTCGATGCGGGGCCGGCGCACCCCAATGCCGCGACAGTGCCGGCGCTGCTCGCGCTGGCCGACGCCGATCCGGCGATCACGACGGGCGAGCTGCTGACCGCGATGGCGCTGGGCGCCGACCTTGCCTGTCGCCTGTCGATCGCGGCGCCGCGCCCCTATGAGGCAGGCGGCTGGTATCCGCCGCCATTGGTCAACACGATCGCCGCCGCGGCCGCCTGTGCCAAGCTGCTCGGCTTGACGGCCGACGGCATCCGCGATGCGATGGGGCTCGCCCTCCTCCAGGCGAGCTTTCCCGCCGAGATCAAGCTCGACCCCACCTCTCCCCTGCGCGGCGTGCGCGAGGGGTTCGCGGCGCGCGCGGCGGTGGAGGCGGCTTTGCTCGCCCGCGCCGGTGCCCGCGCCTTTGCGCAGCCGCTGGAGGGGGCGGGCGGCTTCTTCGCCGTCTATGCCGGCGGGCCGCCTACGCCCGCCTTGTGGGACGGAATGGGCGAGACCTGGCTGGGCGAGCGCGTCAGCTTCAAGCCCTGGCCCGCCTGTCGCGGCACGCACCCCTATATCGAGGCGGCACTGGCGCTGCGGGATCGCGTCGATCCTGCCGCCATCACGTCGATCGAGGCCGAGACCGGCCCGATCCAGGCGATGCTGATCCGCCCCGGCAAGGCGCGCCCGCAAAGCGCGATCGATGCGCGGTTCAGCATCCCCTACACCGTCGCGCGCGCACTGATCGACGGGCAGGTCGACCTCGACAGCTTCACACCCGCACGACGCCAGGAGGCGCAGGTCCTGGCACTCACCGACCGCGTGATCGAGCGCGCCAATCCCGCCTGGACGCGCGCCGAGGCGGCGAGCGGGTCGCTGACGATCGTCCTGAACGACGGCACGCGCCACCACCATGCGGTCACCACCCCGATGGGCAGCCCCGAGCGGCCGATCGACGATGCCGCGCTGACGGCGAAGTTCGTCGCTTGTGCCAGCCACGCTGCCCGAGCGATCGACGGCGACGTGGCCGAAGCGCTCGCCGGGCGCCTTCTGGGCGGCGACCCGGCCGTCCCTGCGGCTTCGCTGCTAAGCCTCGACTGAGGCGTCCGCGCGCGCGGCGATCAGCAGGCAGAGCGCCGATGCGATCGCGGCGGGAACGCAGATGCCGGCAAACGCACTCGCCAGCATCGCCTCGCCCCCCAGCGCGCGGCTGAGCAGCGCGACGATAGCGGGCGCGCCCGCGGCGCCGAACACCGCAGCGGCAAAGGTGTTGACGCCCAGCGCCAGCCCGCGGATCTCGTTGGGGATCACCATCGTCACCGCGATCACGCCGATCGTCGCCACCACCGCCCCGGCAAAGATGTGGAGCGCGAGCAGCGCGCCGAAGCCCGTCAGCGGCCCGACCAGCGGAAACAGCGATGCCGGCGCGACCGCCAGCGCCATCACTGCCGCGGGGATCAGCACCCCGCCCCGGCCGCTCCGCCGTCTCCCGAGCTCCGCCAGCCAGCCGCCGGCCAGCGCCCCGGCGATGCCGCCCGCCAGCAGGATCGCACCCAGCCAGCCGGCAAACGCGCCGGGCGTCAGGCCGCGGCGAATGAGCAGCGGGCTCGACCAGATCGACGCGGCCTGGATCGTCACCTGCGCGAACAAGAGGCCGAGCAGCAGCGGCACGAGGAACCGGCGATACGCCCAGAGCTCGCCCGCCGCAGCGCGCAGGTCGGGCGCCAGTTCGCGCCGCTCCTGGCGCGCGGGCTCACGCACCAGCGCCAGCAGCGCGAGCAGGATCGCGCCGATCACCGCGGCGGCGAAATAGAGGACGCGCCACGGCGCCGTGGCGATCTCCCCCGCCGCCGCCATCCGCGTCAGCATGTCGAAGGCGAGCCCGCCCGCGAGCACGCCGCACCCCTGCCCCAGCGCCTGGCCGACGACGAGCAGGCTGGTCGACACCGACCGCCGCTCCGGCGGGTAAAGGTCCGCCGCCATCGAGAAGGCCGCGGGCACGACGAGCGCGGCGACGAGGCCGAGCAGCATCCTGCCGACGATCAGCATCGGAAAGTCGCGCGCCGCGCCGATGGCGACCAGCGCGGCGGCCCAGGCGACGAGCCCGAAGCCGAGCAGCCGCCGCCGCGAACTGCGGTCGATCAGCCGCCCAGCAGGCAGCGACGCGAAGCCGAGCGCGAGGCCATAGGCGGTGCCCTGAAGCAACGCGACCTGAAGATCGCTGAGGCCCAGGTCGCGCTTCATCGGCTCCGACAGGAGCGCGGTCAGCGTGATGTCGGTGGTGAGAACGAAGCCGAGGAGCGAGAGGAACAGGATGCCGCCGAGTGCGCGCCCGGGGCTGGGATAGCCCGCCGTCGTCATCCCGCCGCCCGAGCGAAACGCAGGCGGTGGGTGCGGCCGGTGGTGACGCGCAGCCCCTTGCCATCGACCTCGACCAGCAGCGCGAGCGACAGCGTGCCCGCCGCGCGGGCCTCCCACAGATCCGAGCCGATCGCGCGAAGACGGTAGTCCATCGCGCCCAGCGGTCCGGCGAGGCGCAGCGTGGCGTCCTCTTCACTGCGCTCGACGCTGACGCTCATCTCGGCCGATGCGTTGACGAAGCGGCCCGTGATTGCGGCCCAGTCGGGCTCGGCGGGCGCGTCGACCCGCACCAATCGCTCGCTCGCGCCATATTCGGCGAGCGTCAGCGCGCCGCCGCCTGACTCGGGCGTCACGCGCATGTCGGTAGGGACCAACGGCACGCTTAGTCGCCCGTCGGCATCGCGGCGCGCGGGGAGCGTCATGCCGTCGATGCGGATCGCCTGTTTGTCGTCCACCGCCTCCAGCGCGATCCGCCGGCCGCTTTCCCGCGAATAATAGATGCCGGTGACGACCTCGGCCGGATGGTCGGCCTCGACCGGGGGCAGGTCGGGGATGCAGCGGTCGATGATGTCGTCGACGAGGCGGTGAAGGTCGAGCCCGCCGATCCCGTTGCTCATGACGATGATGTCGAGCTCGTGATCAAGCACCTTCATCATCTGGCACGATCCACCCACCACCGCGCCGGCATGGTGCAGCGTCGTCAGCCCGCGCCGCGTGTCGGTCGTCAGCGCGAGGCCATAGCCATGCGTCGTGACGGGCGTCCGCATCGTCGCCCAGGTCTCGGCCGAACCGACGCGCGGCGCGCTCATGTGCGCCAGCCAGCGGAGCATGTCGTCGACGGTCGAGACGATGCCCCCCTCGCCGCCGATCGGCACGCCGAACACGCCGCGCCGCCACCCGCCGCCGGGCACGGGAACGTGGAGCGTGGCGCTGTTGGGGACGAGATCGGTGTCGAGTGCGCGCAGCAGCGTGTCGTTCATGCCGATCGGCGCGAAGATGCGCTCGCGCAGCAGGTCGGCGAACGCCGTGCCGCTCACCCGCGCGGCGATCTCCGCGAGCAGGACATAGCCGCCATTATTGTAGCTCCACGTCGCGCCGGGCTCGAAATTGACGTCGTCCAGCGCGGCGAGCAGGCGGAACTGATAATCGGGCTCGGCCGCCACGCCGGGGCCGGCGGCGTGAAGGATGAGGTCGAGGCTGTCGCGCATCCCGCTGGTGTGCGCCATCAGCTGGCGGATGGTGATGCGGTCGGCCCAGCCGGGCAGCTCGGGCAGGTGGCGGCGCGGCGTGTCGTCGATCGACAGCCGTCCTTCTTCCGCCAGCAGCATGACCGCGAGCACGGTGAAATGCTTGCTGGTCGACCCGATCCGCATCCGGATCGTGGGCGAAAGCGCCACGGGCAGCTCGACGCTCGCCAAGCCGACGCCGCGGCGATAGGCGGGCCGACCACGATGCGCGACGCCGACGGCGAAGCCGGGCGCGTCGGTGCGGTCATAGGGCCTGAGCAGCGCGTCGAGCGCGGCGGTGTCGATGGTGATGTCGGTCATGCTTGCTCCTTGCCCGCCGCGCGCGCCGCCTCGACCACGCGGAGCAGATTGCCGCTCCACAGCTTTTCGAGATCGGCTTCGGTCAGGCCGCGCGCTGCCAGCCGGTCGGTGACCGCGGGCAGCACCGTGATGTCGTCCATGCCGGGAAAGCCGCCACCGCCGTCCCAGTCCGCACCGATGCCGACATGGTCGATCCCCGCGACGTCGATGACGTGCGCCAACCCCTCGACAAAGCGGTCGAGGGTTGCAGTCCACATCGGCTCGGCCGCGTCCAGCGCGATCCAGTCGCGCGCGAGCGCCGCCTGCGCCGCGGGGTCGAGATCGTAGATGCGGCCGTGCAGTCCGAACAGGCGCGCACGATCGGCGGTCATCCGCATCTCGGACAGGAAGATCGTCGCTAAGCAGACGACGCCGCCCTGCGCCGCGAGCGCGCGCAAGCGGCCATCGTCGATGTTGCGCGGATGGTCGTGGACCGTGCGCGATCCCGAATGCGACAGTGCGATCGGCGCGGCGGACTCGGCGATCAGCTGGTCGAACACGCTGTCGGCGGCGTGGCTGGCGTCGACGACGATGCCGAGTTCGTTGGCGGCGCGCAGCCAGTCGCGGCCGGCGGGGCTCAGGCCGTGCCACATCGCCGCGTCGGTCGAAGAGTCGGCGAGCTGATTGGTGCGCGCATGCACCGGCCCTGCCATCCGCACGCCGCGCGCGTGGAACTCGGCGAGGTGACCGGCGGGGTCGTCGCCCATGAAGTAGCTGTTCTCGATGCTCTTGAAGACGACGCATCGTCCCTCGGCGTGCAGACGCCGCGCATCGTCGGCGGTCAGCGCCAGGCCGATGCGATCGGGATAGGCGGCGAGCATCCTGTCGATCTGATCCGACCGCCGCCACGCCGCCGCCAGCGCGGTCGCATAGCCGGCGGCGTCGAGCGCGCCCTGCTCGGTATAGGTGACGAAGAACCCGCCGGTGAGATTGCCGTCCTCCATCCGCGGCAGGTCGACCTGCGCGACATCGTCGGCGAGCGCGTGGCGATCGCCGAACCGCCATCCGGCGCGCCCGAAATGGACGGGAACGTCGAGATGCGCGTCGAGCGTCAGCAGGCGGCGGTGCAGGTCGTTCATTTCGCCGCCTTGGGCGTGAAGAGAAGATCCTGATAGTCCCAGCTGAAATCGGCGATCGGCGACAGGGGCTTCATCGTCACCCGATCGACCTTGCCCTCCGCATCCAGCGCGAAGGTGACGATCGCGGGCTCGATCGCCGGATCGTCGAAGCGGGTGACGAAGCTGTCATAGCCATGATGCTCCAGCCGCCCCGCCATGCGCGGCGTCGATCGAAAGTCGATGGTGAGCCCAGCCGAACCCGCGCCTATGACGATGTCGCCATACCAGGGATCTGCATAGGTGCCGGCATAGCGCGGCAACGGCAGCGACGGGCCGGCCTTGGCCGTCGCCGCGGGCTTGGCATCGGCCAGGGCCTTCAGCGCGTCGGCGATGCCCTGCTGCTTGTAGGCGCGCCATTTCGCCGGCCAGTCGCCGCGCGGCAGGCCGAGATAATGGTCGAGCAACTCGTGCATCAGTCCGCGGACCAGCTCGCCGTCCTCGCTGTTGATGAGGATCGCGAAGCCGATGTCGCGGCCGGGTACCAGCACCACCGCCGCCTTGAACCCGAACACCGCGCCGCCGTGCCAGACGATCTGCGTGCCGCGATACTCCTCGACGTCCCAGCCGAGCGCGTAGAGCGAGGTCGCGGGCTGCACCGGTGCGAGCGCGGGCGGCAGCGGATCGACCGGCTGGATCACGTGCGGGCGCCAGAGCTCGGCATGCGCCGCCTCGCTCCACAAGCGCTGGCCGTTGGGCATCGCGCCATGGGCAAGCTGGATCGACAGCCAGCGGGCGAGGTCGTTGGCGCTCGACGCCATGCCGCCGGCGGGCGCGGCGCTGCGCGCGAGTTCGTCGCGCTCGTCGAGCAGCAGCTGCGTTCCCGCCCCGCGCAGCCCGCCGTCCAGCCGCGCGTGCGGCATCGCGCGATTGGCAGCGGCGAAGCGCGGCGCGGCGTCGGTCGTCGTCGCCGCCATCCCCGCGGGTGCGAGCAGAAGGCGCGCGACATAATCCTCCCAGCGCTCGCCCGTCACTTCCTCGATCAGCTGGCCAGCGACCATGTAGAGGACGTTGTCATAGGCATAGCCGCTGCGGAAACTGGTCTTGGGCTTGAGGAAGCGTAGCCGCCGCACCGCCTCCGCGCGCGACAGGTTGCTGCGCGGCACGAACAGGAGGTCGCCTTGCCCCAGGCCGAGGCCGCTCCGGTGGACGAGGAGGTCGCGGACGGTGATCTCGCGCGTGACCCACGGGTCGTACATGCGGAACCAGGGGAGGTGGTCGATAACCGGATCGTCCCAGCCGATCTTTCCCGCATCGACCAATGTCGCCAGCGCGGCGGTGGTGAACGCCTTGCCGGTGGAGCCCGTCGCGAACAGCGTGTCGGCGTCGACGGGCTCGGCGCCGCCCAGCCGCCGGGTACCCCAGCCGCGGCTGAGCGTCGTGCGTCCCTTCTCGACGATCGCAATGGCGATGCCGGGCACCCCCGCCTCGCGCCGCAGCGTCTCGACCCGCGCCGCGAAGCCGCGCGGCGGCTCGGCGGCGGCGGGTACGGCGACCAGCAGCGCGACAAGGGCAATCAGCCGCTTCACCGGGCGCAGGCGTCCAGCAGCCGATCGAACGGCGCACCGCCGCGGATCGGGTCGGCGGCGGGCAGGCCGGTGCGCGCCGCAACCGTCTCGATCGCCTCGGCCGCAGCGGCATCATCGAGCCCGGCGGTGTTGAGGCTGATCCCGGCGCAGCAGATCGCCGGGTTGGTGACGCGGCCGAGCGCGATCGTCTGGGCGATCACGTCTTCGACCGACGGGACCGGCTGGCCCGGGTGACCGAGGATCTCGCTGCGGCCGGGGGCGTGACAGACGACAAACGCGTCGGGCTGGCTGCCCTGGAGCAGCCCTAGCGACACCGCGCCATAGGCGGGGTGGAACAGCGATCCCTGCCCCTCGATCACGTCGACATGGTCGGGGGCGGCATCGGGACTGAGGCATTCGGCGGCGCCGGCGATGAAGTCGGCGACCACGGCATCGATTGGAATGCCGCTGCCGGCGATCATGATCCCCGTCTGCCCGCTCGCGCGGAAGGTCGCGTCGATCCCGCGTGCCGACAGCCCGCGCGCGATCGACAGCGCGGTGTATTTCTTACCCAGCGCGCAATCGGTGCCGACGGTCAGGATGCGCTTGCCCGTCCGCTTGCGCCCGCTCGCGACGGGCAGATCGGTGGGCGGCACGCGCACGTCGATCAGCCGCCGACCGTGCTCCGCGGCGAGTTCGGCAAGCCCCGGCAGATCGGCGAGCCTGGAGTGCATCCCCGACACGAGGTCGAGGCCGCTGCGCAGAGCCTCCTGAAGCACCGCGACCCACGCATCGGGGATCACGCCGCCGCGATTGGCGATGCCGATGACGAGGCCGCGCGCGCCCAGCGCCGCCGCCTCGCCGACGCCCACGCGCGGCAGGCCGGTGGTCACCGTCGCCTGCGGCAGCGCCACTTCGCCGACGCAGCGCTCGGGCGCCCAGTCGCGCAGGCCGAACGCGGTCTTGGCATAGCCGGGCTCGGTCACGTCACCCAGGAAGACGAGATAACGCGGCGGCAGCGACAGGCCCGGCGGCGCCGCCGATGGGGCGCTCGCCATCAGAAGCCCGCGGTCAGGCTGAGGCCGAAGGTCCGCGGCCGAATGATCCCCGTCCCGATCGCGCCACCCGGATAATTGAACACGCCGCTACCCGTCTGCGCGAGCACCGAGGTGATGCCGCGCGCATTGCCCAGATTGCGGACATAGGCCTGAAGCTCGAAACGCCCGAAATCGATGCCCGCACGCAGGTCGACGACTTCATAGGCGGGGATCCGCGCGAAGCGACCGAAGGTCGAGAGATAGGGCACGTCGAAGCTGCCGACCTGTCCGGATACCGAACGCAGGCTGCCGCCGATCGACGCGCGCATGTCGCCACCCAGCGCCCATTCGTAATCCGAGTTCACGCCGAAGCTGAACTCGGGCGTGAAGGGCAGGCGATCGCCCTTGACCCCGCCGACGAGCAGCGGGTCGGTGTCCTCGGCAAGCACGGCGCGCGTATAGGTGCCGTTGATCGTCGTGACGAAGCCGTGGATTGGACGGATCGTCGCGTTGAACTCCGCGCCGTCGATGTCGGCCGACGCGCCGTTGACGTTCGCGCCGAAGCCGCCGACCACCGACAGGAGCTGAATGTCGCTCCAGTCGATGTGATAGATCGCCGCCTCGATCCCGAAGGTACGGTCAGCGGTCTCGCCCTTGAAGCCGATCTCGTAGCTCGTCACCTCGTCGGGGCCGAAGGTCGCGGGGAAATTGTCGGGCGCGGTCGGCGGCACGACGTTGGGACCGCCGGGGCGATAGCCCTTGGCGACGCGCGCATAGAGGTTGGCGCTTTCCCCCAGCTTGAGCTTGGGCGCGACCGACCAGGTGAAGACGTCGTCGGACGAGCGCCCCTCATAGGGGTCGGTGGCGCCGAGCAGGCCGGTGCCGGTGTTGAGCGAGGTCTGGTCGTTGTGGCTCCACCGCCCGCCCAAGTCGATCTCGAGCCGTCCGAGCCGCAGCGTCGCATTGGCGAAGGCGGCATATTCCTCATAGGTGGAGGCGGTCTGCGCGCCGCCCAGCCCGCCGAACTGCGGGATATAGGGGACGATCGCCAGCGTGTCGGGATCGACCGCGTCGATCAACTGGTCGATCAACGCCTTTTCGTTGGTGTAATAGCCGCCGACCAACCAGTCGAACACGCCGCCGCCCGCGCTCGCCAGGCGGAGTTCCTGCGTCCATTTGCGATTGTTGGTAATCTGCGCAAGCTGCGCATCGGCATCGAGCGGCGGCAGGCCGAAGATCGGGCCGAACGCGTCGACGACGTTGTTGATGAACACGCTCTGGTCGTCGCGCCGCCGCTGCCACTGGGTGCTGCGGCTGGTCGACGAGGTCAGCGTGCCGAAGCCCAGGTCATAGTCGATGAGCAGGTTGTAGAGGCGATACGCCACGTCGCTGTACGACGGCACGAATTGCGAGAAGGTAAGGCCGCCATAAAGCGGCTTGAGGCTGACCGGATCGGCCTCGACCACGGTCGGTGCATCCACCTCGATGTTCTGGAGGAGCGCGCTGGCGCGAATCGACAGGCGGTCGGTCGGCGTCCAGAGGAGCGAGGCGCGGCCGCCATAGCTGTCGAAATCGTTGATGTTCTCCTCGCGATCCGACCCGCCGGTGCCGACCGAGTCGATGAAGCCGCCCTGATGGCGGAAGGTGCCCGACGCGCGGAAGGCGAGGTTCTCGGCCAGCGGCAGGTTGATGACGAGATTGCCCTGATAGGAAACGTCGCCCCCATCAGTGGTCTCGACCGCGCCCCGCGCCCGCGCCTCGAAGCGGGTCGGGTCGGGCGCGTTGGTGACGTATTTGACGAGCCCGCCGAGCGAGCTGGCGCCATAGAGCGTGCCCTGCGGCCCGCGCAGCACCTCGACCCGGGCAATGTCGAACGCGTCGAAGTCGCCCGCGAGCGCCGCGCCGTTGGCGAGGCCGCTGCTCGACCCGAACGGCGTCTCGTCCAGATAGACCGCGACGGTCGAGGCGACGCCGCCGGTGTTGACGCCGCGCAGGACGAGCCGCCCCTGCCCCGGCGTCGCCTGGACGAGCTGAAGGCTCGGCACGTTGTTGAGATAATCGGCGATGTTGTTGACCGACTGGCGCTCCAGCGTCTCCCCCGAGACGACCGAGACCGATTGCGGCACGTCGATCAGCGCCTGCTCGCGCTTCTGAGCGGTGACGACGATGTCCTCGCCCTCACGCGGATTGCCGCTGGGCTCCGCATTGCGAGCCGGGTTGGTGCCCGTCGCCGCGTCCTGTGCCGCCGCCGGTGTGGCGGCCACCAACCCCATGATCGCCGCCGAAATGAGCAAAGCCGTCCTGCTTGCCATCCTACCCTCCCGAAGCTCAGATTTTCTGATCGGAGACTATTGTTCCGATCGGAGAAGTGTCAACGGCTTTGTTCGCGCCGCGCATCTCCACGCTGGTGACGAAGCCATCGATGGCGCGCAGCAGCACCGCCGCCGTCGCGGCGACGCCGGCTAGCATCAGGAAATAGGCGGTCGGCGTCGTGCTGCTCCACAGCGTGCCGACGAACCCGGCCGCCAGGCTGCCGGTGAAGATCGCGAGGAACCACGCCGCCACCGTCGTCGCGCCGTAACCCTCGGGCGCGAGGCGCGCGAACAGGCCTAGGCCCACGGGGAGGATGAAGAGCTCGCCCAGCGTCAGCACCGCAAAGAACAGCGCCAGCCACGGCCACGCCGCCGCGCCGCCCGCCGTCGCCGAGGCGAAGGCGAGCAGCGCGAACGACCCGGCGACGATCAGCGCACCGGTCGCCATGCGGCGGGCCGAGGACTGGACGATCCCGCGCTCGGCACGCCGCGCCCACCAGGCAAGCAGCGGCGGGGTGAACAGCATCACGAACAGCGGATTGAGCGACTGGAACCACGTCATCGGGATCGTCCAGCCGCCCGCGCGCCGGTCGACGCCGCTGTCGGTCCAGAGCGCGACGGTATTGCCGACCTGCTCATATGCCCCGCGGAACACGGTCACCGCGCCCGCCACCGCGACGAGCGCGGCGACCATCCGCCAGTCGAACGCGCCCCTGGGCGCCGCCGGGTCGCGCCGCCGCGGCGGCTCGGGCGGGAGGTAGCGCTGACCCCAGACATAGATGCAGAGGCCCAGCGCCATGCCGATCCCCGCTGCGCCGAACCCCCAATGCCAGCCGAGCGTCTCGCCCAGCGTCCCGCAGATGATCGGCGCGAGGAACCCGCCCAGGTTCACGCCGACATAATAGACATTGTACGCCCAGCCGCGCCGCGGATCGTCGGCGGTATAGAGGCTGTCGATCTGGCTGGGCAGGCTGGGCAGGAACAGCCCGTTGCCGAGCGCGATGGTGGCGAGCGCGGCATAGAGCAGCGGCTCGAACGCCATCATGAAATGGCCCGCCGCCATGATCGACCCGCCGATCACGATCGCCAGCCGCCGCCCCAGCAGCCGGTCGGCGATCACCCCGCCCAGGATCGGCGTGAAATAGGCGCAGGCGGTATAGGTGCCATAGACGATCGACGACCATTGCTGATCGAGCAGCAGCTCCTTGGTCATGTAATAGACCAGGAGCGCGCGCATCCCGTAGTAGGAGAACTGCTCCCACATGTTGGTGAGGAACAGGATCGTCAGCCCGCGCGGCTGGCCGAACCAGGTGCGCTCGGGCCGGGCCGCGGTCATGCGCCCCAGACCTCCGGGCCGGCGAACAGCATCCCGCCGCGATAGGTGACGGTCGGCGCCGGATCGTCGGCGAGGAAGGTGGGCCCGTCGAGATCGACGAGATCGGCAAGCTGGCCAAGGACGAAGCCCGGCGCGGTCGCCAGGCTGGACCCGATCATCGTGCCGACCATGACGCCCAGGCCCAGGCGGCGCGCCTCCGCCGCCATCAACAGCCCCTCGGTCAGGCCGCCGCACTTGTCGAGCTTGATGTTGACGACGTCGAAGCGGCCGACCGACGCCGCGACATCGGCAAGGCTCAGCACGCTCTCGTCGCCCGCGATCGGGATCGGCGAAGCGAAGCCGTCGAGCAGCGCCTCCTGCCCGCGCGCCAATGGCTGTTCGAGGAGGGCGACGTCATGTGCCTGGAGTCCCTCGACCAGCGCGTCCAAGTCGGCGCGCGCGAATCCCTGGTTGCCGTCGACGCCCAGCCACACCTTGGGCCGCGCGGCGCGGATCGCGGCGACGCGGTCGAGGTCGAGGGCGAGGTCGCCGGTCAGCTTGACCTTGATCGACAGCGCCTCGCGATAGCCGCGCGCACGATCGGCCATCTTCTCCGGGCTGTCGGCACTGACGGTGAAGGTGGTGCGGATTGGGTGCGGGGCGGGAACGCCGGCGAGCTGCCAGACGGGCCGACCCGCGCGGGATGCCTCCAGCTCCCACAGCGCCGCGTCGACGGCGTTGCGGGCGCCGCCCGGCGGCAGGATCGACCGCAAGGCTTCGCGGGTCGGCCCCGCCTCGATCGCGTCCCGCGCGCCTTCGATCGCCGCCTGCATGTGCGCGAGGTCGTCGCCCAGATAATAGACGCCCGCCGCCTCGCCGCGCCCGCGATGCTCGCCATCGGTCAGCGTGACGACCAGCACCTCGGCGGTCTCGAACACATAGCCCGAGATTGCGAACGGCTCGGCCAGGCGCAGCGTCCTGGTTTCGTAAGCGAGCGTCGACATCAGTAACCGACCGACAGCGCGAGCAGGTTGAAGGTGACGGCGGTGTAGAGGATGACCAACGCCGCGAGCAGGAACAGCGTGTTCCAGAGCTTGCCCATCCAGCGCCGCCCGCCACCGCGCCAGGTGACCCACGCGTTCCACCCGGCGATGGCGACCGTGCCTACGAACACCACCGCGCCGACCGCCTTGAGCAGCCACAACAGCCACTCGGTATCGACGCTGAGCAATTCGAGCTTCGAGAACATGGTGACGACGATGCCAACCCACAGACCGATCGCGATCACCTCGGCCCAGGCCATGATCCGGGCGGCGCGATCCGCGCGGCGGGCGGTACCGGTCAGCGGATGCTGGGCGGCATAGCGGCGGCGATTGAACCAGCCGACCGGCCAGGCGAGCGCGGTCAGGAGGATGACGCCCAGGCTGGCATAGAGCGCCGGGAGCAGCCACCCCGCCGATTGCGATCCCGGCACGCGGTCGAACACCATGAAGGGCGAGACCATGTCGAAGCTCCAGCGCACGACACGGCCGTCCACCACCTGCGCCGCCAGCCGGTCCTCACCGCCGCGGTCGCGCCAGACGAAGGGGGCGATCTCCACCCATTTGCGCGCCGCGCCGCCGGGGCCGGTGAGCGAAGGGATCGACAGCCCGCCTTCGTCGTCCAGGCCGATCTCGGTCTGGCCGAACGGATTGAGGATCGCGACGAAGTTCGATTCGGACCGGCGGCTGTTCTGCCACAGGCCGACCATCATCCTGGCGTGCTGCGCCGCGGTCGCCTTGTCGACCTGACCGTCGCGGGTCGCATCGGGAAAGTAGCGGTCGGCAAAGTCGCGGAACAGCTCGCCGCGGATGCGCTGCGCCGCGCCGTCGCGGCCGCTGCTGTTGAACGCGACGTACAGGCCGACGCCCTCGCGCCGGAACAGGTGCAGGGCCGCATGGAACGCCTGGAGATCGCCCAGATGCGCGGTGACTTCGCGCCCGTTCACGTTCGTCTCAAAGAAGCCGAGCTCCATGCGGTTGAGCGGCGGGATCAGCGACTTGGGATCCACCCGACCGAGCGGACTGTCGTGCATCATCGCCGCCGTCTCCGGCCGCATCAGCCCGCGCCCGTTCATCAGGTGCGCGGCCATGAACTTCGCCATGTCGAGGCCGGATGCGCTGAGCGACCCCGCCGGCGCAGGCACGACGATCTCAAACGGGATCGGCTTGCCCGAGGCGAGCGGCACGCCCGTCGCCATCAACGGGCGCAGCTTCGCGGGCAGCGGCTGGCGGAAGCTTGCCGTCGACATGCCGATGGGCGCGAACACGCGCTGCTCGACATAATCATCGAACGGCATCTTCGCGACGCGCTGGACGATATAGCCCGCCAGCGTCGTGCCCCAGTTCGAATAGGCGGGCGTCGTCCCCGCCTTGAAGATGCGGCGCGGCACCCAGCGCTTCAAATACGCCTCGACGGGCATGTTGTTGGCGGGATCGTCGGTGATGAGATCCTTGACCGCTTCCTCGAACCCGCCCGTGTGCGTCATCAGGTGGCGCATCGTCACCGGCCCGTCCGCACGCGGCGGAATGCGGAAGTCGAGATAGGTATTGATGTCGGCGTCGAGGTCGATGCGTCCCGCCTCGACCTGTTGCATGACCGCGGTCCAGGTGACGAGCTTCGACACTGAACCGGGGCGGAACAGCGTGCGCGCGGGATCGACCGGTCGCCGCGTGGCCGGATCGGCATAGCCATAGCCCTTGGCCGCGACGATCCGCCCACCCTGGACCACCATCACCACCGCGCCCACCATGTCGCCGGAGTGAAGCGCATAGGGCATGTAGCCGTCGAGCCAGGCGGAGACGTCGGGTTCGGTCAGCGCATGAACCGGTCCGCTGACCGGCGGTGTCGCGGGCGCCGCCGCGACGGGGGGCGACAGCGGCGGCTGCATCCGCGCCTGCTGCGCACTGGCGCCGACGCCCACCAGCGCCAATGCCGCTGCCATCCAAGCCTTCAACGCCATGGTCCGCTCCTGCCCTGGTTGCTCCCGGGTTCGTGCCCGGCTAATCTGGACAATAGTTATTCCGATCGCGCCAATGTTATCCTGATCGGAGAATGCGTCAATGGCTTGGAGAGAGATTGCATGTCCGCTGATCGGCCGACCCTGGGCACCCTGCTCAAGGGGCTTCGCGCGCGTGAGGGTTGGACGCTCAAGCAGATGAGCGCCAAGAGCGGCATCCCGGTCTCGACGCTGTCCAAGATCGAGCACGACCGGCTGACGCTCTCCTACGACAAGCTCCAATCGCTGGCGCAGCGGCTGGGCATGCGGATGTCCGACCTGTTCGCCGAGACGGAGGCTGAGGCCGGCCCCGCCGTCACCGCGCGCCGCAGCCTGGGCGATGTCGAGCGCGCGGTTCGGGTCGAGACCCCCAATTACGACTATTATTATCTCTGCACCGAGCTTCGCCGCAAGCGGATGATCCCCGTCGTGACCAAGATCCGCGCGCGATCGGCCGAGCAGTTCGGCGACCTGGTCCGCCATTCGGGCGAGGAGTTCATCTATGTGTTGAGCGGCAGCGTCGTCGTGCAGACCGAATTCTACGATCCGGTCACACTATCGGCGGGTCAGTCGCTCTATATCGATTCGAGCATGGGCCACGCCTATCTCGCCGCCGAGGGGTGCGACGAGGCCGAGGTGCTGGGCGTGATGTCGAGCCCCGAGGAAAACCTGATGGACGCGATGCTGACGCTCCACGACCGCCACCGCGCCGAGGCCAAGGACGCGGCCTGACGCTCAGCGCTGCACCGCCGCCACCGCCTGGCGCGTGCGGCGGACCGCGGCGGGGGGCTCGCCCGCCCAGAGCTTGAAGGCGCGGCCGAAGGCGGGAACCGAGCGATAGCCGGCGCGGCGTGCGATCTCCTTGAGCGGCATCTGCGCTTCGGCAAGATGGGCCGAGGCGAGGAACATGCGCCATTCGCGCAGATATTCGATCGGCCCGCGCTCGACCAAGGCGCGGAAGCGCTGGGCGAACTGCGACCGAGACGCGCCAACCTCGATCGCCAGCAGGTCGACCGACCAGTCGCGGCCGGGATCGGCGTGGATCAGCGACAGCGCGCGACCCACCAGCGGATCGCCGAGTCCGCGCAGCCACCCGCGATCGTCGCGCCCGTTCGAGACCAGATGCTCGCGCACCGCCTCGACGAACAGATAGTCGGCGAGCCGCGCGGCGACGAGGCGCGCGCCCGGCGCGCTCGCCTCCACCTCATGGTCGATCGTCATCGCGACGGTTCGGATCGTGGTCCGCGCCCGCTCGCCCGAAATGCCGCGCAGCATCAGGATATCGGGCAGCGCCGAGAGCAGCGGATTGCGCCGACGGTCGGCGAACTCGAAGATGCCCGACACCAAACGCGTGACCGGCGGACCGTTGGTGCCGAAGCGCAGCACGCGCGGCTTCAGCCGGATACCCGGCCGCCATTCGGGCAGCCCGATATCGACCGCGATCCGGTGAAAGGGCAACGCCTCGGCATCGTGTGCGGAGAGGAGCAGATGCGCCTCGCCGCGCGGGAAGATCGCCATCTCGCCGACGCCCAGCCGCACCAAGTCGTCGGCATCGTGGCCGACCCACGCCTCTCCCTCGATCACGAGGTGGAAGGGCGCACCGCCCAGGCACTCCTTCGAGAAACCCCAGCCGGCGCCGAGCTCCATCCGCGAAAAGACCGAGCCTTGCAGCCTCAGCCCCTCGAGCACCTGGTCGATGGGGTCCATGACGATCTCCCTGGAACCATGGCCGAAACCGAAGCCGCATCTTCCCGCTCTGCGCGCCCTTGGCAATCTGGGGCCGCGGATCTGGACGATCGCGACAGCTTTTCGGACGAACGACATATCCCGTCCAGCGGACAGGCCCGCTATCTTCCGGGACAAGGGAGTGCAGTCGATGAGCCAAGACGTCGAACCGAAGCCTTGTTCCACCCACGACCCAGCCGGCATGGGCGTCAGCCGGCGGACCGCGCTCCAGGGGAGTGCCGCGCTCGCGCTCGCACCGCTGGCGGCGCCCGCCGCGGCCGCGACCGGCGGCGCGATGCCGGCGGAGTCGGAGCATCGACTCGCGCTCGCCACCACGATCAACGGCGAGCGCTTCGACGGCGAGATTGACGCCCGCACCTCGCTGCTCGACCTGCTGCGTGAGCGGGTGGGGCTGACCGGTGCCAAGAAGGGCTGCGACCATGGGCAGTGCGGCGCGTGCGCCGTCCATGTCGACGGCCGCCGCGTCGCCTCCTGCCTGACGCTCGCCGCCAAGGTGCAGGGCCGCGAGGTGCTGACGATCGAGGGGCTGTCGGACGGGGAGACGCTGCACCCGATGCAACAGGCCTTCATCGATCATGACGCGCTCCAGTGCGGCTATTGCACGCCCGGCCAGATCATGGCCGCGGTGGCGCTGGTACGCGAAGGGCATGCGACCTCGCGGCCGAGCATCCGCGAATATATGAGCGGCAACATCTGTCGCTGCGGCGCCTATGTCGGGATCGTCGCCGCGATCGAGGATGCGGCCAAGCGGATGGGGGCGGCCTGATGCAGCCCTTCACCTATACGAGCCCGCGGTCCGCCGCCGAGGCGATCGCCGCGTTTGGGCGCGCGGGCGCCGGCGCCAGCTATATTGCGGGCGGCACGTCGCTTTACGACATGATGAAGCTCGACGTCGCGCGGCCCCGGCACCTGATCGACGTGACCGCGATCGAGGGGCTGGACGGCATCGACACCGATGGCGCGGTGCTGCGCTTCGGCGCGCTTGCGCGGATGAGCGACGTCGCCCGGGATGCGCGGGTGCTGCGCGACTATCCCGTGCTCGCCGAATCGCTGTCCAAGGCCGCATCGCAGCAGCTTCGCAACATGGCGACGGTCGGCGGCAACCTGTTGCAGCGGACGCGCTGCGTCTATTTCCGCAACGGCACGGGCAATCCGTCCGCGGTCGGCGTCTATCCCTGCAACAAGCGCGAGCCCGGCAGCGGCTGTGCGGCGATCGAGGGGATCGACCGCGGCCAGGCGGTGCTGGGGCAGAGCGCGGCCTGCACCGCGGTCAGTCCCGGCGATTGGCCGGTGGCGCTGGTCGCGCTGGACGCCTCGGTCGAAATCCTGGGGTCAGGCGGGTCGCGTACGCTGCGCGTCGCCGACCTCTATCGCGCACCGGGGACGACGCCGCACCTCGAATTCGCGCTGTCGCCGGGCGAGATCATCGTCGCGATCACCGTACCTAAAACCGCCGCAGGACGGCGATCGACCTATCACAAGATCCGCGACCGGGAGAGCTATGCCTTTGCGCTCGCTTCCGCCGCGGTCGCGCTTGACCTGGCGGGCGGGCGCGTGCGCCGGGCGCATGTCGCGCTCGGCGGCGTCGCGACGCGGCCTTGGCGCGCCGAGGCGGCCGAGCGGATGCTCGCCGGCCAGCGTCTGACGGCAGAGACGGCGCTCGCCGCTGGCCGGGCGGCGCTGACGGGTGCGCGTGCCGGCCGTCACAACGGGTTCAAGATCGAGCTGGCCGCCCGCACCGTTGCCGACGCGCTGATGATCGCCATGGAAAGGAACGCCTGATGCCTGCCGAGCCTTTCGGGGATCGCGCCCGCTTCGACGCGCGCGACAAGGTGCTGGGCCGCACGCGCTTCAGCGCCGACGTGAGCCTGCCCGGCATGCTCTATGCCATGGTCGTCCCCGCACGGATCGCCCGCGGCAAGCTGACCGAGCTGTCGGTCGAGGCGGCAATGGCGGTGCGCGGCGTCGTGCGCGTGCTGACCGCCGCCGATTTCGGCAAGCCGGCGCCGCCGCCGCCCGGCGCGCGCGGGCTGGGCGCCGCCCCCGCCACGCCGACGATCGTCGCCGAGATCCCCTATCGCGGGGCGCCGATCGCGATGGTCGTCGCCGAATCGATCGAGGCAGCGATCGAGGGGGCCGAGGCGATCGCCGCGCGCTATGCCGAGGCGCCGAGTTTCGCCGCGACGATCACCAGCCTCGGCGGCGAGCGCCAGCCGATCGAGCCGACCGTGGCGGGCGATGCGGCCGCGGCGATGCAGCGCGCGGCGACCGTCGTCGAGGTCGAGTATGAATGCCCCGCCCAGCACCACAACCCGATCGAGCTCCTCTCGACGGTCGCGGTCTGGAGCGGCGGGCGGCTGACGATCTATGAATCGGCGCAGGGCGCGCAGGTCGTCAAGGCGAACGTCGCCAAGGCGCTGGCGATCGATCCGGCGATCATCGACGTGAAATCCTTCTATGTCGGTGGCGGCTTCGGCCAGAAGGGTACGGCGCAGCGCCAGGCACCGCTCGTCGCGCGCGCGGCGATGCTGATCGGTCGCCCCGTCAAGCTGGTGATGCCGCGCGGACAGGTGTTCCACAATGCCAGCTTCCGCCCGCGCAGCCGCCACCGGATCAAGATCGGCGCCGATGCGGCCGGGCGGATGATCGCGGTCGAATATGACGCGGACCACCAGCAGTCGCGCACCGGGCAGTTTCCGCCCGACTATCACGAATCGCAGCCGCAGATGTACGGCATTCCCAATTATCGCGGCACCGCCGCCAATGTCCGCATCGATACGCAGGGTCCGGGCTATATGCGCGCGCCCTTTCCCCACCCCGCCTCCTTCGCGTTCGAGGGCGCGGTGGACGAGCTTGCCTACAAACTCGGCAAGGATCCGGTCGCCTTTCGCCTCGCGCATGATGCGACGACCGACCCGATCACGGGACATCCGCTGTCCTCCCGCTTCCTCAACGAGTGCATTGCCGAGGGGGCGCGGCGCTTCGGCTGGGACAGACGACGGGCGGCGCCGGGATCGATGGTGCAGCCCGACGGCACGCTGGTCGGGATCGGTGTCGGATGCGGCGCCTATCCCGCGCTCACTTCCGCCAACATCGCCAGGCTGCGCGTGGGCGCCGACGGCACGACGCGGCTGTCGCTGTCGGCGCACGAGATGGGCCAGGGCATCCGCACGGTGATCGCCGCGGCGCTCCTGCGCGCGCTCGACATCGATGGCGAGCGGCTCAGCCTGGAGATCGGCGACACCGCGATGACGCCGCAGCACCTGACCGCAGGCTCCTGGGGCACGGCGAGCGCATTGCCGGCGGTCGAGGCCGTGGCGGAGAAGCTCAAGGCGGCGATGGCCGAGTTGCTCGCCGGACGCGCCGTCCCGGGCAATCTCCACCGCCAGCTTGCCGCCATTCGTCGTCCCTTCGTCGAGGTCGAGGTCTCGACGCTGGCGCCCGGCCAGGATGCGGCGGCGCTTCAGGGGCTTCGCGGCTATGGCTATGCGCTGGCGGGGCCGGATTATCCGCGTTTCACCACCTTCAGCTACATCGCCCACTTCGCCGAAGTGCATGTCGAGCCGCGCACGCGCCGCATCCGCGTGCCGCGCGTCGTCAGCGTCGCCGATTGCGGGCGCGTCATCTCCCCTCGCACCGCCGCGAGCCAGGTCCGCGGCGGCGTGGTCTGGGGCATCGGCTCGGCACTGCGCGAGGAGACCGAAGTCGACCCACGCTTCGGCGGGTGGTTCAACAACGACCTTGCCGACTATGTCGTCCCCGTGAACGCCGATGTCGGCGAGATCGAGGTGGCGTTCATCGACCGGCCCGATCCGCTGCTCAACACGATCGGCGCGAAGGGGCTGGGCGAGGTGTCGCTGGCGGGCGCCTCCGGCGCGATCGCCAACGCCGTCTTCCATGCGACCGGCAAGCGCATCCGGCGCATGCCGATCCGCATCGAGCATCTTCTCTAGCAAAGGCATCATCATGATCGTCGTCACCACGCCGACCGGTCAGGTCGGCCACCATGTCGTGCGCCATCTGCTCGCCGAGGGCAGCCCGGTCAGGATCGTAGCGCGCGACGCCGCCCGGCTCGAGCCCGCGCTGACCGGACGGGTCGAGATCGTCGAGGGATCGCATGGCGACCCGGCGGTGATCGATCGCGCGCTTGTCGGGGCCGACGCGCTGTTCTGGCTGGTGCCGCCCGATACGGCGAAGACGCTGGAGGCGGCGTATCTCGACTTCACCCGCCCCGCGGTGGAGGCGATCCGCCGGCACGGCATCGCTCGCGTCGTGAGCGTCACCGCGCTCGGCCGCGATACGCGCTGGCAGGATCGGGCGGGCCTGGTCACCGCCTCGATCGCGATGGACGACCTGTTGATGTCGAGCGGCGCGGCATTCCGCGGGCTGGCGATGCCGTCTTTCATGGACAACCTGCTGCGTCAGGTCGCGAGCATCGCCGGCCAGGGCATATTCTATGGCACGATCGACCCCGACCGCCGGGCACCCACGACCGCGACCGCCGACATGGGCGCGGTCGCGGCGCGGCTTCTGCTCGATCGCGGTTGGGCGGGCCAGGCCGAGCAGCCCGTGCTCGGTCCCGAGGACCTCTCCTTTGCCGAGATGGCGGTGACCGTAGGCGAGGTGCTGGATCGCCCGGTGCGCTACCAGCCGATCCCGCTCGACGCATTCCAGGCGCAGCTGCTGGCACGCGGGATGAGCGGCTCGTTCGCGCAAGGGTATGTCGACATGATGCGCGCAAAGGACGAGGGGATCGACAACGTCGCCCGGCGCGACGCGGCCAGCGCGACGCCGACCCGCTTCCGCGACTGGTGCGAGCGCGTCCTGAAACCCGCGGTCGACAAGACCGCCTGACGCGGATGCTCGTCACCGGCGGGTCTGGCTTCATCGCCGGTGAAGGACGCGGGCTTGAACTCACCGCCGCAATAACGCTTGCTTACTGACCGGCGCCTCCCGATAACTCCGACAAAATAGAAGGCCGACGTGCGGGGATCGGCAATCGGGAGAGGCATTCATGAAATTACAGGCTGCATTGCTGCTGGCCGCAGCGACGATCGTCACGCCGGCCTGGGCTCAATCGAGTCCGCCGAAACCGGCCGCACCGGCGACGGTGGTCGAGGACTTCAAGCCCTCTTCGCTCAACCAGCCGGGCAAGCTCTATCCGCAGGTCAATTCGCAGGGCTATGCCCGCTTTCGGATCGAGGCGCCCGAGGCCAAGGCGGTGAAGGTCAGCCTGGGCCTGGGCGGCCGGGGCGGCACCGTGCTGACCAAGGCGCCGGACGGCAGCTGGATGGGGACGTCGGAAGGCCCGCTGGACGAGGGCTTTCACTATTATCACGTCACCATCGACGGCGGGGTCTTCAACGATCCGGGTGCGCAGAACTTCTACGGATCGGTCCGGTGGGAAAGCGGGATCGAGATCCCGGCGCATGATGCCGACTTCTACGCGCTGAAGAACGTGCCGCACGGCAATGTCGCGCAGGTGCTGTTCCCCTCGCCCAGCACGGGCACGCCGCGGCGCGCCTTCGTCTATACGCCGCCGGGCTATGCCAAGGACGCGGGCACGCGCTACCCCGTGCTCTACCTCCAGCACGGCTGGGGCGAGGACGAGACCGCCTGGGCGAACCAGGGCCATGCCAACCTCATCATGGACAATCTGATCGCCGCGGGGAAAACGCGGCCGTTCATCATCGTCATGACGTACGGCATGACCAACGAGGTGCGGCCGGGCCAGCCCGGCGGCCTTGCCGCGTTCAACATCAAGCCGTTCCAGACCGTGCTCCTCGACGAGCTGATCCCGTACGTCGACGGCAATTTCCGCACGCTCGCAGACCCGGCGCACCGGGCGATGGCGGGCCTGTCGATGGGCGGGTTCGAGACCAAGCTGATCGCGCCCAAGCACCTCGACACGTTCAACTATATCGGCCTGTTCAGCGGCGGCACCGTGTCGCTGGAGGACGTCAACACCACGCCCGGTTATCGCGACAAGGTGAAGATGACCTTCGTTAGCTTCGGCAGCCGCGAGCTCGAGCGTGGGGGCGGCGGGCCGCCGGGTGGGCCGCGCGTCGACCCGCGGGTCAATGCCAAGGCACTGAAGGATGCGGGCATCCCCAGCGCCTTCTACGTCTCGCAGGACACCGCGCACGAGTTCCAGACGTGGCGGCGCAGCCTGCGCGAATTCGCGCCGATGCTGTTCAGGGACTGAGCGCCGGTAACCGGCCGCCCGCACGATGCGTTCGTGCGGGCGGCTTTGGTGCGAAATGATCCCGTCCGCGCTTAACCCGTGATGGCGCGGGCGCTGGCCGCCTGCCATAGATCGACTCATTCGGCCCCAGGCCATCGATCGCGCGTGGGAGAATCAGCTTGGCGACGACAGCATCGAACGACGCGCGGACCGGCATCGACGGGCTCGACGATATCCTGAGCGGCGGCTTCGACCGCGGCCGGTGCTTCCTGGTCGAGGGGAGCCCCGGCACCGGCAAGACGACGATCGCGCTTCAATATCTGCTGACCGGCGCGTTTGCGGGCGAGCGCTGCCTGTACGTTACCCTGTCGGAGACGGAGGACGAACTCCGCGCCACCGCTACGGCACATGGCTGGGACATGGCGGGCGTCGAGATCTACGAACTGATCCCGCCCGAAAACCTGCTCGACGAGGATCAGCAGCAGAGCCTGCTCTATTCCTCCGACCTCGAACTCGGCGAGACGACGAAGCGCATCTTCGAGGCGTTCGAGCGGGTGCGGCCCGATCGCGTCGTCCTGGACAGCCTGTCGGAGATCCGGCTGCTCGCGCAAAGCTCGCTTCGCTATCGGCGCCAGATCCTCGCGCTCAAGCATTATTTCGCCAAGAGCAATGCGACGGTGCTGATGCTCGACGACCTCACCACCGACGCCAACGACAAGACCGTCCACTCGGTCGCGCACGGCGTCGTCCGCCTGGAGGAACTGGCGCCCGAATATGGCGCCGAACGTCGGCGCGCGCGCGTTATCAAATATCGCGGGCGGCGCTTTCGCGGCGGCTATCACGATGCGACGATCGAGACGGGCGGCGTCAGCATCTTTCCCCGCCTCGTCTCCGCCGAACACAAGACGAGCTTTCCGCGCGAGCTCGTCACCGCCGCCTCGCCCGAACTCAACGGCCTGCTCGGCGGCGGCATCGAACGCGGGTCGAGCGTGCTGGTGCTCGGGCCGGCGGGCACGGGCAAGAGCTCGATCGCGCTGACCTTCGTCCAGACCGCGATCGAGCGGGGCGAGAGCGCCGCCATGTTCGTGTTCGACGAAGAGATCGGCTTGCTGATCCACCGCGCGCAGGGGATCGGGATCGACATCCAGGCGATGATCGATTCGGGCAAGCTGCTGCTGCAACAGGTCGATGCCGCCGAGCTGTCGCCGGGCGAGTTCTCGTCCCGCGTACGGCACTGCGTCGAACAATATGGCGCGCGTACCGTCGTGATCGACAGCCTCAACGGCTATCAGGCGGCGATGCCGGGCGAGCAGGCGCTGATCCTGCACCTACACGAAATCCTCCAATACCTGAACCGGCAGGGGGCGACGACCTTCCTCACTGTGGCGCAGCACGGGCTGGTCGGGGACATGAAGACGCCGGTCGACGTCACCTATCTGGCCGATACGGTCGTCCTGCTCCGCTATTTCGAGGCGCTCGGCCGCGTTCGCCGGGCGGTGTCGATCGTCAAGAAGCGGACCGGCGCGCACGAGAACACGATTCGCGAATTCCAGATCGGCTCACGCGGGCTGTCGCTGGGTGCCCCGCTGACCAACTTCCAGGGGGTGCTGCGCGGCGTGCCCGTGCTTCAGGGCGACATCGACCTGCTGGACGGCGACGACGCGTGAAGCGGACGACGGTTTCGGAACGTGCGCTCGTCGTCGCGCCGCGGGGCCGCGACGCCGCGGTCGCGAGTGCGATGCTGGGCGAGGCAGGGCTGGAGGTTGCCGCCTGTGGCTCGCTGGCCGACCTGCTGGCCGAACTGGACCGCGGCGCGGGCTTCGTCATCGTCACCGAGGAGGCGATCGCCACCGCCGACCTGTCGCCGCTGTCCGCTTGGCTGGCCGACCAGGCGGAATGGTCGGATCTTCCCTTCATCCTTCTCACCAGCCGCGGCGGCGGGCTGGAGCGCAATCCGGCGGCGGCGCGCTATCTGGAGGTGCTGGGCAACGTCACGTTCTTGGAGCGGCCGTTCCACCCGACGACACTCGTCAGCATCGCCCGCTCGGCGATCCGCGCGCGCCGCCGTCAGTATGAGGCGCGCAGCCGCCTGATCGCGCTTCAGGACAGCGAGGCGCGGTACCGCACGCTGTTCGAGAATATCGAGGTCGGCTTCTGCATCATCGAGATGCTGTTCGATGCCGACGGCACCCCGAGCGACTATCGCTTCATCGAATCCAATCCCGCGTTCGAGGCGCAGGCCGGGTTCGAGCCCGCGGGTCGGCGGGTCCGGGAAGTCGCGCCCAACCACGAGCAGCACTGGTTCGACTTCTACGGCCGGATCGCGATGACGGGCGTGCCGGGCCGCCTGGAGGAGGGATCGGCGGCGCTCCGTCGCTGGTGGGACGTCCACGCCTTTCGCGTCGGCGCGCCCGAGCAGCGCCGGGTGGCGGTGCTGTTCAACGACATCACCGCGCGCCGCGACGCCGAACTGCGGCTGAAGGACATGAACGAGACGCTGGAGGCGCAGGTCGAGGCGCGGTCGGCGGAGCGGGACCGGCTGTGGAGCCTGTCGCAGGACATGCTGGCGCGCGCCGACTATGCCGGCATGATGTCGGCGGTCAGCCCGGCGTGGAACTGGGTGCTGGGCTGGAGCACGGAGGAGCTGCTCTCGCGCGGCTATGCCACCTTCATGCATCCCGAGGACGAGGCCTCGACGCTGGCGGCGATCGCGGCGATGGCCGACACGGGCGAGCCGACCCGGTTCGAGAACCGCATCGCCACCAGTGATGGCGGGTGGAAGGCGATCGAGTGGATCGTCGCGCCCGAGCCCGATGGCCGGAACTTCATCGCCGTCGGCCGCGACCTCAGCCACGCCAAAGCGCGCGAGGCCGAGCTCGAGGCGGCGCAGGAAGCGCTTCGCCAGAGCCAGAAGATGGAGGCGATGGGCAGCCTGACCGGCGGGGTCGCGCACGATTTCAACAATCTGCTGACCCCGATCATCGGCTCGCTCGACCTACTCCACCGCAAGGGGCTGGGCAGCGAGCGCGAGAAGCGGTTGATCGATGGCGCGCTCCAGTCGGCCGAGCGTGCCAAGACGCTGGTCCAGCGCCTGCTCGCCTTTGCCCGCCGCCAGCCGCTTCAGGCGACGGCGGTCGACTTGCCGCCGCTCGTCGACGGGATGCTCGACCTGATCGGCTCGACGCTGGGACCGACGATCGACCTGAGCGTCCGGCTCGATCCCGACCTGCCACCGGCGCAAGCCGATCCCAACCAGCTGGAGATGGCGCTCCTCAACCTGGCGGTGAACGCGCGCGACGCGATGCCGGACGGCGGCGAGCTGACGATCTCCGCGGCGCGCGAAAGCGTGCGCGAGCCGCAGCCGGGCCTGCCGCGCGGCCATTATGTCCGGCTGGGCGTCACCGACACCGGCAGCGGCATGGACGAGGCGACCCGCCAGCGCGCGATCGAGCCGTTCTTCTCGACCAAGGGCATCGGCAAGGGGACGGGCCTGGGCCTGTCGATGGTCCACGGCCTTGCCGCGCAGCTCGGCGGCGCGCTGACGATCGACAGCGCGATCGGCAAAGGGACGACCGTGGCGCTGTGGCTGCCGATCAGCACCGTGCTGCCCGATGGCGAGCACCAGCCGAACCGCGCGCCGCGGCCGGGCGAGGCGCGCGGTACCGCGCTGCTGGTCGACGACGAGGATCTGGTGCGCATGAGTACCGCGCACATGCTCGCCGACATGGGCTATGACGTGGTCGAGGCGAATTCGGGCGAAGGCGCGCTCCAGATGGTGCGCGGCGGGCTCGGACCCGACCTGGTCGTCACCGACCATCTGATGCCGGGCATGAACGGCGCGCAGCTCGTCCGCGAACTGCGCGAGCTGCGTCCGTCGCTCCGCGCGCTGATCGTGTCGGGCTATGCCGAGGCGGAGGGGATCGATCCCGACATCCCGCGGCTCACCAAGCCGTTCCGCAGCGCAGAGCTTGCCGCCAGCCTGGCGACGTTGTCGGGGGACACGGCCGCGCCGGGCGAATAAGAAGAGCAAAACAGGGAGGGACAGATGAAGCGCATCGTTCGATTGATCGCATCGGCCGCGTTGATCGCGGCGACACCGCTGCAGCTTGGCGGCGCGGCCTATGCCCAGGTCCGCAGCGAAGCGCGCGGCCCCGCGCCGATCTCGGCCGAGCGGCTGGATCGCGTGTCGCAGCTGATGCAGCGTTACGTCGATCAGGGCCGGATCGCCGGCGCGGTCGTCCAGATCCAGCAGGACGGGCGCCCCGTCTATGCCCGCGCGTTCGGCTGGCGCGACAAGGAAGCGCGCGACCCAATGCGTCCCGACGCGATCTTCCGCATCGCATCGCAGACCAAGGCGCTGACGAGCACCGCGGTGCTGATGCTGATGGAGGAGGGCAAGCTCCTCATCAGCGATCCGGTCGGCAAGTACCTCCCCGAATGGCGCAAGACGAGCGTCGCGGTGGCGCGGCCCAATGGCGGGTACGACGTCGTCCCCGCCAAGCGCGAGATCACGATCCGCGACCTGCTGACCCACACCGCCGGCATCTCCTATGGCAACGGCGCGGCGGAAAAGGCGTGGCGCGATGCCGGCATCTTCGGCTGGTACTTCGCCGACCGGGCCGAGCCCGTCGCCAGCGTCGTCGCGCGCATGGCCGCGCTGCCGATGGCGGAGCAGCCGGGCGAGAAGTTCGTCTATGGCTACAACACCGACATCCTGGGCGTGATCGTCGAGAAGGTCAGCGGCCAGACGCTGGAGGCGTTCCTGAACGAGCGGCTGATCCGGCCGCTGGGCATGAAGGACACCTCCTTCTACCTGCCGCCCGCAAAGGCGAACCGGCTGGCGACCGTTTATGGCGCCGAGGGCGGCGAGCTGCGCCGCGTGCCCGATCCCGGCGCGTGGCAGGGCGGCGGGCATGTCGGCCAGGGGCATTATCTGCGAGGACCGCGCGTCGCCTTCTCGGGCGGGGCGGGGCTGCTCTCGACCGCTGCCGATTACAGCCGCTTCCTCGAGATGATCCGCCGCGGCGGCGAGATCGGCGGGCGACGCTATCTGGGCCGCAAGACGGTCGAGCTGATGACGGCCAACCATCTGGGCGACATCCCGTACCAGGCGGGCAAGGGCTTTGGCCTCGGCTTCAACGTCCGCACCGATCTCGGCAAGGCGGGCGAACCGGGGTCGGAGGGCGAGTTCGGCTGGGGCGGCGCCTATCACAGCCAGTATTGGGTCGATCCGGAAGAGGGACTGACCGTCGCCTATATGGTCCAGCTGCTGCCCGCGGGCGACATCGACGACCATGGCAAGCTGCGCGCGGCGATTTACCAGGCGCTGAACTGAGGCGGAGGAGAGCGGCCGTCAGGCGTCGGGTTCCTCGATCTCCTGCTCGGCCGCTTCCATGAAGTCGCGCGCGGCGTCGCGGTCCTCGGGATCGTCGAACGCTTCGTCGACGTCGGGCGCGATGCCCAGCATGAACATCAGGCACCAGAGCGCGAAGCGGCGACCCGAGTCGCGCTCCAGCCCGAAGGCGATGCGGAGGCGGTCGACGCCCGCCGCGACCTGCGCCGGGGGCAGGTCGCCGATCGCATCGG
Source organism: Sphingomonas sp. Y38-1Y (assembly GCF_032391395.1). NCBI lineage: Bacteria > Pseudomonadati > Pseudomonadota > Alphaproteobacteria > Sphingomonadales > Sphingomonadaceae > Sphingomonas > Sphingomonas sp. Y38-1Y. Next base: position 232,721 of record NZ_CP135916.1, read on the forward strand.
TGCCGAAGAACTGGTGAAGCAGTTGGTCGAAATCCATCGCCCCTCGCTACATCAGAACACCCGCCGCCGCGACGACGAAAGCGGCTATCGCGTGCCGTCCCAGCCGCCGCCCATCGCCTGATAGAGCGCGACCAGCGCGGTCAGGCGATCCGCCTCGGTCTGGACGAGTGTCAGCTCGACGTTGAGGAGCGCGCGCTGCGCGTCGAGCTGTTCGAGATAGGAGGCATAGCCCGCGCGGTAGCGGTTGCTGGCGTGGCGCAGCGCCTCCGCCACCGCGACGCGTTGCGCTTCCAGCTCGCGCGCCTGACTTGCGAGGCGATCGATCGCGGCGAGGCTGTCCTCGACCTCGCGGAACGCGGTCAGCGCGGTGCGGCGATAGCCGAACGCCGCCTGATCGCGCCGCGCGGCTGCACCGTCCATCTGCGCGTCGAGGCGCCCGCCCTGAAAGATCGGCGCGAGCACGCTGGCGCCCAGCGACCAGATTGTGACGGGATCGGCCAGCGCGGTCGACAGCGTCAGCCCCGCCGATCCCGTCAGCCGCAGCGTCGGCAGGAACTGCGCCCGCGCAGCACGGAGCGAGGCATCGCTGGCGGCGAGCGTGAACTCGGCCTGGGCGATGTCGGGCCGGCGGCGGAGCAGGTCCGAGGGGAGGCCTGCGGGCACCGGCGGCGACCGCAGTTGGTCGAGTGCAACGCCCCGCTCGATCGCGCGCGGTGATTCGCCGAGCAGCAGGCTCAGCGCATTCTCCTGGCGCCGGATGGCCAGGTCCACCTGCGGCAGGATCTGCGCGGTCGCGCGATACTCGGCTTCGGCCTGGCGCAGCTCGAGCTGGGAGGTGTAGCCGACTTCCGCACGCGATCGGGCGATCCGCAGCGCCTCTGCGCGGGAGGCGATCGTCGCCTCGACCACGCGCCGCCGCGCATCGAGCGCGCGCAGCGTGACATAGCCGCTCGCCGTCGCCGCCGCGACCGACAGAAGCGTGGTGTCGCGCGCCGCCTCTGTCGCGAGGGTCGACTGCCGCGCCGCCTCGACCTGGTTGCCGATGCGGCCGAACAGGTCGAGTTCATAGGCGGCCTGAAAGATCGGCTGCGCGCCCGTCGTCTCGCTCGGCTGGCCGAGCGCATTGACCGCCCGCGCGCGCGTCAGCCCCGCCCCGCCGTCGAGCGTCGGGAACAGCTGCGCGCGCGCCAGCCGCTCGTTGGCGCGGGCCTCCTGCACCCGGGCCGCGGCGATCGCGACGTCGACGTTGTTGGCGCGCGCCGTCTCGACGAGCCGGGTCAGCACCGGATCGCCGAAGCCGTTCCACCACGCCGCGTCGATCTCGCCGCCCACCGGCAGCCCGGTACGCCAGGCGAGCGGCGGCATCACCGATGCCGATTGCGGCGGCTGCGGGTCGGGCGCGGTACAGCCGGCGACGAGCAGGCCGAGAAGCCAGGCGCGCTTCATCGCCGCGGCGCGGGCGCGCCGCGCGTGTCGACGCGCGCCTCCACCGACATGCCGGGGCTGAGCCGCGCATAGAGCGGATCGCGCGCGTCGATGGCGATGCGCACGGTCAGCCGCTGGGGCACCTTGACGAAATTGCCCGTCGCGTTGTCGGGGCGAATGACCGAGAATTCGCTGCCCGCCGCGGGCGACAGCCGCTCCACCCGCCCGCGGATTTCGGCACCGCCCAGCGCATCGACGCGAAGCACCGCGGGCTGGCCGGGCAGGATGCGCGCGGTCTGCGCCTCCTTGAAGTTCGCCGAGACCCAGACGGTCGGCGGGACCAGGAACATCAGCTGCGATCCGGCGGTGACATACTGGCCGAGCCGCACCGACACTTCGCCGAGCTTGCCCGCTTGCGGCGCGCGGATGATCGTGTTGGCAAGGTCGATCTGCGCGAGCCGGAGCGCCGCGCGCGCATTCTCGACCGCCGCCTCCAGCCCGCCGCGTGCGACGGAGACGGTACGCACCTCCTGCTCGCCGATCGTCCGCTGTGCCTGTGCCTGGCGGACACCGGCCTGCGCCTGCGCCAGCGCCGCGCGCGTCTGGTCGCGTTCGCGCAGGGACACGGAGCCTTCGGCGACGAGTTCGTCGACGCGGCGCATGTCGGCCTGGGCGCGGGCGAGCTGCGCCTCCGCGGCCTGGATCGCGGCCTGCTGCCCGCCGACCGCCGCTTCGCGCGACCGCGCACTCTGCTGCGAGTTGGCGAGGTTGGCGAGCTGCGTCGCCAGCGTCGCCTGCGCCTGATCGACGCGTTGGCGATAGATGCGGTCGTCGATGCGCGCGAGCAGCGTGCCGGCCTTCACGCTCTCGAAATCGCGGACGGGCACGGCGACGACATAGCCGTTGACCTGCGGCGCGATAATCGTCGTCTGGCCGCGGACATAGGCGTTGTCGGTGACCTGGATGCTCCGGCGAAACGGCGGCAGATCCCATGCCCAGAGCGCGAGCAACGCGCCGGCGAACACCAGCGCGACGAAGAACAGGGTGGAGCGAAGGCCACCGCGCGGCGGCGCCCAGCCACGCCGAGGCGCTGCCTGGGCCCCCGGCTCGACCGGATCGTCCAGCCGCGCAGGCTCGGTCGTCGACTCGTTCATTGCGCCGCGCGCTCCCGCATCTTCTGCATCGCAGCCAGTTCCTCGGCGAGCGGATTGATCCGGTTCGCCCTGAGCCAAAGCCAGCGCCCGCCGAGCCACAGCACGACGAGAAGCGCAAGCACCGCGATCAGGAAGAACACGTCGTTATAGGCAAGGATGTTCGCCTCGCGCGAAACCTGCTGGGCAAGGAGGACGCCGCCCTCCGCCTGGCGGAGCGCTGAGTCGCCCTGCACGCGGGCATAGGCGCCGCCGAGTTGCTGGAGGCGCTGGCCGACGAGGGGGTCGGTCGCGATCAGCGCCTGGACAAGGTCCTGCGAATGCGCCCGCTCACGCGCGATCTGCATCGTGCCGAGCCATGCGGAGCCCGCCAGGCTCCCCAAGGTCTGCGACATGCCGAACACCGCCGAGAAGCTGACCAGATGGCTCGGCCCCCGGGAGATCGCGCGAAGGATGCCGACCATCGTCACCGGCCCGAGCCAGAACAAAGCGGCAAAGGCGATCAGCGCCTGACTGAAATAGAGGTTGGCGGGACGCGTCAGGTTGGTCGCGTGCGCGTCGAGATAGGCGCCCACCGCGATGATCGCCGCGGCGACGACCACCGGCCAGAGCAGATCCTTGGGATTGAGCGTGGCCACCCCCGCCGCCAGTCCGGCGATCGAGGCGAGCAGGATCACCGCGTTGAGCGAGACGAGCTGGTCGTTGGTCATGCCGAGCGCGGTCAGGAGGCCGGTCGACCCCACGGTCTGTTCAGACAGGAGGATGCGGATCGCGAACACGATGACGATGAAGCGGAGCACGTTGCGCGTCCGCATCCAGCGCGTGTTGAGAAGCGGGTTGGCACGGTTGTGCTCGATCAGCATCGCCGCGCCGATCAGCACGATCGCCGCCGCCAGCGCATAGCCGAGCCACGGCGTCGTCCACCACATGATCCGACCCTGGACGAGCACCGCGCAGAGCAGCGCCATGCCCGGCGCGAACAGCGCAAAGGTGAGGAAATCGAGCTTCTCGAACGCGGGGAAGCGATCCGCGGGCGGCAGTCGCAGCAGCGCGACCGCGCCCAGGCAGAGCAAAGTCAGCCCCAGCTCGAACACGAACAAGGTCTGGATGTCGCCGTCGACGAGCAGCAGCGGCGAGATCACGCGCGCCAGCGGAAGCCCGAGCTGGACGATGCCGAAGCCGATGATCATCCCCGACAGCCGCGACGCGGCGGGCATCGCCTGCATGATGTAGAAGAAGCTGAGCGTCGTCAGCGCGCTGCCGACCAGCCCCGCGGCGCCGCGCGTCAGCAGCTCCACCTCATAGCTGTGGACGAACACCTGCAGGACGGTCACGCCCAGGAACCCGGCCAGGAACAGCCGCGTGAAGCGCTGAAGGCCGAATTGCTGGCGAAACTTGATGAGCAGCAGGCTCATGCACACGCTGGTCATCGAATAGATGGCGTTGAGCCACCCGCCCTCGACCGGGGTCAATCCCAGCGAGCCCTGGATCAGCGGCAGGTTGGCCAGCAAGAGCCCGTTGCTGAGCCCGCCGGTCAGCCCCAGCAGCACCCCGATCGCGAAATAGCCGATGCGGCGCGGCAGCGGGTGATCGGGCGTCGCCGGCGACCCCGGCAGGAACGGCCGTTCGTGCGGTTTGAAGTCATAGGCGCCGGCAGTGCTCAAGCCATGGCTTTGCCAGCGACCGGCGGCGAATCCAAGCGGCCGGGCTCAGTCGCCCAGCAGATGGAGTGCGATCTGGCGGCGGTGCGGCCGGACGCGATGCTCAAACAGATAGATGCCCTGCCACGTGCCCAGCATCGGCCGGCCGGCCATGACCGGCACCGACAATTGCACCTGCGTCAGCGCGGCGCGCAGATGCGCGGGCATGTCGTCCGGCCCCTCGTCGTCATGCGCATAGTCGGCGCTTTCGGGCGCGATCCGGGCGAAATAGGCTTCCAGGTCGGTCCGCACCTCGCGCGCCGCATTCTCCTGGATGAGGAGCGAGGCGGAGGTGTGGCGGCAGAAGATCGTCAGGAGTCCGGTCTCGATCCCCTCGCCCGCCACCCAGCCGACGATCTCTCGCGTGATCTCGACCAGGCCCTGGCGCTGCGTCGCGACGGTCAGCACGTGCGCGGCCTGCCTCATGCCGGCGGCTGCACGTCGGCGATGGTGCGCAGGCGCCAGCCAGTCGGAAGGAAGTCGGTCGACATGTAGAAATAGAAAGCACAGCCACCGCCGCTGCGATAGCTGCCGCCCTTGAGGATGCCATAGGCGGTGGTGCCGAGGAACACGGGCGAGCCGCTGTCGCCGCCCTTGCACGATGGCCCCGCGACCGTCGTCCAGGTCGGCAGGCAGGCGCCGCCGCACAGGTCGCCCGCCGGCGCGAAGTCGGTGAGCTCGACCTGCGAGCAGCTGTACCCCGTCCGCTCGCCGCGGTGGCAGACGACGTCGCCCGTGCGCGTCGCCGCCCGGCCGACCGCGCCGGTGACCGATCGCCGGGCGGTGCGCGCCTTGTCGGTGAAGAAGGTGGGCGCGAGCACCCCGGCGCTCAGGTTGAGCTGGACGTCCTGATAGCCCCAGCCCCATTGCCCCGCGAACGGCAGCTCGGCCTCGCGCCCCGCGGCGTCGCGGATGCTGAGCGTGTCGGGACAGTGCGCCGCGGTGGTGAGCGCGTCGCGCGTGCCGTCGGTGACGACGAAGCCCGCGGTGCAGAGGTAGCGGCGTTCGTCGCCCGGCCGACTGCCCATCATCCGCATCCCGCCGCCGATGCCGTCATCCTCCTGAAAGTCGAGCGCGGGATCGTCGACGACGCGCAGCCGGATCGGCACGCGCGTCAGCTCCCACAGGCGCGTGCGAAGCGCCTCTGCCCCCTCGCGCGCGATGTCGCGGGTGGAGACGACCGCAACGAGCTCGCCGGTGCGCTGGTCGACGCCCAGACCCGGCGGGACGATCAGGCTGGCGCGGATCGCCGCCTGATGCGCGGTCAGCGCCTGGACGAGCGCGGTGTGGCTGGCGGGCGCGCCGACGACATAGACCGCCTCCACCCGCTCGCCGGCGAGCTCGAGCCATTCGGTCGCGACCGGCTCGCTGCCGGTCAGGCGGACGACGATGCGGAAGCCGGGCTTGTGCTCGACCGACATGCCCGCGAGCCGATCGGCAAAGCGCGCGGCGATCGCGTCGGTCGCGGGAATGCTGGCGAGCTGGAGGCGGAGCGTCCGCGCTGCCTCCAGCGGGGTGATTCCCAGCCGGTCGGCGACGGCCGCAGCATCCTCGTCGAGCGCGGCGACCGGAAGCGTCTGCGCCGCGACCGGCGTCGCGAAGATCGAGAGCAGTGCCGCGGCCAGCGCGGTTCGCAGGTTCCTATGCACGCGGCCGAACATAGCCTCCGTCACTTGGCCGCGAGCTGAATGGGCGTGTCAGTCGCGCTGAAGGACGATCTTGGGCAGGGTCTTGATCGGTTCGACGGTGATCGACCGGAACCAGGTTTCGGCGCCTTCCGACTGAAGCTGGATCTGGCCGTGGGTCAGCGGCTGGCGGCTGCCGTCCGGACCGATCACGGCGAGGTCGCGGACCTCGGCCACTGGTACGCCGTTCACCACATGCACCGCGCGGTCGCCGACGACATAGAGGTCGAGCGTGTTCCACTCGCCCACCGGCCGCTCCGCATCGGTCGCCGCCTCGACATTCCAGGTCGGCGTGCCGTTGACGATGTCGACCTCGCGCCCGCCGAACCGATAGCGCAGGTGCGGCGCGATGATCGCCGGGTCGAACGAGACATTGGTATGCCCGCGCACCTTACCGCCGACCGCGACGATCATGCCGGTGGAGCCGGTCATGATCTCGAACTCGGCGGAGGGGCGCCAGGTGCCGAACACTTCGCCGGGCTTGCCATGGGTGTGATAGAGCAGGCCGTTGTTACGCGGCTGCGTCTCGCGCGGCGCCCAGGTCTTGGTGCCCCACTTGAACTCGAGCCGAAGGTGATAGTCGCGAAGGTCGGCGCGGTGGACCAGGCTGCCCCAGGTCTCGCCCTTGACCCAGATTGCGGGGGCGCCGTCGACGCGACGGACCGCGAAGTCGCCGCTCGTGTCGCGGCTGATGCCGACCGGCACGGCATCGGGCCCAGCGCGATAGGTGATCGCGGGGTCGGCATAGCCCAGCCACGGCGTCCAGCCCGCCAGGCTGCGCCCGTCGAACAGCGCGGTCCGCTTGCTCGCCGGCTTCGGCACGTCGATCAGCACCAGCCGCTGAGGCGCCGCGGCGGGCTCACCGGCGATGGCGCGTGCCGCTTCCTTCGAATCCTGCGCCAAGGCCGGCATGGCGATGGCGGCAAGCGCGGCGACGATCGATACGGTCCTCATGGCTCCCCCTCTCCCTCAGGCTCAGCGCGTCGGCACCGGCTCCGGGCCGGTCCAGTCATAGAAGCCGCGGCCGACCTTCTTGCCGACCCAGCCCGCCTCGACATATTTGACGAGCAGCGGGGCGGGGCGGAACTTCGGATCGCCCGTCCCGTCGAACAGCACGCGGCAGATGTCGAGGCAGGTGTCGAGGCCGATGAAGTCGGCGAGCGTCAGCGGACCCATCGGATGGTTGAGCCCCAGCTTCACCGCGGTGTCGATGTCGCGCACGCTCGCCACGCCTTCGCCGAGCGCGAAGCACGCCTCGTTGAGCATCGGCAGCAGCACGCGGTTGACGATGAAGCCCGGCGCGTCGTTGGCGTGGACGATCTCCTTGCCCAGCGTCCGGCCATAGGCCTCGACCGCGGCGACCGTCGCGTCGGCGGTGGCGAGGCCTCGGATCAGCTCGATCAGCCCCATCACCGGCACGGGATTGAAGAAGTGCACGCCCATGAACCGAGCCGGGTCGGGCGACGCCTGTGCCAGCCGCGTGATCGGGATCGAGGAGGTGTTGGAGGCGAGGATCGCGGTGTCCGACAACACCTTGCCCACCGCCTCGAAGATCTGGCGCTTGATCGGCTCGCGCTCGGTCGCCGCCTCGATGACGAGGTCGCAAGGCCCCATCGCCTCGACGCTGTCGACGGGCTCGATCCGGGCGAGCGCGGCGTCGCGGTCGTCGGCGCTGATCTTTTCCTTGTCGACCGCGCGCGACAGCAGCTTGGCGATGCCCGCCTTGCCCGTCTCGGCCCGCGCCTTGTCGACGTCGGACAGGAGCACGCGATAGCCCGCCTGCGCCGATACCTGGGCGATGCCCGCCCCCATCTGGCCCGCGCCGATCACGCCAATGGTCTTCATCGTTCCACTCCTGCCTATCGATTGGACAGGCTCCTACCGGGTGCTTAGCGTCAGCGCCATGCTCCGTACCGCGCTGGCCTCGACGCTTCTCGCCCTCGCGGCGCCCGCAATGGCGCAGGCCGCACCCGGCGAGCTGCGCCGGTTCGGCGATTGGATCGTCGGCTGCGACAACACGCTGCGGTGCGAGGCCGCGGCGCTGGGGCCGGAAGCCGACCCGTTCGACAAGCCATTGCTGTCCTTCGTCCGCGAGCCCGGCCCCGGTGGTGCGATCGACATCACCTTGGACAGCGAGGCCAAGCTTTCCGACATCACGGTCGATGGCAAGCGCACCGGCGACCAGCCGCTGGCGATCGCACGCGCCTTCGCCGCCGGGCTAGGTGCGCGGATCGGCAAGGAGGGCGCCCTGTCGCTGACGGGTGCGGCGGCGGCGCTGCGCTATATCGACGATCGACAGCGGCGTGGGGGCACGGTCGACGCGATCGTCGCGCGCGGATCGGCAAGCGGCGCGGCGGCCCCTCGCCCGCCTGCGCCCGTCATCCGCGTGCCGCGGATCGCGGGCCGGGCGGCGGCCCTCGCACCGGCGATGCTGGAGCGGATGCGCAAGACGGCGGATTGCCAGCCGATCGACGATGCCGCGATGGCCCGGCCCGAGCTGCACCCGCTTGGCGGCGGTCGGACGCTGGCGATCGTCCCGTGCGGGCTCGGGGCCTATCAGTCCTGGTCGGCGATCTATGTGACCGACGGCACGCGGTTCGCCCCGGCGCGCTTCGACGTGCCGCCGAACGGCGACGGCGAGGTCGTGCCGACCGTGGTCACGCCGTCCTATGATCGCGGTATCCTGTCCTCCTATGCCAAGGGACGCGGTCTCGGCGATTGCGGCGTGTCACAGAGCTATGCGTGGGACGGCAGAAGCTTCAGGCTGACCGAGCGTGCAGAGATGACCGAGTGCCGGGGCAGCCGCGCGCTGATCCGCACCTGGATCGCGCGGGTGGCGCGCTGATCCTCAAGGCGCCAGGTCGACCGGCTTCGCTTCGGCCAGGATCAGCGAGAACCAGCCCTTGGGGTCGGTCCATTCGGCGACCGGCGTCCAGCCGCCCGAACGGAGCAGCACGCGCGCGCCGCGCTCGCCATATTTGTGGCTGTTCTCGGTGTGGATCGTCTCGCCAGCGGCAAGCGCGAACGGCCGTCCCTCGACGGTGAAGGTCGCGTCGCGCTGCGCCTCCAGATGCATCTCGATGCGCGAGGCGGCGTCGTTCCACACCGCCTTGTGCGCGAACGCATCGACGGGGATCGTGCCGGAAAGCTCGCGATTGATCCGCTCGATGAGGTTGAGGTTGAACGCCCCCGTGACGCCCGCCGCATCGTCATAGGCCGGGACGAGCACCGCGGGATCCTTTACCCGGTCGATGCCGATCAGCAGCATCGCGCCCTCGCCCAGGCTCGTGCGCATCGCGCGGAGCAGGTCGGTGGCGGCGAAGGGCGTCATGTTGCCGATCGTCGAACCGGGAAAGAAGCCGAGCTTGGGCATGTCGGCGACCGCGGCGGGCAGCGGCACCGGATGCATGAAATTGGCCTCGACCGGCAGCACCGGCAGGCCGGGGAATCCTCGCGCCAGTTCGGCCGCGGAGGCGCGCAGGAAATCGCCCGAGATGTCGATCGGGACATAGGCGGCGGGATCGGTACAGCCGAGCAGGCGCGGCGTCTTGGTCGAGGAGCCGGAGCCGAACTCGATCACCGCGCGGCCCGGTCCGACCTGTTCGGCGATCTCGCCGCATGCGCTGTCGAGCAGCGCGACTTCGGTGCGGGTGGGGTAATATTCAGGAAGCTCGGTGATCGCCTCGAACAGCTCCGATCCGCGCCGGTCGTAGAACCAGCGCGCCGGGATTGCGCGCGGCCGCGCGGCGAGGCCGGTGAGCACGTCGGCGCGGAACGCCGGGTCCGCCAGGCTGACCTGCCCGTCCTCGATCTCAGGCTTCAGCATGTCAGAGGTCCTTTGCCAGGCGCACGCCGGTGAACTGCCAGCGCTGATGCGGATAGAAGAAGTTGCGATAGCTGGTGCGAAGGTGGCCGCGCGGGGTCGCGCACGATCCGCCGCGCAGCACGAACTGGCCGCTCATGAACTTGCCGTTATACTCGCCGACCGCGCCCTCGACGGGGCGAAAGCCTGGGTAGGGGCGATAGGCGCTGCCCGTCCATTCCCAGACGTCCCCGACCAGGGCGGGTCCGCCGGGCGAAGGCCGCGGCTCGACCGCGCCGGCGGCGTCCATCTGGTTGCCGCCTGCCGGATCGGCATCCGCAGCGACAACTTCCCACTCGGCCTCGGTGGGCAGGCGCGCGTCGGCCCAGCTGGCATAGGCGTCCGCCTCGTAGAAGCTGACATGCGTCACCGGCGCGGCCGGGTCGACCGGGCGACGCCCGTCCAGGCCGAAGCGCGTCCAGGTATCGCCATCCTTGGCCCAATAAAGCGGCGCCTCGATCGCTTCCGCCTTCACCCACGCCCAACCGTCGGACAGCCAGTGGCGCGCGTCGCGGTACCCGCCATCGGCGATGAACGCGGCCCATTCGCCATTGGTGATCGTGCGGTCGGCGATCGCATGGGGATGGAGCAGCACCCGGTGCCGCGGCCCCTCGCAATCGAAGGCGAAGCCGGTACCGTCATGGCCGATCTCAGCGATCCCACCTGCATGCTCGATCCAGCCGACCGGGCCGGGCATCGCCACCGGCTGCTTGCGCTGCGGCTCGTACAGCGCGGGCTCGCAGGGGTTTTCCGAGAAGAGGTGAAGGATGTCGGTGACGAACAGCTCCTGATGCTGCTGCTCGTGATGGATGCCGAGCTCGATCAGCTCGAGCGCGGCGGGCGGCAGCGTGGGCAGCGCCTCGGCCACCGCCGCGTTCACCGCCGCGCGATAGTCGAGCACCTCGGCCAGCGTCGGCCGCGTCACCATGCCGCGGCGATGCCGCGCATGACGTGCGCCCTCGGCCTCGTAATAGCTGTTGAACAGGAACGGGTAGCGATCGTCGAAGCGCTGATAGCCCGGCACATGGTCGCGCAGCACGAAGGTCTCGAAGAACCAGGTAGTGTGCGCGAGGTGCCATTTGGCCGGCGACGCGTCGGGCATCGACTGGACGGTGGCGTCGGCGTCGGAGAGCGGCGCGGCGAGCGCCTCGGTCAATCCGCGCGTCGCAAGGAAAAGGTTCGCCAGGGATGGCGACCGCGGGCTGGTCTGGCGATCTGGCTGCAACGCGCGTCTCCCGTCGTGGCGACACGGCGCGCTGGAAAGCCAGTCAGACGTTCAGCGTGATGCCCCCGGAACCCATAGAACGTCGCCGCCGGCACTTTGGTTCAAACAGCGAGCGACAACAAATGTTAAATCTGACAGTCGGTTGATGTAGATCAAGGCTTCGGGATTGAGCGCGTGATCGCCGGCTGCGGCCACGATCGCGCGCTCGGCCCGGCGGATCGTCGCACGGGCGACATGCATCGCGGCCGCGGCCGGCGTTCCGCCCGGCAGGATGAAGCTGGTCAGTGGATCGAGCGCCGCGGTCGCGCGGTCGATCAGCGCCTCCAGCCGGCCGGTCTGAGCGGGCGTTACGCGAAGATCGTGCTCGCCGCCCGGCCATGGCGTCGCGAGGTCGGCGCCCAGGTCAAACAGCTCGTTCTGGACGATCGCCATCCCGGCGCGCCACTCGTCCTCCGGCATCAGCGACAGCGCGACGCCCAGCGCCGAGTTCGCCTCGTCCACCTCGCCGATGGCGGCGATCAGCGATCCTGCCTTGGACACGCGCGACCCGTCGACCAGGCCGGTCGTGCCCGCGTCGCCGGTCCGCGTGTAGATCTTGTTGAGCTTGACCAGAGGATCAGGTCCGGCCGGCGGCGAACATGATGACGACGACGATCAGGATCGCCAGCGCCTGAAAGAAGATGCGGAACTGCATCATCTTGTTCGACTTGACCGAGGAGGCGGACGGCCCGCCCTCGCCCTTCAGATCGGCCTCCGTCACCTTGAGGAAGGCGACGATGCCGCGGATCAGCGCGACGACCGTCGCGATCATCGCGGCGATCAGGAGGATGACGAGAAAGGTGTTCATGACGCCTTATCTAGTCATCCAGCACCCCGAAACCAAGCGGAAGCCGCCCTCTCTTTAGGTCCATGGCGAGCGCCCGCCCGTCCATGCCCGCCGCCCTCAGGTTGGCGAGCGATGGCGCGCCGTGCCGCTTTGCCAGGCGTGTCCCGTCGGCGCCGGCGAGCAGCGGGTGATGACGATAGATCGGCGTTGGCAGGCCCAGCAGCGCCTGAAGCAGCCGATGGACGTGCGTCGCCTCGAACAGGTCGCGTCCGCGCACGATATGGGTGATGCCCTGTGCCGCGTCGTCGACGGTCACGGACAGGTGATAGCTCGACGGCGCGTCCTTGCGCGCAAGCACGACGTCGCCGTGGCTCGCCGGATCGGCGGCGATCGTGCCGGCGATCTCGTCAGTCCAGACGAGCGGTCCGGCCGCCGCGATCGCCGCCGCCATGTCGAGCCGCCAGCAATGCGGCTGCGACAGATCGGCGGCGCGCTCGCGGCACGTGCCCGGATAGACCACCCCCGCCGGCCCATGCGGCGCGCTCGCCGCGGCGGCGATATCGGCGCGCGTGCAGGTACAGGGATAGACGAGGCCCATCACCCGCAGCCGGTCGAGTGCCGCCGTGTAGCGGTCGAGCCGCGCCGACTGGAACACCACGTCCCCGTCCCAATCAAGGCCGAGCCAGTCGAGATCGGCGAGGATGCCCGCCACATGCTCGGGCCGGCTGCGCGTGCCGTCGATATCCTCGATCCTGAGCAGGAAACGCCCGCCGACGTCCCTCGCCCGCACGTGGGCCTGCACCGCCGACCAGGCGTGGCCCAGGTGCAGCGCGCCGGTGGGGCTCGGCGCAAAGCGGGTCGTGACGCTCATCGCCACCCTTGACCGCGAGTCGATCGCCGTGCTGTCATGGCAACGTCATCCTGTTCGGCGACAGGAGGACCCGCGCGTTGGTGACTGGGAGCTTCCATGTACCATCCCGATCTGATCCGCCATCCGGACGGTTGCCCGGCACTGGTGCTCAATGCCGATTTTACCCCGCTCAGCTATTATCCGCTGTCCGTCTGGCCGTGGCAGACCGCAATCAAGGCGGTGTTCCTCGACCGGGTCAACATCGTCTCGCATTACGAGCGCGAGATCAGGAGCCCGAGCGCGGCGATCAAGCTGCCCTCGGTCATCGCGCTCAAGCAATATGTGAAGCCGTCGCAATTCCCCGCCTTCACGCGGTTCAACCTGTTCCTGCGCGACAAGTTCAGCTGCCAATATTGCGGGACGCCGAGCGACCTGACCTTCGACCATGTGGTGCCGCGCGCCTATGGCGGGCGCACGACGTGGGAGAATGTCGTCACCGCCTGTGCGCCGTGCAATCTCAAGAAGGGCGGTCGCACCCCGCGCGAGGCCCACATGCCGCTCTACGAGCAACCGATCCGGCCGACGAGCTGGCACCTTCAGGAAAACGGCCGGCGCTTCCCGCCGGGCTATCTGCACGAGACGTGGCACGACTGGCTCTATTGGGACGTCGAGCTGGAGGCGTGATTCCACTTTTCGGCCGCCCGCACGCGCGATAGCGTCGCGGCGGGGGGACGAGACCATGAGCGAGATGCGGATCGACCGGCGCGGCGCGCTGGGCCTGGCGGCGATGGGTGCGGCCGGATTGGCCTTGCCCGGCGCGGGGCGGGCACAGGCGGCGACGTCGCGGTTCGACCCGGCCTATGTCGACGGCGTCGTCGCCACCTTCATGCGCCGGTTCGAGATCCCCGGTGTCGGCATCGCGGTAATCCGGCCCGGCGCCGAACCGTGGCTCAAGGGCTATGGCGTCCGCACGGTCGGCCAGCCGGGCGCGATCGACGCGCACACGCGCTTCGCCATCGCCTCGAACAGCAAGAGCTTCACCGCCGCGGCGCTCGCGCTGCTGGTCGAGGAGAAGAAGCTTGGCTGGGACGATCCGGTCCGCAAGCACATCCCCGAGTTCCGGATGAAGGATCCGCTCGCGACCGAGAACCTGACGGTGCGCGAACTGCTCGTCCACAACAGCGGGCTGGCGCTGGGCGCCGGCGACCTGATGCAGTTCCCCGCCAGCGACCGGCCGGCGAGCGACATCCTGAAAGGGCTGCCCTATTTCCCGTTCGCGCGCGGTTTTCGTACCGGCTATGCCTATGACAATGCGCTCTATGTCGTTGCGGGGCTGCTGATCGAGCGGGTGAGCGGGCAGAGCTGGGACCGGTTCGTCGAGGCGCGGCTGCTCAAGCCGCTTGGCATGGCGGATGCGGTGCCGGCGCTCCGCTTCTTGAAGGACGCCAACGTCGCCGGGCGCCACGCGCGATTGGGGCCGCCGGTGCGGGGACAGGGCAAGCTCGCCCGCGTCGCCCCCGACGAGGGGCCGATGACCGACGCCGCGGGCGGCATCAACGCCAGCGTTACCGACATCGCCAAGTGGCTCCGGGTCCAGCTCGCCAAGGGCGCGCTGCCCGGCGGCGGGCGGCTGTGGAGCGAGGCGTCGGCGGCGGAGATGTGGAAGCCTGTCACCATCGTCGGGTCGAGCGACGGGCCGAGTGCCGATTGGCCCTCGCGCGGCGTCACCTCGACCTATGCGCTCGGCTGGTTCGTGCAGGATTATCGCGGCGAACGGCTGGTCCATCATTCGGGCGGACTGTCGGGCCAGATCACGCAGACGGCGATGCTGCCGCGGCTGGGGTATGCGGTGGCGGTGTTCACCAACACGGAGGACGGCCCGTCGGCGGCGCTGCGCAACGCGATCCTCGACCATCTGATGGGCGTCGGGCCGTTCGACTGGGCGGGCGCGTTCGAGAAGCGGCGCGATGCGATGGACAAGGAAGCGTTCGCCGCGGTCGCGGCGGCGGGCGGCATCGACAAGGCACCCGCGGGCGCGCCGAGCCTGCCGCTCTCGGCCTATGCCGGGCGGTACCGCGATCCGTGGTACGGCGACGTCGCCGTCGCTGAGCGGGGCAAGGGGCTCCACATCGATTTCGTGCCGACCCCGGTGTTCACGAGCGCGCTGGAGCCCTGGGGCACCGACGCGTTCCGCACGCGGTTCAAGCCCGGCGCGGGCGAGGATGCGGTGGTGACCTTCACTGTCGAGGGTGGCCGCGCGACGGGAGCAAAGATGAAGGCGCTCTCGCCGCTGGCGGACTTCAGCTACGACTTTCACGATCTGGATTTTACGAAGGTGGGATAGATCGTCACCCCAGCGCAGGCTGGGGTCTCATGCCGCATGAGCGCGCCTACTCGATAGCGGCCCCAGCCTTCGCTGGGGCGACGGTGTTTTTCCGTTCGTGCTGAGCCTGTCGAAGCACGTGCCATCGGGCGCTCCGCTTGTGAAACGTCCTTCGACAGGCTCAGGACGAACGGGTTCTGAGGCTAGCGCTCAGTTCGCCATCGGCAGGCGGAGGCGCACGAGGAGGCCGCCCAGATCCTCGCTTTCCTCCAGGCTCACCGTGCCCTCGTAGATTTCCGCCACGTCGCGGACGATCGCGAGGCCCAGGCCCGTGCCCGGCTTGCCGCTGTCCAGCCGCACGCCGCGATCGAAGATGCGGACGCGGTCGGCCTCGGGAATGCCGGTGCCGTCGTCCTCGACCAGGATCTCGACGAAGCCCGTCGTCGCGCCGACGGTGATGAACACGCTGCCACCGCCATATTTCGCGGCATTCTCGACCAGGTTGCCGAGCAAATCGTCGAGGTCCTGCCGCTCGATATGCGCGGTGAGGTCCTTGCGCCCGTCGACGTCGATGCGGACGTGGCGATAGAGGCGCGCGACCGCACGCTCGACCGCCTCGATCGAGGGCCACACCTCCGCCCGGCTGTGCGCACTGCCCCGACGCCCAACCGCGCGAGCGCGCGCGAGGTGGTGGTCGATCTGGCGGCGCATCGTCCGCGCCTCGCGCACCACCGTGTCCGGCAAGTCGTCGCTGCCCGCCGCCGCCGCGTTCATGATGACCGTCAGCGGCGTCTTGAGCGCATGGGCGAGGTTGCCGGCATGGCGCCGCGCTTCCTCGGCCTGGCGCTCATTGTGCTGGATGAGGCCGTTCAATTCCTCGACCATCGGCGCGACTTCGGCGGGCATCGGCCCCTCGATCCGCGGCGAATCGCCGCCGCGCATCGCCGCCAGCTCGCGACGGAGCTTCTTGAGCGGCAGCAAGCCATACCAGGTCTGGAGCGCGGCCATGACGATCAGGCCGAGCCCGAGCAGCAGGAAGCTTCGGATCAGCGTCTGGCGAAGCGCGGCGATCTGCGCGTCGAGCATCGCGCGGCTCTGCGCGATCTGGAACCGCCACCAGACCGTCGACCGCGGCAGCTTCACGTCGCGTTCGGCGACGCGCAGCTTCTCGTCGGGAAACTCTTCCGAATCATAGGTGTGGACGGCGCCGTTGGCGGCGTGCGGATGCACGCGCAGCACCCGGTCCCACAGCGAGCGGGAGGGAAACGGCCGGAACCCCTTGCCCGACACCTGCCAGTAGAGGCCCGAATAGGGTTCGAAGAAGCGCTGGTCGGCGAGCTCGCGGTTGAACGTCACCTCGCCCTCGCTGTCGATCTCGGCCGAGACGATCATCGAGGTGAGGAGATAGTCGAGCTGGTCGTCGAAATTGCGCGTGATCGCGCCCGTCAGCACGCGGTCGAGCGCGAACCCGCCGCCCGCGAGCAGGAGCAGGATCCACGCCGAGGCGATCACGATCATCCGCCGGCTGAGCGAGCCGGTGATCCGCACATAGGGGCGCGGGCGGTCGGGCGCGGCCTCGCTCACGGCGTTTCGCCCTGGATCAGTCGGCGCTGGCCGGCGCGCCCGACGGGTCGTCCAGGCTGTAGCCGAGACCGCGGATCGTGGTGATGACGTCGGGTCCCAGCTTCTTGCGGATACGCGTCACGAACACCTCAATCGTGTTCGAGTCGCGGTCGAAATCCTGGTCGTAGATGTGCTCGATCAGCTCGGTCCGGCTCACCACCTTGCCCTTGTGGTGGAGAAGGTAGCTGAGGAGCTTGTATTCCTGCGCCGTCAGCTTGACCGGGTCGCCCGCCTTGGTGACCTTGCCCGAGCGCGTGTCGAGGCGGATGTCGCCCGCGGTCAACTCGGCCGAGGCATTGCCCGATGCGCGCCGGATGAGCGCGCGCAGGCGGGCGATCAGCTCCTCGGTCTGGAAGGGCTTGGCGACATAATCGTCGGCGCCCGCATCGAGCCCGGCGACCTTGTCCGACCAGCTGTCGCGCGCGGTCAGGACGAGGACGGGCGTCGTCCGCCCCTCGCGCCGCCAGCGGTCGAGCACGGTCAGCCCGTCGATCTCGGGCAGGCCGAGGTCGAGGATGATCGCGTCATATTGCTCGGTCTGGCCCAGGAAGAGCCCTTCCTCGCCGTCGCTGGCGGTATCGACGGCATAGCCCGCGCCGATCAGCGTGTTCGACAGTTGCTGGCGAAGATTCGGTTCGTCCTCGACGATCAGCACGCGCATCGCGTTCCCCTAAAGCAGTCGCTGTCAGTTGCCCGAGCGGCCCAGAACCTGACCTGAACGCCCGTCGACATCGATCCAGATCACATTTCCATCGCGCAGGAACTTGAGCGTGTAAACCGCGGTTCCCGAATCGAAGTCGAAGCCGATGTACCGGGCGTTCTTCACGCGCGGCACGACGCGGCTCTCGATCTCGCGCAGCGGGAGGATGCGGCCTTCGACCCGGGCGGCGCGGGCGGCGCGATGATCGTCGGCACGCTGTTCGACCGGCGCGGCGATCGCATCGCCGCTTCCCGTCCACGCGCACGCCACCGCCGCCAGAACCGAAAGGCCCGTCATCCTCATGGCGCATCGCATAGGGTCGGGGCGTTGAACAGCCTGTGAATAGGGACGTAACTATCGGGCAACGCTGTCGTGGCTTTCGGGCAACGGCCGCGATCCTTGCTGGCGCGGGCCGAAGCGCCTAACTGGCGGCGCCATGGCCGCACCTGTCCTGTCCTATGAAGATCTCGGCCTCGTTCAGGGGTCGGGCTGGCTGTTCCGTCACCTCGACCTCTATATCGGCGCGCGCGACCGGCTGGCGCTGATCGGGCGCAATGGTGCGGGCAAGACGACGCTGCTCAAGCTGATCGGCGGCCGGCTCGACGCGGACGAGGGGCGGCGCACGATCGTGCCCGGCACCAACGTCGTCATGCTGGAACAGGACCCGCAGGTCGCCGGCTGCGCGACATTGCTCGACTTCGTGCTGGGCGGCGACCGCCCGCCCGCGCGGCACGAGGCCGAGGCGATCGCCGACCAGCTCGGCATCGACCTGGGCCGGGAGGCCGCAACGGCGAGTGGCGGCGAGCGGCGCCGCGCGGCGATCGCGCGCGCACTGGCGCAGAACCCCGACGTGCTGCTGCTCGACGAGCCGACCAACCATCTCGACATCACCGCGATCGAGTGGCTGGAGGACTGGCTGAGCCGCTTTACCGGCGCCTTCGTCGTCATCAGCCACGATCGCACCTTCCTCACCCGCCTGACGCGCCAGACGCTGTGGCTCGATCGCGGCAGCATCCGCCGCGCCGAGGTGGGCTTCGGCGGGTTCGAGGCGTGGACCGAACAAGTCGCCGCCGAGGAACAGCGCGCCGCCGAGAAGCTGGATGCCCGCCTCAAGCTCGAGGAGCATTGGCTCCAGCGCGGCGTCACCGGCCGGCGCAAGCGCAACCAGGGTCGCCTGACCAAGCTTCTCGAAATGCGGGCCGAGCGGGCGGCGATGCAGGGGCCGCAGGGCGCCGCGGCGCTCAGCGTCGGCACCGACGATGCCAAGACGCGGGTCGTCATCGACGCCAAGCACGTCGCCAAGCATTATGGCGACCGCCCGATCCTGAAGGACCTCAACCTGCGCGTCACGCGCCGCGACCGGATCGGCATCGTCGGCCCGAACGGCGCGGGCAAGTCGACGCTCATCAAGCTGCTGACCGGGCAGATCGAGCCCGATACGGGCGAGGTGAAGCTCGCCAAGACGCTCGAACCCGTCATCATCGACCAGCAGCGCAGCCGCATGGCACCCGAGAAGACGGTGCGCGACGTGCTGGCCGACGGCGGCGAGTGGATCGACGTGCTCGGCGTGCGCAAGCACGTCCACGGGTATTTGAAGGAGTTCCTGTTCGCGCCCGAGCTGATCGACGCCAAGGTCGGCACGCTGTCGGGCGGCGAGCGATCGCGGCTGTTGATGGCGCGCGAGTTCGCGCGGCCGTCGAACCTGATGGTGCTGGACGAGCCGACCAACGACCTCGACCTCGAGACGCTCGACCTGCTCCAGGAAGTGATCGGCGATTATGAGGGGACGGTGCTGATCGTCAGCCACGATCGCGACTTTCTCGACCGCACGGTGACGGTGACGCTGGGACTCGACGGATCGGGCACCGCCGACATTGTGCCCGGCGGCTATGCCGATTGGGAGGCCAAGCGGAAGGTGCGCCAGGTCGCGGCCAGGAAGACCGCACCGAAGCCGGTCGAGATAGCCCGGCCCAAGGCGGCGAAGCTCACCTACAAGGACCAGCGCGACTACGACCAACTGCCCCAGCGGATCGAGGCGATCGACGCCGAGATCGCCGCAGCGGAGGCGGCGATGGCGGACCCGGCGCTTTACGCGAAGGACCCGGCGCGCTTCGACAAGTTGATGAAGGACGTCGCGCGCCTGCACGGCGAGAAGGACGCCGCGGAGATGCGCTGGCTGGAGCTGGCGGAACAGGTCGAAGCGCTGGGGTAAGGAGCCGCGCTCCCGCGCAGGCGCGAGCGCAGGGTCACCAACGCCGCGCTGCTTGGCTCTGGGCTCCCGCCTGCGCGGGAGCACGGGTCCTTTGAACGTCACCCCGGACTTGATCCGGGGTCCCGCTTTCTGCCCGTTCGATCAGAAGAAGCGGGATCCCGGCTCAAGGCCGGGATGACGAAGCTTGCACCCCGGCGGAGGCCGGGGTCCAGTTCGGAAAGCCTCCGTTGGCAGTCGCTGCGCGCAACCAAAGACGTTCCCTACGTGGGCCCCAGCCTTCGCCGGGGCACAGATGAGGTCAGCCCTCGACCTGACTCACGTCGCGTACCGCGCCGCGCGACGCGTTCGTCGTCAGGGCGGCGTATGCACGCAGCGCCGCCGAGACCTCGCGCTTGCGGCCGACCGGCTTCCACGCCTTGGCGCCCTTCTCGACCATCGCCGCGCGGCGCTGCGCGAGCACATTCTCCGGCAGGTCGAGCGCGATCAGGCGGTTGGGGATGTCGATGACGATCGGGTCGCCCTGCTCGACCAGCGCGATCAGCCCGCCCTCGGCCGCCTCGGGCGAGACATGGCCGATCGACAGCCCCGAGCTGCCGCCCGAGAAGCGCCCGTCGGTGACGAGCGCGCACGCCTTGCCCAACCCCTTCGACTTCAGATAGCTGGTCGGGTACAGCATCTCCTGCATCCCCGGCCCGCCCTTCGGCCCCTCATAGCGGATCAGCACGACCTCACCCGGCTTGACCATGTTGCCGAGGATGCCGGCGACCGCGGCGTCCTGGCTCTCGAACACATGCGCGGTCCCGCGGAAGGTCAGGATCGACTCGTCCACCCCCGCGGTCTTCACGATGCAGCCTTCGGGCGCGAGGTTGCCGAACAGCACGGCAAGGCCGCCATCCTTCGAAAAGGCGTTCTCGACCGAGCGGATGACGCCGCCCGCGCGATCGGTGTCGAGCTCGTCCCAGCGCTCGGCCTGGCTGAACGCGGTCTGCGTCGGCACGCCGCCGGGCGCCGCGCGATAAAAGGTGCGGACCTCGTCCGAGTTGGTGCGCGACACATCCCAGCGGTCGAGCGCGTCGGCGAACGTCGCCGAATGGACGGTGGGCAGCGAGGCGTCGAACAGCCCGCCGCGCTCCAGCTGGCCCAGGATCGCCATGATCCCGCCGGCGCGGTGGACGTCCTCCATATGCACGTCGGCGACCGCGGGCGCGACCTTGCAAAGCACCGGCACGCGGCGGCTGAGGCGGTCGATCTCGGCGATCCCGAAATCGACGCCGCCCTCCTGCGCCGCCGCCAGCAAATGGAGCACGGTGTTGGTCGACCCGCCCATCGCGATGTCCAGGCTCATCGCGTTCTCGAACGCGGCGCGGCTGGCGATGGTGCGGGGGAGCGCGGTGTCGTCGTCCTGCTCGTAATAACGCTTGGCGAGGTCGACGATCAGGTGCCCCGCCTCGCGGAACAGCTTCTCGCGATCGGCATGCGTCGCCAGCACCGACCCGTTGCCGGGCAGCGCCAGCCCCAGCGCCTCGGTCAGGCAGTTCATCGAATTGGCGGTGAACATGCCCGAGCACGAGCCACAGGTCGGACAGGCCGACCGCTCGATCACCGCCACTTCCTCGTCGGTGTAGCTGTCGTCGGCGGCGACGACCATCGCGTCGACCAGGTCGAGCGCGCGCTCCTTACCCTTCACGACGACCTTGCCCGCCTCCATCGGCCCGCCCGACACGAAGACGACGGGGACGTTGAGGCGCATCGCGGCCATCAGCATGCCCGGCGTGATCTTGTCGCAATTGGAGATGCAGACGATCGCGTCGGCGCAGTGCGCGTTGACCATATACTCGACCGCGTCGGCGATGAGCTCGCGGCTGGGCAGCGAATAGAGCATGCCGCCATGGCCCATCGCGATCCCGTCATCGACGGCGATGGTGTTGAATTCCTTGGCGACGCCGCCCGCCGCCTCGATCTCTCGCGCGACGAGTTGGCCGAGATCCTTGAGGTGGACGTGGCCGGGAACGAATTGGGTGAAGCTGTTGGCGACGGCGATGATCGGCTTGCCGAAATCCTCGTCCTTCATCCCCGTCGCGCGCCACAGCCCGCGCGCGCCCGCCATGTTGCGGCCATGGGTGGTGGTGCGGGAACGATAGGCAGGCATGATTTACGCTTTCGGGAGTCTCGGGGAAGCGCGCCCTATGCAGCTTTGATGCGCGAAATGCCAGCCCGGCTATAGCTTTGTTGCGGCGTCGCAGAACGCCTCGACGTCGCGGGCGTCGTGGTAGAGGCCGATGCCGATGCGCAGCACGTCGCCGCGCACATCGGTATAGACGTCGCGCGCAAGCAGCGCCGCCTGCCAGTCGGCGGCACGCGGGCTGCGGAGTGCCAGGAAGCGCGCCTGCACCGGCCCGGGCGGATTGACGATCTCCATGTCGCCGAGCGGCGAGCGATCGAGCCCGCCGATCAACTGGTCGCGCAGGCCCGCGACATGCGCGGAGATCGTCGCGGTCGACAGCCCCTCCCGCGCCAGCATGTCGCGCACCGCGACGAAGCGGTAGAGGCCCGACACGTCGAACGTCGATCCCAGGAAGCGACGGCCATCGGGCGCATAGCCGACCCCGCCCAGCGGCGCCGAGAGGTCGTCGAACGCGGCATACCAGCCGGTGATCCCCGGCCGCGGCGCGAAACCGGGCGGCGCATGAAGGAAGCCGATCCCTTCCCCCGACATCGCATATTTGTAGCCGCCGGCGGTGTAGAACAGCGCTCCGGCATAGGCGGAGAAGTCGGTCTCGACCGCCATGAAGCCGTGATAGCCGTCGACCAGCACCCAGGGCCCTTCGGGCGCGGCGACGGCGGCAAGGTCGGACAGCGCACCGAACACGCGGCCGGTGCCGAACGCGACATGGCTGACGACGATCAGGTCGTGGTCGCCCGATCGTGCGCGCTCGACCAGCCGTTCCTCGACGCCCTCGCCCGCCTCGACGGTCTCGAGCACCACCTCGCCGCTCTCGACCCAGCGCGCCGCCTGGCGCGTGAAGCTGTGGAACTCGCCCGCGGTGGCGAGGATGCGGACCGGCCGCCGGTCGATCGCCGAGACGATGCGGATCAGGAAGTCGTGGGTGTTGCCCGCGAAGCAGACGCTGGACGGATCGGGAAGGCCAAGCTCACGCGCGACATGGCCCTGCCCGGCGGGCCACATTTCCTCCATCACGCGGCGCCACTTGGTATCGGCAAGCCGCGCAGCATCCTCCCACGCCGCCTGATGCCCCAGCCAGCTCGCATCGGGCCACAGATGATGGCTGTGCGCGGCGAAGTGCAGCCGGTCGGCATTCGCGGCGAGTGAGCGCTGGAACAGATGCTTGTAGCTTTGCGTCACAGGCCGATCCTCACAACGTCGTCCTCAGCGACCAGAGTTCCGGAAAGGCGCGCTTGGGAAGCGTCGATTCGAGATAATGGACGCCGGTGCCGCCCGTCCCGCGCTTGTGGCCGATGATGCGGCTGACCGTGATGACGTGCTTGTGCCGCCAGGTCGCGAACGCCTCGTCCAGGTCGACGAGCTTCTCGGCGAGCTGATAGAGCGGCCACCAGCGTTGCTCGTCGCGATACACCTCGCCCCAGGCCGCCTCGACATCGGGATCGTGCGTATAGGGCGCGCTCCAGTCGCGGGTCAGCGCGCCTTCCGGGATCGCCAGACCCGCTCGCGCGGCCGCCAGGTTGGCCTCGTCCCACAGGCTGGGCCTCGTCGCGGCGTCATGGGTCTGGGGACCGTGGCGCGGGCCGTCGCGAAAGCCCATCATCACCTCGACCGTGCGGAACTGGTCCGACTGGAACCCCGACGAACTGCCGAGCACGCCGCGAAAGCGCGTATAGTCGCTGGGCGTCATCGTCGTGAGCACATCCCAGGAGAGCGTCATCACCGCCTGGATGCGGCTGACCCGCGCGAGCACCTTGTACACCTCCGGCAAGCGGTCGGCGCGGAGCAGCGTGATCGCCTGATGAAGCTCGTGGATGGCCTGCTTCATCCAGAGCTCCTGCGTCTGGTGCATCGCGATGAACAGCGGCTCGTCGGGATGGTCCGAGATCGGCCGCTGCGCGTCGAACAGCGTCGGAAGCGCCAAATAATCGCCATAGGTCATCGCCATGCCAGCGATCTAGCGGGAGCGCGCGTCGGCCTGCAAGCGCTGCCGCGTTCGGTTACTTTGCCGCGGGAAACTCGGGCGCGTCCGGCGGGATCGCGGCGCCACGCCAGCGCTCGACCACCACCGTCTCCGGCGTGCCGTCCTCACGCTTGCGGCGCTCGATCAGCGCCGCCCCCTGTTGGCTCGTGCCACCGATCCGCGCGCGCGTCCGCACCCAGAAATGGTCGGAGGCGAAGCGCGTGCCGGGCGGCATCGTCAGCCCTTCGCGCGTCAGATCCTCGGCATCGATGAAGCCGCGCCGGTCGCGCACCGCCAGCAAGCGCTCGACCACCACCGGATCGCGCAGCATCAGCGTCAGAAGCTCGCGCCCCGCGGCGTTGAGGCTGATCTGCGTCTCGGCGGGCAGCGCGGTCACCATCGTCGCCAGCCGGTCGGCGGCGCCGGGCTCAAGCCCCACCAGTCGGATCGGGCGCAGGTCGGTGACGGGCCCGGCGGCGCGGACATAGCCGATCGCCTGAACGATCTGCTCGGGCGTCAGCCCCGCATCGCGCGCGATCGATTCGAACAGGATCACCGCCGCGGACTGGCCCGAGCGGACATTGTTGATGTTGAAGCGCCCCTCGGCATCGGCGACGGCAAGGTCGAAGGTACCGCCCTCGATCGCGATGCCGCTTTCGGCGACCGCGGCCCAGGGCTCGCCGCGATGATCGGCCTCGGGCGCCTCCTCGGCATCGCGGCGCAGCGCCGTCAGCGCCGACAGCTCGCCGCCGCGCACGATCGCCGCGGCGCGCGACGCTTCCCGCATGCGCAGCGCGCCGTCGAGCGCCAGCTCCTCGCGATTGACCATCAAGAGGACCAGCCCGCTCGCGATCGCGACGAACAGGAGGACGTTGATGAGGATCAGCCCCTCCTCGCCGCGGGGCGCGGACGGTCGGGTCATGGCCCGCCCTTCGCACGCGTCGGTAGCGCGACGACGCGGCGCAGCGTTCCGCGCGGGCCCATCGCCACGGTAAGCTCGATCGCGCGCGGCCAGTCCTCGCCGCGCTCCTCGCTCGGCGGCCAACCCTCGCGCCAGCCGCCGTCGAAGAAGCGCGCCGAAACGGCGGTGACGCCCGACAAGACCGGCTGCGGCGCGCCGCCGACCGTCCGCACCAGCGCATCGCCCGCGCGGATCCAGCGGATCTCGACCGGCGCCCCGCCCAGCCCCGGCGCCGCCCGCGTGAAGATAAGCTCGCGCCCGTTGGAGACGATTCGCCCGCGCGCGATCTGGTCGACGTCGCTGGTCAGCACGTACA
The DNA here is from genome assembly GCF_032391395.1 of Sphingomonas sp. Y38-1Y. Lineage (NCBI taxonomy): Bacteria > Pseudomonadati > Pseudomonadota > Alphaproteobacteria > Sphingomonadales > Sphingomonadaceae > Sphingomonas > Sphingomonas sp. Y38-1Y. The sequence continues at coordinate 257,725 of NZ_CP135916.1, forward strand.
TCGCCCGCGCCGCCGCCCCCTGCTCGTCGAGCCGCGTGGCGGTGCGCCCCTGCACGCCCAGGATCGAATCGACCAGCGCGAGCCCGGCGACCGCAATAAGCGCGAATAGCGCGAGCGAGATCATCAGCTCGATCAGGGTGAAGCCGGCTTGCGCTTCATTCGTCACCCCGGACTTGTTCCGGGGTCTACCGTGCCGCGCACTCAGCGGCGTCTGGGTACGCGGTGACGTGGACCCCGGAACAAGTCCGGGGTGACGACTGCGATGGGCCAGGCTCACCGCCTCACGCGCCGCGGCTGGTGGCGACCTTGGCATAGCCGTCGGGGCCCGCGACCACGATCGCCATGTCGCGCGCGACGCTGCCGTCCTCGCGGAAGCGCAGGGGACCGGTCGCGGTCTCGAAGCTCGGCTCGGCGAGCAGGCCGGCGCGGTCGAGCGCGTTCTTGCCGCGGAGCGTCTTGGTGATCGCCGCCGCGTCATAGGCGATGGCGGCGATGATGCCAGCCTCGCCGCCCATCCGCGCCTCGAACGCCGAGGAAAAGGCCGCGAACGCCGCCGGATCGGGGCTGGCGAGCCACGCGCCCTCCAGCACGGACAGGCTCGCGGGGCGATGGTCAAGCGCTTGGACGGTGCCGAGAAGCTGGATGCCCGTCGTCTTCAGGTTGCGCGCCGCCGCCATCACCGGATCGCCGCCGCCGGGGATCAGCACCGCGTCGGGCGCGTCCCCCGCCGCCGGCAGCGGCTGGCCCGCGGCCACGTCGATCCGCCGCACGTCCAGGTTGAGCTCGCCCTGCAACCCCGCCGCCGCTTCCGCCGCGGCCACTGCCCAGCGCGATCCGTCGGCGATCACGGCCACGCGCCGCACCCCGCGCGAGCGTGCATAGCGCAGGATCGCACCCGTCGTCTGACGTGCAGTGATGCCCATCGTGAACGCGCCCGGCGCCCGCGCACCCGGATCGTTGGAGAAGGCGAGCACCGGCACGCTCGCGCCCGCAACCGCCGCCACGGGTGCGACTTCCTCGGCCAGGAGCGGCCCCAGGATCATCGCCACCTTGCGCTTCATCGCGGCGCGCGCCGCGGCATCGGCGCCCGCCGCGGTGCCGCCGGTGTCGAACACGATCAGCCGCCCGGGCGTGTTTTCGGCAAGCATCGCCGCGCGCACCATGCTAGTGCCCAGCGCCGCGCGCGGTCCGCTTTGCGGCACCAGCAGCGCGACCGGCCGCTTGTCGGTCTTGGCGGCGAAAACGGGGGACGCGATCGATGCAGAAGCTGCTGCGACGAGGGACGATCGCAGAAACCCTAGCGCGGCCCGCCGATCCAGCGGCGCTGCTTCCGAATGCGGATGGTGCGGCACGGCGGCGTCTTATCCTGTTCGGCAGCGTCGGCATAGTCGCCTATGCGCTCGCGATGCTCGTGACGATCCCGGCGAGCGTGTTCCTCAAGAACCGGCCGTGGCGCACCGGCGTCGCCGGCACGATCTGGTCGGGCGAGGTCGGCGTCGCGGGCGGCAGCATCGTGCGCTGGAGCTTCGCGCCGCTCCGGTCGCTGACGTCGCTGGGTTTCGCGGTCGACTGGCGCGCGACGGGCGAGGACACCGATCTGGGCGGACAGGCGCTGCTGCGGCCGGGCGGGGTTCGGCTCGATGCGGTCAGCGGCACCGCCGACGGCGCGCTGCTCGCCGCGTTGCTCCCCAATCTCGGCTTCGCCTGCGACGTCACCCTGCAGGCGGAATTCCCGCAGCTCACGATCGGGCCGGGGCATGGCGTCGTCGAGGGACAGGCGACGATCGATCCCGGCGCGTGCCGCAAGACGCCCGACGGCGCGCCCGTGCCCACCCCCGCGATGCTGCTGACCGCCGAGCATGTCGGCAACGAAAGCCGCATCCGCATCGCCCCGATCGCGCAGCGCCGCCGCACGCTGATCGACGCGGTGGTCGGCGAGGTTGGCAGCTACAAGGTCACGCTTACCCCCGACGGCGCCGCGCTGCTCCCGTTCACCGGACTGCCGGCGGGCGTCAGCGTCGAATCGAGTTTCTGACGGGCACCGGCTCGCGTTCCGATCGTTACCCCGGCGAACCGATGCGCTTCTCGCCTGCCTTGCTCCTCCTCACCGCGCTGCTGACCGGTTGCGACCGGCGGCCGGACGACGTGCCGGTGGTCGTCAGCGCGATCGGCAGCGCGGCGCCGCGGCTTGCCGCACGGCCGGGCACGTCGCTGTCGCTGCCCGACGCGCTGCTCACCGCCTCGACCGCGCAGGGCCTCGTCCGCTTCGATGCGCTGGGACAGGTCGAGCCGGGGCTGGCCGAACGCTGGATCGTCATCGACGACGGACGCAGCTACATTTTCCGCCTGCGCGAGGCCGAGTGGGCCAATGGCGAGCGCGTGACCGCGCGCGACGTCGTCGCCGGCCTTCGCCGCGCGATCGCCAATCCGCGCAACCCGCTTCGCGCGCACCTGTCGGCGATCGACGAGGTGGTCGAGATGACGCCGCTCGTCATCGAGGTGCGGCTGTCACGCCCCCGCCCCGACCTGTTGCCGCTGTTCGCGCAGCCCGAACTCGCGCTCGCCGGCACCGCGCGTCAGCAGGGCAGCGGGCCGTTCCGCATCGATCGCGCGGGCCTGCCGGTGCGGCTGCGCCCAGGCTTCGACCCCACCCGTCCCGATGCGGATGCGTCCGAGGAGCCCGAAGCGGCCGAGCTCGTCGAATTGCGCAGCGAACGCGCGTCGCGCGCGATCCTGCGTTTCCGCGAACGGCGGTCGGATCTCGTCAGCGGCGGCAGCTTTGCCGACTGGCCGCTGGTCGAGGTCGCCGACGTGCCCCCCGCCAATCGCCGCATCGATCCCGCGCGCGGGCTGTTCGGGCTGGCCGTCACGCGGCGGAGCGGCTTCCTCGCCGCGGCCGAGCGGCGGGAGGCGGTGGCGATGGCAATCGACCGCGCCGCGCTGACCCGCGACTTCGCCGCCGACTGGACGGCGAGCGACACGCTGCTGCCCGACACGCTCGATTCGGCGGCGGCGCCGGCGCGCCCGCCCTGGCTCGCCTTCGACCTCGACGCGCGGCGGACGGCGGCCCAGGTGCGCGTCGCCGGCTGGCGCGCGGCGAATGGCGGCCAGGCGCCGCGACTGACCATCGCCATGCCGGAGGGGCCGGGCGCCGGCCGCCTCGCCGCGCGGCTGATCGCCGACCTTGCCAGCATCGGCGTCCTCGCGCGCCGCGTGCCGGCGACCGCGCGGGCGGACCTGCGCCTCGTCGACGCCGTCGCCCCTTACGACAGCGCCCGCTGGTACCTGCGCATGGCGTGCCAGCCCTGTGCCGAACCGGTCGCCGGCACCCTCGCGCGCGCCAGGGAAAGCGGCGATCTCGCGGCGCGCAGCCAATTGCTGGCGGAGGCGGATGCCGCGCTCGTTCGCGACGTCGCGTTTATCCCGCTGGCACAGCCGCTGCGCTGGTCGCTGGTGGCGCTCCGCCTGCGCGCGTGGCGCGGCAATGCGCGCGCGTGGCATCCATTGAATCACCTGCGCCGCGAAACCAATTAGGTTTCATGGCACAGACCCGCATCGACCCGTCGATCTTCGACCGGCTCCCCCTCAAGCGCGACCCCAACTCGGTGCGGACGCGGGTGGAGGCGATCGAGCGGGTGATGGAACGGTCGATCACCATTCCCGGCCTCAGCCGGCCGATCGGGCTCGACGTCATGCTCGGCCTTATCCCCGTCGCCGGCAGCTTCATTGGCGCGGCGGCGGGCGCGTACATGCTCTGGGAAGCGCGCAACCTGCGCATGTCGAAGTTCGCGATGACGCGGATGGCGGGCAATGTCGGCATCGACTGGGCGCTGGGGCTGATCCCCGGCGTCGGCATCGTCCCCGATTATTTCTTCCGCGCGAATTCGCGCAACCTGCGCATCATCCACCGCCACCTCAACAAGCATCACCCCGGCACGGTGACGCTGGACGCCTGATTGCCTCCCCGAGCAGTGTATTGCACGGCTATGGCACCTGTGTCATAGTCGAGCAATACAGGAGGGAAGCCATGTATAGTGAAACCGATCTGGAAAGTGCCGTCAGCGCCGGCGCGTTGAGCCCCGCCGCCGCCGAATCGCTGCGTGCGCACGTTGCCGCGCAGCGCCGCACGCCGGCCGTGGACGAGGAGCATTTTCGGCTGCTGACCGGGTTCAACGACATCTTCGTCGCGGTGGCGCTCGCGCTCTTGCTGGCGGCGGTGGCCCAGATCGGCGCGGCGATCACACCGGGGATGGGCGGCATCGGCGTCGCGGTCGCGGCCTGGCTGCTCGCCGAATATTTCACGCGCCGCCGCCGCATGGCGCTTCCCAGCATCCTGCTGCTCGGCGCGTTCGTCGGCGGCGTGGTCGCCGCCCCGATCGGCGCGCTGGTCGCGATCGAACCCGACTTCAGCGAGCGCGTGACCGCCGCGGTGTTCGCGGGCGTCGGGCTGCTGGGCGTCGCCGCGGCCTGGGCGCACTGGCGCCGCTTCATGGTGCCGATCACCGTCGCCGCAGGCGCGCTCGCGGTCACCGGCACCGCGGTCGCGCTCGCCTTCTTCGCCTATCCGCAGCTGGACGACTCGGCGCTGCCGCTGCTCCTTGCCGCCGGCCTTGCGATCTTCGCGCTGGCGATGCGCTGGGACATCTCGGACCGCGCGCGCACGACGCGGGCGAGCGACGTCGCCTTCTGGCTCCATCTCGCCGCCGCGCCGCTGATCGCGCACCCGATCTTCCACCTGCTCGGCGTGTTCGAGGGGCCGGTCAGCCCCGCCATCGCGGTCGCGGTGCTCGCGCTCTATCTCGCCTTCGCGTTCGTCGCGCTGGCAGTCGACCGCCGCGCGCTGCTCGTCTCCAGCCTCGCCTATGTCCTATTCGCGCTCTACGAGCTGTTCCGTAGTGCCGGCGCGGTCGAGCTGGGCGCGGCGTTCACCGGGCTCATCATCGGCTCCGGCCTGCTGACGCTCTCGGCCTTTTGGCAGCCGATGCGCCGCCGCGTGGTGGGGCTGCTCGGCAGCGACATGGCGATGCGCCTGCCGCCCGCCGTGGCCTAGTCCTCGACGATCTTCATCAGCCGGCGTTCGAGGGGAGCGAGAACGCCGGCAAGGTCGTGTCCGCGCTTCAGCACCGCGCCCGTCTCGCTCACCAGCGCCCACATGCCCTGGCGCTGGCGCAGCGCCGGGCGCTTCTCGATCCGCACCTCGGGCCGCTCGGCCGCGCGGCGAAAGGCGGCGAACACCGCCGCATCGCGCCCCAGCTCGATCGCATAGTCGCGCCAATGCCCCGCCGCGACCATCCGGCCATACAGGTCGAGGATGCGGTTCAGCTCGAGCCGTTCGAAGCCGATCTGGAGCGGCCGTCGGCCATGAAGGGGAATGACCTCGCCGCTCACGCCCGGTTGCGGCGCTCCGCTTCCTCGGCGACCAGCGCATCCAGCCGCTTGCGCATCGCCTCGAGCTCGCAGCGCAGGATCTCGACCTTCTGCGTCGCCGGGTCGAACACCTGGCTGCACGGGGTGCCATAGGGCATGAACGGCTTCTGGTACGTCTCCGCCTCGATCAGCGTCGCCTTGGCGGGGATGCCGACCATCGTCGCGCCCTCGGGCACGTCCTTGGTCACCACCGCATTCGCGCCGACGCGCGCGCGCTCGCCCACCGTGATCGGGCCCAAGACCTGCGCGCCCGATCCGATGATGACGCCGTTCAAGAGCGTCGGGTGCCGCTTGCCCGCGACGCCGTTGTCGGGGCTGGTTCCGCCCAGCGTCACGCATTGATAGATGGTGACGTCGTCGCCGATCACCGCCGTCTCGCCGATGACGGTGAAGCCATGGTCGATGAAGAAATTGCGCCCGATCACCGCGCCCGGATGGATGTCGATCGCGGTCAGCCAGCGCGACCAATGATTGACCGCGCGCGCGGCAAAGAACCAGCCGCGCACGAACAGCCAGTGCGCGATCCGGTGATAGGCAAGCGCCCACACGCCCGGATAGAGCAGGATTTCAGCACGCGATCGCGGCGCGGGGTCGCGCGCGCGAATCGAATCGAGATAGACGCGAAGCGCCCTCAGCATGGCGTGTCCCCTAGCCACGAAGCATGCGATGTAGGACGGCCGTCATGACATTCCAAGCAGGCAACCTTGACCGCTTGTGAGCGCTAAACGCGAACTGTCTTGTTTCCGGCCGCGTGCCCCGGCAATCCCCACCGTGTCACTCTTGATAAGGACGCGCATGTTCGAAGGCATCCAGTTCGCCGAAATGCTGCCCTATGTCGCGGTCGGCCTGGTGGCCCAGATCGTCGACGGCGCGCTGGGCATGGCGTTCGGCGTAATCTCCAGCACCCTGTTGGTGAGCGTGATCGGCGTCCCCCCCGCGACCGCATCGGCGGGCGTCCACCTGGTCGAATGCTTCACGACCGGCGTGTCGGGGATCAGCCATGCCATTCACAAGAACGTCAACTGGAAGCTGTTCTGGCGCCTGCTCGTCCCTGGCGTCATCGGCGGGGTGACGGGTGCGTACCTGCTGACGTCGATCGATGCCTCCATCACCCGGCCGATTGTGATGACCTATCTGTCGGGGATCGGCCTCTATCTCCTGTGGCGGGGCCTTCGCTATCCGCCGCACCGCGAGCGCGAGCCGCGCGTGATCGAGCCGCTGGGCCTCGCCGGCGGCTTTCTCGATGCGGCGGGCGGCGGCGGCTGGGGGCCGGTGGTGACGTCGAACCTGCTCGTTCAGGGCGCGACACCGCGCACGACGATCGGCACCGTCAATTCGGTCGAGTTCTTCCTGACCGTCTCGGTCTCGATCACCTTCCTGATCGGCATCGGCTCGACCGGGTTCGGGCCGGAATTCTGGCATCCGGTGCTCGGCCTGCTGATCGGCGGCGTGATCGCCGCGCCGTTCGGCGCCATCATCGCCAAGCGCGTGCCGACCAAGACGCTGCTGGTCCTTGTCGGCATCGTCCTGACCGCGACCAGCCTGTTCAGCGTATATCGGTTCTTTGCGGCGTAATCGTACTCTCGCGCAGGCGGGAGCCCAGAGCCAAGCAGCGCAGCGCTCGTGACCCTGGGCTCCCGCCTTCGCGGGAGCACGTCGGGCATCAGAGCGTCGCGTGGATGGTCGCCAGCGCCTTCATCACCGACGCGATGCGCGCCGCGTCCTGGACGTTCGATGCCGACACCTCGGCCTTGCGCAGCACCTTCTCGTGCGAATCGATGCACATGCCGCAGCCGTTCATCGCGCTGACCGCCAGGCTGAACAGCTCGAAATCGACCTTGTCGATGCCCGGCGCGCCGATCACGTTCATGCGCAGCTTGGCCGGCATCGTCCGATATTCCTCGTTCGAGGCGAGGTGGGTAAAGCGGTAATAGACGTTGTTCATCGCCATCACCGCCGCCGCCGCGCGTGCCGCGTTGGCCGCCTCCGGCGACAGCTTGGGCGCGCATTCCGCTTCCGCCGCCTCGACCAGCGGCTTGTGGCCCGAGCCGTGCGCGCAGGCGAGGATCGTGCCGTACTTGCGCTGGTCGTTCAGCCCCGCCTCGTTCAGCAGCGAACCGACGTTGAGGCGGATGTCCTTGGCATAGTCGGGCAGCGCCGACGCGAATTCCTTGAGCGACATGTCTATTCTCCAAACATACGTCACCCCAGCGCAGGCTGGGGTCGCCCCGAGACAGGGGGACCCCAGCTTTCGCTGGGGTGACGGAAAGCTAGCGGGCGCGAGCCGATGCCCGCGCCCGATCAGATCAGGCCGCGACCTGGAGGACGTCGTCGCCCTTGTTCCAGTTGCACGGGCACAACTCGTCGGTCTGCAGCGCGTCGAGCACGCGCAGCGTCTCGGCGGGGTTGCGGCCGACGTTCAGGCCGTTGACCTGCACCGCCTGGATCACGTTGTCGGGATCGATGATGAAGGTCGCGCGGAACGCGACATGCTCGTTCTTGTCGAGAATGCCGAGCGCGCTCGCCAGCACCGCGCCATTGTCGGCGATCCAGGGGAAGTCGGCCTTGGCAAGGTCGGCATCCGACTTGCGCCACGCCAGGTGGACGTGCGCGGTGTCGGTCGAGGCGCCGATCAGCACCGCGTCGCGATCCTCGAAGTCGCTCTTGAGCTCGCTATAACCGACGATCTCGGTCGGGCAGACGAACGTGAAGTCCTTGGGCCAGTAGAACAGCACCTTCCACTTGCCGGGGAAGGCGTCGTGGCTGAGCGTCTCGCCCGCGGGCAGCGCGCTGGTGCCCTGCTGGACGGGAACGGTGAATTCGGGGAGCTTGTCGCCGACGGTCAGCATGGGAATGCCTCCTGTTTGTGCTGGTGATGGGGAGGCGCCTGATGCGCTGCGGCATCATTTGCGCTGCACTGCAACTAGATGACGGTCCGCTTTTGATCCAATGGCCGTTTTCGCGGCTATTGATCGAGCCACTCGATCAATCCATCTGGGGCGCATGACGACCTACCTGCCCACGCTCAAGCAGCTGCAATATCTCGTGGCCTTGCGCGATGCCGGGCATTTCGGGCGCGCGGCCGACGCGTGCTATGTCACGCAATCCACGCTTTCCGCGGGAATTCGCGAGCTCGAGACGCTGATCGGCGTGACGCTGGTCGAGCGGACGCGCCGCGTCGTCCGCTTCACGCCGCTTGGCGAGCGCATCGTCGACAAGGCGCGGCGCGTGCTGCGCGAGGCCGACGAACTGGGCGAGATCGCGCGCGCCGCAGGGCGTCCGCTGGTCGGAGAGATGCGGATGAGCGTCATCCCGACGATCGCGCCCTTCCTGCTCCCCCGGATTCTGCCGCAACTGCGAACGGAATATCCCGAGCTCAAGCTTTTCCTGCGCGAGGAGCCGACCGGCCCCGCGTGCGAGGCGCTGCACCACGGCCGCACCGACTGCGTGCTCCTCGCGCTCCCCTATGCCTGTGGTGAGGTGGAGGTGGAGCCCTTGTTCGACGACCGGCTGCTCGTCGCCTTCCCGGGCGGCGACACGCTGCCCGGCTCCGGCCCGGTGATGGCGGAGGATATCGACGAGACCCGGCTGCTGCTGCTCGAGGACGGGCATTGCCTGCGCGATCATGCGCTGGCGGTATGCGCCAGCCCCGAACTGCGCGGGCAGGCCGCCATGCTCGGCACCTCGCTCCACACCATCGTCCAGATGGTCGAGAACGGTTTGGGCGTCACGATGCTGCCCGAAATGGCGATCGGCGCGGGCATCCTGCGCGGCACCGGCATCGACGCGCGGCCGATCGACGCCGACCGCGCCGCCCGCCGGATCGCACTGGTCTGGCGCAAGGCGAGCCCACGCGAGCGCGACTTTCGCCTTCTGGCCGAAGTGCTTCGCACCGCCGCGCAGGATCGTACCGACAAAAGCCGGTAAGCGAAACCAACCGCGCGCTTGAACGTAGATTAGGCGCGCGTCGTGTCGCTCCCCCCTCCCCCCCGCCGCGGCGCGCAACCCTATTCTGTTCGATCGATGGAGACCTCCATGAACCGCCTGTCCCTTCTCGCCGCTGCCGGCCTCGCCGCGACGTCGAGCCTCGCGCTGGCGCAGACCGCCGCGCCGACGACCGCTTCGCCCACGGGCCAGACCGCGGCGCCGACCGCCCAGACCGCTGCCCCGGCCGGAAGCGCGATGGCCGCGCCCGCCGATCCCACCACCGCCGCCTCGACGCCCGCCGCCGCCGGCGGGACGATCGCCGACGCGGCGATGAACAACGCCAAGCTGACGACGCTGGCGAGCGCGGTAAAGGCCGCCGACCTCGGCACCACGCTGTCGGGCCCGGGTCCGTTCACCGTCTTCGCGCCCGAGAACGAGGCGTTCAGCCGGCTCGCCCCCGGCACGCTCGACACGCTGCTCAAGCCCGAGAACAAGCCCACGCTGACCAAGGTGCTGACCTATCACGTCGTGCCGGGCAAGGTGACGCTCGAGCAGCTGCGCGAGCAGATCAAGGCCGGCGGCGGCAAGGCCACGCTGACCACCGTCGAGGGCAGCCCGCTCACCGTCGCCGAGGAAGGCGCCGCGATCGCGCTGACCGACGTCAGCGGCAACAAGAGCTACGTCGCGCAGCCCGACGTCGCCGCGTCGAACGGCGTGGTGCATGTCGTGAACGGCGTGGTCGTGCCGAAGCTGGCGCCGGCGGCCGCGAGCTCGGGCTCGTAAGCACCCGTTACCTGAACACCGGAAGGGGCGCCGCAGCGATGCGGCGCCCTTTTTGGTGGGGGTGGCAATCGCCTTCAATCCCCGTTCGTGCTGAGCCTGTCGAAGCACGTGGCGCAAGCGCAGCGCTCCGTACACGTCCTTCGACAAGCTCAGGACGAACGGTTGCGAATTGTGCGCCTCGCCCCCATCCGTTCGCTTCGAGCGAAGTCGAGATGCGCGCCGAACAGTGCCAGCGCGTGTTGCCCGGTTCTCGACATCGCTCGAACCGAACGCTGGTTAGTTCAGCGAGGCATGCCAAGGCTTCGAACCGACCTCATGCAGTCGTTACCCGCCCGCGTCATCCCAAACCGCGGCCCGATCCGCATCCCCCGCCCGCGCTTCGACCCACCGCTCGCCCGCACCCGTCGCCTCCCGCTTCCAGAACGGCGCGTCGGTCTTCAGCCGGTCGATGCAATACGCACACGCCTCCAGCGCCGCGGTGCGGTGCGCCGCCGCAACCGCGATCAGCACGATACGCTCGCCCGGCGCCATTGGGCCGACCCGGTGGACGATCGTCGCTGCCGACAGCGACCAGCGCTCGGTCGCCGCCTGCGCCACCGCCTCCAGCGCCGCCTCGGTCATGCCGGGATAATGTTCGAGCGTCAGCGACGCGACGCCATCGTCGGCGCGCACCCGGCCGACGAAGCTCGCCACCGCGCCGGCGCCCGCCACCTCGACCGCCTCGATCTCGGCAAGGTCGATCGGCTCGGGCGAGACGCGGATGCGGATCACCCGCCCGTCACCGGCGGAAAGATCGCGACCTCGCGCGCGCCCGCGATCGGGGCGTCGAGCCCCGCGAACCGCTGGTCCACCGCGGCGCGCAGCCGCTCACGATCGGCGAATGCGGCGGCATGCGCGGCACTCCCGGCCGCCAGCCAGTCGATCAGCGCCCCGACGCTCGTCACCTCGGCGGGCGGGTCGACGCGCTCACTGCCGACGCCCACCGTCTCGCGCACCCAGGCGAAATAGAGCATCTCGATCGCCATCAGCTGTCCATGTGGCGAAGGCCGACGCGCAAGTAATCCCAGCCCGTCACCAGCGTCAGCGCCGCCGCGCCCCACAGGCTCGCCAGCCCGACGACCCGCACAAACGGCCAGTCGGGCGTCGCCCCGGCCAGGATCAGCGCGCCCAGGGAAACGAGCTGCAACGTCGTCTTCCACTTGGCGAGCCGCGATACGGGGACCGAGACGCGCAGCCCGCCCAGGAACTCGCGCAGTCCCGACACCATGATCTCACGAAGCAGGATGATGAGCCCCGCGATCAGGTGCACCCCGCCGATGTCGCGCGTCGACGCCAGCATCAGGATCACCGCCGCGACCATGATCTTGTCGGCGATGGGATCGAGGAACACGCCGAGCTTCGACACCGTCCCCTGCGACCTCGCGAGATAGCCGTCGAGATAGTCGGTGAACCCGACCACGCAGTAGAGGACGAAGGCGAGCGCATATCCCGCCTGCCATTGCGGCCACCACAGCAAGCCGACGAGCAGCGGCACCGCAAAGATCCGCGACAGGGTCAGGATGTTGGGCAGCGTCAGCATGATCGCCCCCTAGGGTCAGGACCCATTACTGGCAACGGTCGTGATCGCCCGGAGCAGCCCGCCGACGAGGAGCGCAGCGCAGTCGCGTAGCTGTCGCTACGCGCAAGCAAGCGACGACGCTCGGCGGGCTGCTCCGGGCGACCGCTTCGCGGCGGGCCGCTGTGGCCGCACGGCGGCGTCGCGCGTCAGTCACGATGTGAATACATCGCTCCCTCCTTGCTCCTACCCGTGCGGCCACATCGGCTCCGTCACGGCCATTGCCAGTAATGGGTCCTGACCCTGACACCGCCAGCGGCGCCGCGCCACGCCCGCTTGAGCGCCCCCGCCGGCTGGGCTACACCCCCGCTCCAAGTCGCCAAGCGTTCCCAACAAGGCCGGTTTCCCGCATGATCAACGCGCTCGGATTGCTCAAGGAGCGCCGCTTTCTCCCGCTGTTCGTCACGCAGTTCCTCGGCGCCTTCAACGACAATCTGTTCAAGACCGCGATGGTGCTGTTCGCGACGTACCAGGTGTTCAAGGACCCGGCGACCGAATCGAACTTCAACGCGCTGGCGACGGGGCTGTCGCTGATCCCCTTCTTCCTCCTGTCCGCGCTTTCCGGCCAGCTTGCCGACACGCATGACAAGGCGCGGATCATCCGGCTGGTGAAGCTGGCCGAGATCGGCATCATGATCTTCGGCGCGACCGGCCTCATCATCGCCAAGCATGGCTATTCGACGCCGGGCATCGTCATGATGCTCTCGGCGGTGCTGATGCTGGGGGTCCACTCCACCTTCTTCGGGCCGATCAAATACGCGATCCTGCCCCAGCATCTGGAGGGCGACGAAGTGCTGGGCGGCACCGGCCTGGTCGAGGCGGGGACGTATCTGTCGATCCTGCTGGGCACCGTCACGGCGGGCTGGGTGGCGGTGGAGACCGCCGCCGTGCTGGTCGTGATCGTCGCCTGCATCGGCCTGGTCGCCGGGCGGAACGTGCCGCCGGCACCGCGGGTGGGGCCGAAGCTCGCGATCAACTGGAACCCGTTCACCGCCTCCTGGCAGCTCATCCGCCAGACGATGCACATCCGCCGCCTGTTCCTGGCGATCTGTGCGATCAGCTTCTTCTGGACGATCGGCGCCGTCCTGATCGTCGTCTTCCCGCCGCTGGCCAAGAACGTGCTCACCGCCGACGAGCGCGTCGCGAGCCTGATGATCGCGATCTTCTCGATCGGCGTCGCGATCGGGTCGGTCATCATCAACGCGATGCTGAAGTCGGAAATCTCGGCCAAGTACGCGCCCGCGTCCGTGATCGGCATGGCGGCGTTCGTCGTCGCCTTCTCGATCGAGTCGCGGCTGTGGACGGCGGCGCCCGCGGGTGAGCTCTACCACCTCGCCGACTTCGTCACCCACCCGCAGGCGCTGCTCGTGCTCGGCACGCTGATGGGGATCGCGATCACCGGCGGCATGTTCGTCGTGCCGCTTTATGCCTTTCTGACGACCACCGTGACCAAGGACCAGACCGCGCGCACCGTGGCGGCGAATAACGTCGTCAATGCCGGCGCGATGGTCGTGGGTGCCGCGGCGGTGATCGCGCTCACGGCCTTCGGCGTGGGGCCGAGCGACATGCTGCTCGTCGTCGCGGGCATGTGCCTGGTGTCCGCCTGGATCGCGCAGCAGCTCCACCGCGCCTGCGATTGAATTTGTCCGGCTGACGCCGGATGACGGCGCCGGCCCGCTCCCCCACCCCGCCTCCCATCGGCATCATGACTGGGAGACGGAGTGGGGGCGCGGGCCGGCGCCGTCTCAGATCAAGAAGGTGTAGAAGCAGACGAAGAACGCGCCGAAGCTCAGCGCGAACAGCTTCAGGTCGCTATCCTCGGCGCGCTTGGCATTGGCGGCGCGGTCGCCGCGCGTCAGCTTGAGGCGGCGACGGAGCGGATGGCTGGGGGCGAGGCTGGTTCGCATGGCACCGTTAACGCGCCGTTTACGATTTGGCTCAAGCCGGTTTGCGGTTAACGCGCGTCCCGTGGCGGGACGGCGCGCTCACTCCGTTCGTGCTAAGCTTGTCGAAGCACGTGCGATCAAGCGCAGCGCTTCGAACACGGCCTTCGACAAGCCTGTCCTGAGCCAGTCGAAGGGCTCAGGACGAACGGCTTTTGAGCGTGGCGCTCACTCCCACCAGTAGGGCAACCGCTTCGCCGTCCCCGTCTCGACCTCGTTCATCGTGCGCGCGTCGTACAGCCGGCCGCCCAGCATCACCCGCGCGATCTTGTCCGAGTTGCGGATGTCGGTGGTGGGATCGGCGTCGAGCACGAGCAGGTCGGCGAGCTTCCCCACTTCCAGGCTGCCGATGTCGCGCGCCATGCCGAGCGACTTGGCAGCCTGGATCGTGCCCGCGCCCAGCGCCTCGACCGGGGTCATGCCGCCGCGGACAAACGACCACAGCTCCCAATGCGAGCCGAGGCCCGCCTGCTGGCCGTGCGCACCGATCGACACCAGCCGCCCCGCCTTGGCGATGCGATGCGCCTCGCGCGCATTGTCGTCGTCGACGAAGTTGCTTTCGGGCGCCTTGACCACCCGTGCGTTGGTGGCGAGCAGCCGGTCGCGCGGCGTGTGCACCATCAGCGGGTTGTCATAGACGTTGGTCGCCTGACGCCAGTAGAACTCGCCCGCCAGACCGCCATAGCTGACGATCAGCGTCGGCGTGTAGTTGGTGTCCGACTGGCCGAACATCTGCACGACATCGCCGTAGAACTTCTCGAGCGGGATGTTGTGCTCCAGCGTCGAGTTGCCGTCGGCGATCAGGTTCATGTCCATGCCGAACAGCGACCCACCCTCGGCGACGACCTGCATCCCCTCGGCCCGGGCGGCGGCGACCACCATCTGGCGCTGTTCGCGGCGCGGCTGGTTGTAGTTCTTCACCGAATGCGCGCCCTGCGCCTTCAGCCGGCGGACATGGTCGAGCGCGTCCTGATAGCTGTCGATCCGCGCATAGACGTCGGCCGCGCGCGCACCATAGATGATCTCGCCCGTCGAATAGATGCGCGGCCCGGTCAGCAGCCCGGCGCGCTGCATCTCGCTGGCCACGAAGATCTCGCTCGCCGACGAGGACGGGTCGTGGATCGTCGTCGTCCCCATCGCCAGGTTCTGGAGCAGCGACCAGTTCTGTTGCGGCACCACCTCGTCGTCGCCCTGCGGCCCATGTGCATGCGCGTCGATCAGGCCGGGGACGATCGTTTTGCCCGCGACGTCGATCGTCCGCACGCCGGCGGGGATGGGGGTCGAGGCGCGCGGGCCGACCGCGACGATGCGATCGCCGCGGATGACGATCACGCCGTCGTCGACGATGCCGCCGTCCGCCGACGCCATGGTGACGATCCGTGCGCCCGTCAGCGCGACCGTGCCGCTGGGCTTTGCCGCCTCGACCGGCATCGACAGGTCGAGGCCGGCGGTGGGCGCCGCGAACTTCGGCGCGTTCTCGCCCGGCGGTGCCAGCGGGAACAGCCGCGCACGCTCGGCGGTGAACAGCGTCGGGCCGGTCGTCCAGTGAATGCGGTCGCCCTTTTGCGACCAGCCCACGTAAGTGGCGCCGTTGGCGCTGACGCGCGTCACCGGCAGCGCCTTCGTCTCGGGATCGATCTCCAGGCTCTGGTTGCCGGGCACCAGCGGCACGACATAAGCCTCGTAATTCTGGATGAACGCCGCGGTCCGCCCGTCCGGCGCGACCGAGAAGTTGGTGGCCAGCTCGCCGACGAATTGCGTCTGCTTGGCGCCGCCCGACAGGTCGGTCGAGACGAGCACCTGCTTGCCCCCGTCCTCGCCCACCATGAACACGCGGTCGCTCGCGGCGCCGAACTGCGGCAGCGCCATGCCCTTGGCGACCAGCACCGGCGCACCGCCGCTGGCCGCGACCCGATAGACGCCGGGCTCGCTCGCGAACTGCGGCAGCGTCACCGCGCGGCCGCCCTTGCCCTCGAACACGATGGTCGCGCCGTCGGGCGAGAAGCGCGGGCGCGCATAATGGCCCGCACGCGTCGTGATCGCCCTGGCCGTGCCGCCGGCCGCGGCGACGCTCATCAGGCGGCCTGCGCCCGCATCGGTCCAGTCGACATAGGCGATCGTGCGGCCATCGGGCGACCAGGCGGGAAACAGCTCGCGTCCTTCACCGCCCCGCGTCAGCCGCCGCGCGGCGCCGCCCGCCATCGGCTTGATATAGAGCTTGCCCAGGCTCTCGAACACCACCTGCCGCCCGTCGGGCGAGACGCTGGCGAAGCGCGGCATCTTGGTCGTGAAGCGTTCCTCGCCGACCGCGATCTCAGGGTGCGGCGCCTGCGTCACGGTGCGCGTGTCGCTCACGCGGAACGGAATCTGGCGCGCCTGCCCGCTCTCGACGTCGACGCGGTTGAGCTTGCCGCCCGCCCACACCACGATCTCGCGGTCGCCGGGCAGCCACGCCATGTTGGGATAGACGCCGGTGACCGCCCAGGTTTCCTGCACATCCTGGTCGAGCGCGTCATAGATCTTGCGCTCCGCCCCGCTCTCCAGGTCGCGGACATAGAGCGTCGACCGCGTCGCCTCGCGCCGGACGAAGGTGATCTTGCTGCCGTCGTGCGAGGGTTGCGGGCGGACCGATCCGCCGTTGCCGGTCACGACCGCGCTGGTCTCGCCCGTCGCCAGGTCGACCTTCTCGATGTGGAACAGGTCGGTGTTCGAATCCTGCGCGTATTCGAAGATCGGGCCGGGCGTGACGTTGCGCGTGAAATAGACGCTCTTGCCGTCGGGCGCGAAGACGGGCTCGCCCAGCTCCTTCTGGTGCCGTTCGTCGGGCCGCTTGACCAGCCGCACGCCCGCCCCGCCGGAGACATGGTACATCCACACCTCACCGGTGCCGAGGCTGCGGCCCGTCGTGAAATGCTTCTTGGCGACGATATATTGGCCGTCCGGCGACCAGCTCGGCTGGTTGAGGAGGCGGAAGTCCTCCTTGGTCACCTGGCGCTTGTCGCTGCCGTCGGCGTTCATGATCCAGATATTGTCGCCGCCGCCCCGGTCGGAGGTAAAGGCGATGCGCCGCCCGTCGGGCGAGAAGCGCGGCTGCACTTCCCAGGCGAGCCCCTCCGCGATCCGCGTCGGCGTGCCGCCCGCGATCGGCATCGTATAGATGTCGCCCAAGAGCGTGAACGCGATCGTCCGCCCGTCCGGGCTGACGTCGACGTCCATCCAGCTGCCCTCGTCGGTGTCGATCCGCGCCTGGCGAAGCTGCGCCCCCGTGGGCGCGTTGACGTCCCACTTGGCCTTCTTGTCGGCAGGCACGGCCGGCGCCTGAGCGGCAACGGTCGCCGGGCGCGGTGTCGGAAGCTGCTCGGCGCTCTGCTCTGGCTGGCGCGCCTCGTTCTCCGGTGCCTCGGTCGCCTCGACGGGCGACTGCGTCTGGGTCGGCGGGGTCTGCGCGTGCGCGGCGCCAAGCGCGAGCGACAGGGCGATGAACGAGACGGCGGTACGCGGCATGGACAGGGCTCCCCGACTGGATCGTTATTTGGTGCCGTGCGTAACCATCGGGTCTGGGAAGGGCAATGCCATGGCTCAAGCCGTTGATCTCGAGCGATTCGTCACCGCGCAGCAAGGGGTCTATCCGACCGCGCTCGCGGAGCTTCGCGCCGGCGAGAAGCGCAGCCACTGGATGTGGTTCGTCTTCCCGCAGATCGCGGGTCTGGGACGCAGTTCGATGGCGCAGACCTATGCGATCGCATCGCTCGAGGAGGCGCGCGCCTATCTGTCGCATCCGGTGCTCGGGCCGCGATATCTGGAATGCGTCGAGGCGCTGCTCGCGCATCGCGGCCGCTCGGCGGAAGCGATCATGGGCGGGATCGACGCGATGAAGCTGCGCTCGTCGCTGACGCTGTTCGCGGCGGCCGGCGGTGGCGACCGGGTGGAGGCGACGCTGGCGGCGTTCTTCGATGGGCCGGATACGGCGACGGTGGCGCGGTTGGGGTGACGAGCTAAGCACCAGCGGGGAGATTAGAGGGCGCGCCGCGGCGAAGCCGCGTCGTCGGTCGGTGGCTGTGCCACCGCCGGCCGGCGCATCGCTTTTCGCTGAATAGCGCAGCTATTCCGCTGCGATGCGCTGGAGCGGGCGAAGGGATTCGAACCCTCGACCCCAACCTTGGCAAGGTCGGCTTCAGCCGTTTTCAGACGTGCTTGTCGTTGCTGATGTTCCCGCATTTCCGACACTTAGTAAACCCACGCGTTTCTGAGGTTTTTCCCCGTTACAGGGGTTTTTGAGCGTTCCTAGTGGGGATATGGTGGGGTGAAAATCCATGGTCAAAATACCCCATTTTTGATAACACCCCACTGAATTCCCCACTGGGAAAGAGGCGGGAGGCAGGCAAGTGGCTGATATCAAAAGACCAACGGGGCGTCCCGGTCGCTATTCGAAGTACGAAAAACTCGAAGCGTCGCTTCCTGCCAAGATGGACAAGCGCCCCGCCTATTGCGACGGCATCGGCCTGTTCCGGGGAGCCAAGTCGTACACGGCATGGGTGAAGGTCCGACTGCCCCATGGAGGCGTCTACAATGGCCGGACGATCCCGGTCGGGGCGTCGATCGAGCACAAGGTCGGCAACCGGGCTTCCTTCACATGGCAGCAACTGGAGGCCGAACGGGACCGCTTGCAGGGGCTGGCCGACCGTAACGAGCCGCTGGAGGCCGCACAGGCCGATACCTTCCAGAGCTATGCGACGGACTGGCTGGCGCGAAAGAAGCCGGTGTTGAAGGGCTATGGCGTCACCAAGGGGCACATCAACACGGCGTTGATCCCGACGTTCGGCAAGAAGGCGATGGACGCGATCACCGTGGCCGATGTGAACCGCTGGATCGGGAAGCAACGCGGCACGCTCGCCCCTGCCACCGTCCAACGGCAACTCAGCACATTCAACGCGATCATGAATGACGCCGTGCGGGTCGGCCTGATCGACCGCAACCCGGCTACCCGTGCCGACAAGATTCGGGGCGTCGAGCCACGGCAACGCTTCGTGACGGAGCAGGAGTGGAAGACGATCCTTGAAACCTGTGAACGGATCGAACGGGAGCAGGACGAAAAGAGCGAGCAGCAACCCCAGCGAATCAGGGGATGGCTGCGGCACTATGTCGCCTGGGCGTACAACTCCGGGATGCGGCGGGCCGAAATCCTTGGCCTGAAAGCCGAGAACGTCCGGCTGGTGGACGACGCCCATATCGTGGTGGAGGTGCTGAATTCGAAGAACGGCAAGTCGCGCTACGTGAGCTGCACGGCGGAGATGCGGGACATTCTGCTGGCGTTGAAACGACTAGACCGGATGCCGGGGGATACCCGCCTGTTCCCTGTGTCCCTGACGACCTTGAAGCGCGCCCTGACGGCACTGTGGAAGGCGACGGGGTTGAAGGATGTGCGATTGCACGACCTGCGGCGTAGCCATGCCACGATCCTGATCGGCAAGGGTGTGGACGTTCGCACGGTTGCGGGGCGGCTGGGCCACACGGGAACGGCGATGCTGGCGAAGCACTATGCGGTCGATCGCGGGGACAAAGAGGCAGCGGCGATGTTTGGATGAGCCTGATTTGCCAAGTGAAAGTCTAGCAAAGTCTATCATAAGACCATGCCGGTTGCGGATCGTTGCGAAACCGTATTGGTCATGGTATAATCCGGTTCATGGGGCATGGTGCCGCATAAAGTAAAGGATACTGGGATCGCCCTCTTCGGAGGGTCGAGAGACGAAACAAGAAGCAGCCGCAAGGCTCCGGCGCTGGCCCTACGACGGGGGTCTTTAACTGGGGTGGCCCTTCATGGGTTGAGTGGCTGAAACAGTAGTCTCTGAAGCATTCCGGCCCGATTTTACCGTCCGTCGTATCAGCGGTTGAACGAGGCTGTTATGAATGCGACTCCCGAATTCTATTCTGACAAAGACATTGCGCGTATCCTGAACATGTCCCCCGCTTGGGTGCGGGGGCAGCGGCACAAGCGTCGTCACGGACAACCGTGCATCTTCAATCTCGAACCTCGCTACATCGGATCGGCGGCGCGCTACGTCCGTGATGAGGTGGAAGCCTTCATAACCCAGTTGCGGGGATGACGGGGATGCAGGGGATCGCCGGAAGCGGCGGGCTGGCCTGTCCCGACAATCTGTTCGAATATGTCGCGGATCAAGCGGACCCAGCGCCTGTCCGTCCTGTACCTGCCCTTCATGGGAAGCCCTTGAAGGCTGGTCGAGGTACGTTCTTTGACGAGCATATCGACGTGCGTGATCCAGAGGGCGAACGCCTGACGGAACGGCTGGTCGACATCTACGACAGGGTAGAGCCACGGCAGCGGAAACGGGGAAGGGATGCACTGCGGCTTCGCCTGCGACGGCTGGCCGCCAATGCACTGCGTGGCTCCTTCTATCGCGATTCTGCCTCGGTCCTCTACTTTCGTAAGGCGGATACCCGGCATTACGATGACAAGCCCGGATGGATGAAACACGGCGCGTTGGCGGACGTCGTGGATGCAATGGCAGAGGCCGGGCTGGTCGAGACGCTGACAGGGCAGCGAATGCCTTGGTACTCCAAGACGCCCTCCACGGCATCGTCCTACCGGGCAACCTCGAACCTGATCGCCTTGGCTCTGGACTGCGGCGTAATCGAACAGTCCGTCGAATGCCGCTTGCCGGTTGAGGAACTGGTTCGCCTCTACGGACCCAAGGGGAACACGGAATTCGACTGGCACAGGGGCGGGATCGTTCACCCCGCCAAGGGCAAGCGCATCCACTTCACGCCCAATGAGGAAACGGAGCAATGGACGGCGGCGCTGGCAGCGATCAACGCCTTCTACCGGCAACAGACGATCGGACTGAGCCTTTCGGCCGACGAACTGACGGGCTGGCTAGGAGGGACGGGTTATCGCTTGCCCGAACTGTTCAAGACCGACCTGTACCGCATCTTCAACAACGGGAATGAAGCCGATCCCCGGTTCGATCAGGGTGGGCGGATGTTCGGCGGCTGGTGGATGTACGTTCCCAGCCCGTTGCGACGGGCGATCACTATCAACGACAAGCCAACGGTAGAAATCGACTATCGGGGCTGCTTCCCCCGGATGCTCTACCATGAACGGGGTATCGACTGTGCGGACGATCCCTACGCGATCCCCGAAATGGAGGCATATGAGCGGGAAACGGGGGTTGCGCCCCGCACCTATCGTCCTTGCGTCAAATGGCTGATGCAAATCCTGCTAAACGGCAAAGGCCGACCGGGAGCCGTAGAGAGGCCAGTCGACATTCTCTACCCGCCCGACCTGTCCATCGACCGCATGGCAAGCATGATCGTCACCCATCACCAGCCGATCGGGGATGCCTTCGGCAAAGGGGACGGCCTTCGCCTTATGCGAACAGAAGCCGACATAGCGTTGGAGATCGTCAGCACGGCAACGACGGAAGGGTGGACCGCTCTGCCAGTCCATGACGCCTTCATAACGACGGACGACCAACGAGACAGGCTGCGGACAGCAATGATTGATGCCTATGTCGCTAGACTAGGCAGGGAACCAGTGTTGAAGGAGGGGTGGGAAGAGAGGAATGGATAAGAATATCAATGGAATAGCGAATCTCTTATCAGACCCCTTATCCATTCATAGGAACTCGTAAGAGCATCCCGCATCCAATCCCGGATCGTGGCCAAAGGTCGCCTTCGATACTGTCCATTGGATGTCGCCTGATCCACGGGTGTAATCCGGTCAACGTCAAGCAGATCGAAGCCCGATCGGGTGCCCTCGACCGTCACCCGTTGGTTGCAATGCCGCTTGGCGGATGACCACGGCGCATCAAGCTGCCAGACCCCGCCGCCGTCGATTTCGAGCGCATGACCGAACCGGGTCCACCGCAACGTGCCAGTGAGAACATGCCGGGTGCCTCGTGGCATCACCCTGTCTCCCCGGAAGTCCGACGCGGTACGCCCCCGCTATCGACTTCACTCCTGATCCTTGGTGATCGGGGAGGTAGTAAACCGAGATGAGTCGGCCCTGGGGCCTTTGGGCTGGAAGCCTTGGACATACGCCACAGGCTCCCCGACCATAAGGGTCAGGAAGTGTGACGCTGTTACGGTCAGCATCTACCGCTCATCTCGGGGTTACTACACCCCAGAGCCATGCGTAGTGGCTCCAAGCCCCTTATGGGCCGGAGTGTAGGCGGACGCAATCTCACGATCTAATCCGGCGGGGAAGCAATCCGAACCGATGGGAGCTAAATGTCAGTTGCACGAGACAAGGAAGGTCGATAGCTTGTTGATAAGGGCCGTGAACAGATTTTTTCGCTGAGTTTCTCGGCGATTGAGAAGTACGCGAGAAGCGCTTGCTACTATGCGATACTCTGCGAATTGCCGCTTGATGAAATTACGCCATGACGACCATATCGCTTAGGAGTGTTCACGGCCTGCTATGCTCGCTGATTTGAAGGCCTGCCAAAGCAGGATTGCCCTCGCCCACCTAATGGGCGTTGAGGCGAAAGAGCTATCCTTTGTTCTGTATAAGATGAACGAGAAGCTCAAGTACGATCAATTTTGTATGAGCAAGAAAAGCGGCGGAACTAGGCTTATCTTGAAGCCTCATCCACGTTTAAAATGGATACAGCGTCGCCTTCTTGATGTTCTATATGAATGCGAAAATGATGTCGTAGCGGCTAGTAAGAAAAACTCAAATCTGGATTTTGGCTTTAAACGCGGCGTCAACATCTACGATAACGCTGAAATTCATAGGAAAAAGCGATACGTTCTCAACATGGATATTGAGGACTTTTTTGGGCAGTTTAATTTTGGACGAGTTAGAGGTTTCTTCTTAAAGAACCATGAGTTTGCGCTACACAAAGATGTAGCAACTGCAATAGCGCAGATTGCTTGCTTTGAAGATACGTTGCCGCAAGGCGCTCCGACATCTCCACACATAGCAAACCTCATCGCTCAGTTTTTTGACCGCAGAATGTGCCGGTTTCTGCAATCTCGCCGCTGCCATTACAGCAGGTATGCGGATGACATCACAATCTCCACGAACCTACGAGAATTCCCTAGCGACGTGGCAGCGCCAGACAGCTCCACCCCGCAAGGATGGGCATTATCTCCCCAGATCATCGACATTTTTGCAAGGGCCGATTTTCCAATCAAGGCCAGCAAAACCCGCATGAGCCTGGCGTCCAACCGTCAAATGGTCACGGGGCTTGTCGTCAACAGCCATCCCAATGTTTCACGAGAATATTACCTCGCCACCCGCTCAATGTGCCACGCCCTGTTCAAAACGGGCAAATGCACCATCCCAGATTTCACTCCTAGTTTTGCTGACAATTGTCCTCCCGAGAAGGAGGGAGATGAGAAACCGTCGAAGTCCAACATGAAAATTCTTGAAGGCAGGTTGTCACATATTCATCACATAAGATCGAAGTCAGACACAAGAACTATTCAAGATAAACAGGACAATCCTACGCAGTTCTGGAGAACTCTTCAGTTATTTTACATTTATAAGTATTTCTTCGGCAATGATAAGCCGACGATTCTAACTGAGGGACCGTCTGATATTTTTTATATAAGGGCTGCCCTACTAAACAGTAAGTCTACTAACCTTAAATCTTTACGGGATGATAAGCAGTCACCATATAAAATAATCCCGAGCTTCTTCAACTTCGATACCAATGCCGCCCATGTTTTAGGCCTGACTGGTGGAGCGGGAAACATTAAGCGTTTTCTATATCTATTCAATAAAAACAAGGATTGCTTCAACCATACCCTCAGAAAGAATCCAGTTGTAATTCTTATTGATAATGATAGTGGCGGAAAGGATGTCTTGTCTCAGGTAAATGGAATATACAAAACAGGCGTTAGTACCGATGATACTAGCATTGTTCATCAAATTACTAGTGGGCTTATTCTTGTAAAGACCCCGCATGTTGGAACCCAAAAGCTGACGTCGATCGAGGATCTTCTTCCTGCCAACGTAAAAAACGTCAAACTTAATGGAAAGACATTTTCGACGGCCAAAAAACTGGATACATCCAAGCACTTTGGGAAAGTTGCACTATCCCACTATGTCAGGGACAATGCTGCAGGGATTAATTTTGATGGCCTTGATCCTCTTTTGGAGGGTCTAAATGAAGCGATAAAGAATTGTAAAATTTGAGTTAGCCGCGCGTTTACCAAGCATGAGTAGCGCAGCTTATATCAATATTCGTCATTCTCTGAAGCGCTGCGGCCTCATTGTTGCTAATGGTCATCATTACTTGCGGAGGATGAAAACCTTCGCGTAGGCTACGCAATTCTTTGATGGCAACCTGTTCGGTGCCACGCTTAGCATTGGCTAGAAGCAAGCCAATCGCGACGTCAGAGCCGTCGAAATAGCTGTCGAAATCGTCTCGACCGATCCCAGATTGATCGCCGAATTCGAGCCATATCTGTTCCGGCTCGCCTCGCACAATCCGCTCGACGGTGGCGACCCCGATAACCGCCCCAACCGGGCGCGTGGCGTATATCCACAGGCGTGTACCAACCGAAAGCTGGGGAATGCGGCGACGCAGTTCGATCGTCTTAGCGCCATCAAGGATGGCTTGTGCGTGGTGGGGATGGATCGAAATGATTGCGTCGTTTTCTGCGTTCATTGGCCCCAAGCTGCCTTGATGATTGCCACCAGATTGTTGTGCGCCAACGGCGTGGCAGAAATGAGGTTGCTCGTCCCTTCGGCCCCCATGGCTTTCAAAGCGGCGAGGGGGACAAGCGTTGGAAATGGCATCAAATTATCAAAGGTCGTCACCAGCACATCATCCGTTGTCGAAAAGTCGGAAAGATCGTCCACGACCACCCGGCGTTCCGCTTCCTTTAAGGTTGTCTCCTTAGGCACGATGATAGAATCCACAATCCGTCCCACCGCGACGATAGCGCTACGGCCTCCCTTTTTACTGGACTCGTAAAACAGGATCGGCAGCCCCGGGCGCATGGCCCTACGGGCGCGGGGCGTATTTACGTATGCCCTCCGTTCCAAAAACGATGCGTCTCGATCTTCGATAAACGCTAGCCGGGTCTGGAGATTTGTTCCCAGCAGTTCGTCGGCATAAGCGCGCTGGATTGGCACGATTACCCCTTCTCGTCCGGGCCAAAGGTAGAGGGTCGGCCCAAACAAATCTTCGAACCGCTCCGGGGACAATGCTGCCGATTGGGTCGGCCCATGGGTGATTGGAACACTCCTTTCCCCATCGGAGAAATCAGGCCATTTCTTCGGTAGCGTCAGACCGGCCTTCCGGCGTGCTTGGTTACGGACTGCATCCCAATTGCTTTCGGTGACGGGACGGCCAATCGCGACTTTCGTCAAATCACTCCCAGCCCCGGCCGCTACAAAGCCGCGAGTTTTTGCGATCGCGCTGACGGTTGGTTGTCCTGACACGTGTACCAGACGTATCGCCGCTGGGCCTGACGAACAGGCGTGTTTGACGGCCGCGTCCAACAGGTACTCTCCGTAAAGTTCGCGATCCAGATGCCCCGCGTCCACGGCGATGAGCAATCTTTCGTCCCCCGACGTTGAAACCGGGGGCACCGAAAACGCGACCGCGACGATAGCGCCGTTTTCCCATATCGCTGATCGCCACCCGTCAGGTCGACCCACGACCGGGCCACAAACTTCCGCGATAATGCCATCCGGGACACCTGACCGCTTGAAATAGGCGGTGGCCTCTTGAACGGTTGGGGTCTTGCACTCGAAACCCGTTCCTTGACGGCCGGTTGTGGGCGATCCGTCTGTGCTTTCAGGTAACAGAGAGATCAGTTCGTCCAGCCCGGCAACGTCGATCCCGACACGTTCCAGAAGGTCATCCCGCGCGGCCAAGATGGCACCGTCGCTCGTAATGAAGCCAGCTACTCGCGATAATGCGGAGTGGGCGAGATGGCGGGCGTCGCTACGCGCCTGTTTCGAACCTGCCCCCGCTGCTCCGCGATCAACAAACACGAGTTGATGGACCGTTTCCGAAAGGCGGTTGAGGTCATCTGGGTCAACGGGGGGCGGCAAGCGTGGAAGCTGTAACGCCATCTGCAAAACCGGATCATTGTTCTGGTCATGAGATGTCCGCTTCAATTCATCAATGAATTCAGGCGCTATTCCAAGGCGGACACGATGATCCAACGCGGCAGCGAACAAAGAGCAGGCCGCTTGATGACGGTCACGATTTTTTACGAGATCAAACAGGACATTTAAATCAAATGTGTAGAATGCCGGTTCGGCCCCGAAGGTTGGTAGCCCAGTGCTGATCGCAGTCGGTGGCGTCGAAAAAAGATGCGGCGTGTCCAAATTCCGAACGCGAATGACAATCGTTCGGCCCCGTGCGGTCCCACCCGGCTTAGATAGTGCCTCTTCAAAGCCATGGCGGGCATAGAAGGAATGAGCATGAGGAAGATTGTCGGCGACTTTGGCTTTTATCGTTGAGAAGCCAAGGCGCTCCATATCCGAGACAAGGGAGTCCATCAGTGCTGAGGCTATCTTGCGCTTTCGCCATTGCGGTTGAACGCAAATTTGTTGGACGCGAGCGTGAGGATAGACACCCCCATGGAATATGTAGCCGACCAAGCTGACCGTTCCGTCAGCATCCTCCGACAACATTACCCGAAGACGCTTTTGGTCGATTGCGTCGGAATAGGCAGCGGGTGTGAGGAAGCCCAGCGCCTCACGTTCGCTGTTCGATAGAAGGATAATTCCACTTAAGTGCTGCCGGAGCTGTTCAGGGTCTTTTACAATGAACGTCCGTGGCATCGCGCGTAAAACCTCCCCGTTGCCAAGGACCGTATCTGTGCCAGAATGACGGATCAAATTTTTTGAAAATTTTTTCTAGCGCGGAAGGCGGACTTTAAAGGCTGATTGAAGAAGCCTTTTCCATGCCCCCCCGGAGGTGCGGTGGGGGCGGCGCTACGATGATTGCGAACTGAAAGGTCGAGTTGGCTACCGCTGAGCGGGGGCGTTCGATTCAGCGCGTTGCGTTGGACGAAGGGGCGCGTGAACGTCCTTGAAGCTGAGTTCGTCAGCAGCCAGCACGAGCCTTCCCGCCGCTCACGATGACGTCTGGGGAGAACACATCAGTGGGGCGACCGGTAGGGATTTCCGGAACCGTCAGTGGGGATATGGTGGGGTGTTTTTTGCCGACCCCCTCGGCATGGCCTGTAAGTCTTTGAGAAGACTGGAGCGGGCGAAGGGATTCGAACCCTCGACCCCAACCTTGGCAAGGTTGTGCTCTACCCCTGAGCTACGCCCGCTCTGGCGCTCTTCGGCAGCGGCCCGGGCGGGTCCGCGCTGTCGAGGCGGGGCCACTAGCATCGGCCCCGCCCCCCTGCAAGCCCCTTTTGCGACGGAAAAAGGAAGGGGTTGGCCACGCCGCCGCAAAGGCCCACATGGGGTTTCGACACATGGTTGAACGAAGAAGGGGTGCCGCCTTGGCCACACTGGGTCTGTCCGCTGCCGACAAGGAAGCCGTCGAGGCCTTTCGCCGCGACATCGTCGAACCGTCGATGACCCAGCTCGTCATCGTCTATTTCACTGCCGAATGGTGCGGCCCGTGCAAGGCGCTGGGGCCGATCATCGACAAGGTGGCGGCGGAATATGCGACCAAGGGCGTCCGCCTCGCCAAGCTCGACGTCGACAAGAGCCAGTTCATCGCCGCGCAGTTTCAGGTGCGGTCGGTCCCGACCGTCTATGCGATGTTCCAGGGTCAGCTCGTCGCCGACTTGGGCCAGGCGCGAACCGAATCGGCGCTCAAGGCCAATCTCGACCAGATCCTCCGCCAGCTGCCGGTCGGCGGCGAGGAACAGGCGGTCGAGGCCGAGCTCGAGCCTCTGATCGCGATGGGCGAGGAAGTGCTGGGCGAAGGCGACGCCGAGCGCGCGCTGTCGCTGTTCGACCAGCTTGCCGAGATGGCGCCCGAGCATCCCGCCGTCGCTGGTGGCCGCGCCCGCGCGCTGGTCGCGCTCGGCCGGGTCGACGAGGCGGAAGCGGCGCTCGCCGGTTTGCCCGAAGAGGCCGAGAAGGCGCCCGAAGTCGCGCGGGCACGCGCCGCCCTGGCACTCGCCCGCGAGGCCGCCCCCGTCGACGATCTCGCCGGGCTCAAGGCACAGGTCGCGGCCAACCCCGACGATCCCGAGCTTCGTTACGAGCTCGCCGGCGGGCTGATGGCGTCGGGCGAGCGCGATGCCGCCGCCGACCTCCTTCTCGACATGATCCGCGCCGACCGCGACTGGAACGAGGGCGCCGCACGTCAGCGCCTCCTGAAGCTGTTCGAGGTCGTCGGGCTTGAGGATCCCTGGGTGTCGCAGCAGCGCCGCCGCCTGTCGGCGATCCTGTTCGGATGAGCGCGACGCGCCTCTCGGTCTTCCCGCTGGGGGGCGCGATCCTGTTTCCCGGGATGCACCTGCCGCTGCACATCTTCGAGCCGCGGTACCGCGCGATGGTCAGCGACGCGCTCGCCCGTGACCGCCGCATCGGCATGGTCCAGCCGCGCGGCCCCGGCGAGCCGCCGCCCTTGTTCGAGACCGGCTGTGTCGGGCGCATCGTCGATGTCGAGGCGCATGACGACGGCCGCTACGACATCGTGCTCGAGGGCGCGGCGATCTTCCGCATCCTGCGTGAGCTCGACGTCACGACGCTGTTCCGTCAGGTCGAGGCCGAGCTGCTGCCCAATGGCGAGTCGGAAACGCTGAGCCTGGGGATGCGCGCCTCGATCGAAATGGAGTCGCGTCGCTTCGCCGAAGTGCATGGCTATGCCGTCGACTGGGAGGCTGTGACGCGGCTGGACGACGAAAGCCTGGTCAACGGCATCGCCCAGATCGCGCCGTTCGACGTGGCGTCGAAACAGGCGCTGCTCGAATCGGAAAGCCTGGCCGATCGCGCTGAGCTGCTCGTCCAGCTCATCCAGTTCTTCGGCCGCCACGGCCAGGACGACGCGACGCTGCAATGACGGCGCCGATCGATCCCTGGTTGCTGGAGCGGCTGGTCTGCCCGGCGACGCGCACGCCGCTCCGGCAGGACGGCGATCGGCTGGTGTCGGACGCCGCGGGGCTGGCCTATCCGATCCGCGACGGCGTGCCGGTGCTGCTGGTGGAGGCATCGACTCCCTATGCCTCACCAACCCCGTTCGTCCCGAGTAGCGACTGAGTAGCCCCGCAAGGGGCGTATCGAAGGCGCGTATCGAGGGATGGTCTCGGGCGGAACGTCGATACGAGGCACGAGCGGCGAAGGTTCAGAGCCCGCTCAGCCCCTTCGCCTTCAGCGAAGCCTGCGCACGCTGATACGCCGCCGGCGCCTCGATCCGCAGCCGCCGCCGCGCGGCGTCCAGCGGCTCGGCCAGCAAAGCCTCGTAATCCTCGCCGTGCAGCCAGGCGGCGCGCTTGCCGTGCCGGTATCCCTCCCAAACCGCCTTGGCGAACCGCGTGTCGCCGGTGATTTTCACGCTCTTGAGCGCCGCCGCCAGACCGATCGCGCCCCAGCCGAGCCCGCGCGTCTGTGCATAGCTGAACGCGACCAGGCACGCCTCGCCCAGCGGCTCCTCCGCGGTATAGCCGGTCAGCACGTGCCAGATGTCGTGGATGTCGCGCTCGCGCCGGCCGAACCATGCATAGGGATGGTCGCTGTCGCGAAAATCGGCGTTCTCGGCGTAGCTGATGTCGGCCAGCCCCTGTGCCGAAAAGCCCGTGCGCGCGAGGAAGTCGCGATACGCGGCGCCGACGCTCCCCTCGGGCAGCGCCTGTAGCCATGCGCGATCGCTGAACCGCTCGGCCAGCTCGACATGGCGAAGCGCAATCCGCCCACCCTCCGCGGTGCGCAGCAGGCGCGTATAGTTCTTGTGGCTGGTATCGGCGTTCAGCGCCCGCATGATGCGGAAGACCTGTCCGGTATCCTCGGCATTGCGGAGCAACTTGCGGAGCGCGATCCAGGCGGTGCGCCAGTCGCGCTTGAGCGGTCGGCCAGGGTTGAAGTCAGCCACCGGGCCAGTGGCACCGCGATCGATGGCATTGGGAACACTGGCCATGGCGAGCTCCTTACTGACAGCATTGTCAGTACACCGCTCGCCGAGCGGCATCAAGCGTTCAGAAGACGATCAGAGCGACCGTCAGCCAAAAGGCCAGAAGAAAAACGGCGATCGCTGAATAGACCGTAAGATTGGAAAGCACGCCGGTATCGTGCTTGCCAAGCGACGACAGATTCTTGAACGGCTGCGTACCCTGCATGTAGCACCTCTCCAACCCGTCTTTTATATGTCACGGGATAACGAAGGATGAACGCACGTCCAAGCGTTTCGGATGCGAACCTACCAAAGCAGGTAGTTGAAAAGAATGCACGTCGCGCCGCACTATCGCGGTCAGACGCGCATCGGCATCAGCACATAGAGGGCCGGGCTCTTGTCATTCTCGCGAATCAGCGTCGGCGCTGCCGCATCTGCGAGATGGACTTCGACGCTGTCGCCTTCGATCTGGTGCAGGATGTCGAGTAGATAGCGGCTGTTGAAACCGATCTCGATCGGGATCGCCGCGTACTCGCCAGGGACTTCTTCCGCCGCCGCGCCGTTCTCGGGGCTCGTCACCGACAGTGTCACCCGGTCGCGGTCGACCGCCATCTTGACCGCGCGCGTCTTCTCGGTGGCGATCGTCGACACGCGGTCGACGCCGTCCATGAAGCTCTTGGGATCGATCTTGAGCAGCTTGTCGTTCGCGGTCGGGATGACGCGCGAATAGTCGGGGAAGGTGCCGTCGATCAGCTTGGAGGTGAGGATCGCCTGCCCCAGGTCGAAACGGATCTTCGACGGGCTGAGCGACACGCCGACCGAGCCGTCGACCTCGTCGAGCAGCTTGCGCAGCTCGCCCACGCACTTCCGCGGCACGATCACATCCGGCATCGCCTCGGCACCATCGGGCCGCGCCACGGTGACGCGTGCCAGCCGATGGCCGTCGGTCGCCGCCGCCTTGAGCACCGCCTGACCGCCGCCCGGGCCGCCCTCATCGGCGACATGGAGGAAGATGCCGTTGAGATAATAGCGCGTCTCTTCGGTCGAGATCGCAAAGCGGGTCTTGTCGATGATCGCCTTCAGCGTCTCCGCGGGCAGCTCGAACTGCGTCGGCAGCTCACCCTCCGCGATCACCGGAAAGTCGTCGCGCGGCAGCGTCGCAAGCTGGAAGCGGGCGCGGCCCGCCACCACCGTCAGCCGGCCCTCGGCCGCGGCGAGCTCGACCTGCGCGCCTTCGGGCAGCTTGCGGGCGATGTCGAACAGCGTGTGCGCCGACACCGTCGTCGCGCCCGCCTGGTCGACCGCCGCCGCCACCGTCTCGTCGATCTGGAGGTCGAGGTCGGTCGCCATCAGCCGGATCGTGCCCTGTGCCTGCGCATCGATCAGCACGTTCGACAGGATGGGGATGGTGTTGCGCCGCTCGACCACCGACTGGACGTGGCTGAGCGCCCGGAGCAGGGTCGCGCGTTCGATCGTCGCCTTCATCTTCATCCCCCGGGCCGCGGCCCACAACGTCACGCCTCCCGCGCCGGGAGCGGCCCTCAAGCCCTCTATGTCTAGCGCGAAAAAGGGCCGGAGCAAGCCGCTCCGACCCTTCGTTCGACTAGGTTGGCGGGGTTAACGCCCCGTCAACGAAGCAGATCGCCTCAGAAGCGCAGACCGACGCCCGCGACGACCTGATGGCGATCGGTGTCGACGTCGAAGCGACCCGTGCTCGCACCGTTCGGATATTCGAGACGGGCGTTCTCGTAGTTCGAGTAGCGATACTCGAGCTTGGCAAAGGTATTGCGACCCACCGCCTGCTCGACACCCGCGCCCAGGCGCCAGCCGTCGAGGTTGAAGTTGGTGTCGAGCGTCGTGCGCCCGTCATCCGCCAGCACGTTCAGGCGGGTGTTGGTGTAGCCGCCCTTGGCATAGACGAGCGTCTCGGGCATCACGAGCGCACCGACGCGCGCACCGACATAGATGTCGCGGCCCGTCGACACTTCGCCGAAGCCGAAGGTGTTCGGGTTGACGCGGTTGGTCTCGACCTTGCCGGTCGAATCGGTCAGCTCGGCCTCGACACCGACGAGCGCGCCGCCGAACGCGAAATCGTAACCGATCTCGCCGCCATAGAGGAAGCCGTTGACCGTCTGATTGTCGCCCTCGATGTCGCTGTCCTCGCTGCTGCCGGGCTTGATGCCGTCATAGCCGCCGAGGATGGCGACGCGCGGGCCGGTGAACGCCGGGTTCACCTGGTCCTGCGCCAGCGCGGGGGCGGCGAAGGCGGACGAGGCGACGAGCGCCGCGGCGATTGCGTAACGCATGGAAAACTCCTTACCTGAACACGCACCCGGCGAACCGGGCGGGTCGCTCAAATGGGTGCAATGCAGCCGAGTTGCATGAACGCCAGCTAAACAGGGGTTTTCGTGGTATTTGTGCAACAGGGGCTTGAACCTGGACCCTTATCGTCCAAGGCAGCGACGGGATGATGCTGCTCGTCGCCCTGTTGTTGTCCTCACCCGATCGTACGACGATCGGCGTCTTCGAAAGCTGGGGCGCGTTCGCCGATACCGGCCCGCGCCGCTGCTATGCGATGGCGGCACCGGTGCAGCAGCGGCGCGTCGGGTTCGTCGCGGTGACGACCTGGCCCAACGCCGATCCGCGGCCACAGCTCCATGTCCGGCTCAGCCGCGCGCATGCCGCCGCGTCGCGCGTGACGCTGGCGATCGGCGAGCGCCGCTTCCGCCTGACCGCCGGCCCGCGCGACGCCTGGGCACCCGATCCCGAAACCGATCGGGCGATCGTCGCGGCGATGCGCGGCGCGCGGAGCTTGAGCGTCGAGAGCGTGGGCACGAACCGGCAGCCCTTTGCGGATGTGTACCGGCTAAGCGGCGCTGCGACGGCGATCGACGCGGCGCGGGTGGCTTGTCTGGGGTAGGCCTCGGCCGCCCCGACGCCGTTCGTGCTGAGCTAGTCGAAGCACGTGCCCAACGCCCACGCCCCCACGCACGAACGGAACCGCTATTGCTGGGGCTGTGCCGGCGCCTGTTCCGCCGCGGGCAGAGCGGGCGCCGCCGGCGGATCGGGGAGCGATAGCGCCGTCGCTTCGATCGCGCCCAGCGCGCGTCGCGCCGTCACATATCGTTGAGCCGCCGTCAGCCAGCTTTGCGCGCCGCTTGCGCCCGGCATGCGCGCGACCTCGGCCATCGCCGCCTCGACCTGGCCGGCGTCGACGAGGCGGCGGGCGCGGGTCAGCCGGTCGGCGGGGCGCGCACTCGGCGTCGTTTCCTCGCGCAGCACCAGCAGCCCGGCGAGCTCGCGCCGCAACGCCGGCCACCAGCCGTCGCGCCGGCCGCTGAGCAGCGTCGGCCCGATTGAGTCGAGCCCCATGCGAAGATCCTCGATCGTCACTGGCGTTGCCGCCGCCGCGGTGACTGCGGCGACCGCACGCGGCTGGGTCGCACCAAACCGCTCGCGAAGCTGCGCGTCGACATAGCCGAGCGGCAGGCCCCGATCGAGCGCCCGCCGCGCCGCGAACGCGACCAGCACGCCCTCGGCCCGCGTCGCATAGGCGGAGGCGACGCGCGAATCACCCTCCAGCCCGGCAAGCTGCGTCTCCAGCGCCTCCAGCCGCGCCGCCAGCGCGATCTCGCGCGCATAGAGCGAGGTGAGGTCGGTGCCGGGTTCGGCAGGCGGCTGCGCGGCCTGGGTCGGCGTCGCAGCGGGCGTCGCCGCTACCGCCGTTGAAGCGGCCGGATTGCGCCACCGCTCCCAGGCTGGCGCCACCCACAGCACCGCGACGATCCCGCCGACGATCAGCGCCACCAGAAGCGCCAGCACCAGGCCAAGCCCGCGCCCGCGCCGCCGCGGGCGCGCTTCGAACGACACGTCGTCAGCGATCATGGCGTCTTATCCCCGTGCCCGCCGGGCGGGTCAATCGAAAGCGCGGTGGCGATCAGCGCATCGTCGCGGGGGCTGGGCGCGGCGACTGCCGCGGCCCAGTCGTCGCCGGCGGCCTCGAGCGCGGCGGGACTGATCGCCGCCACCGCGATCGACGCGCGCGCGTCCGGCGCGACCAGCGTTGCCAGCCGCCGACCCGCGCGGGGCGAATGGACCAGCACCGTCGCGCAGCTCAGCGCGACCGGCGGCGGGTCGACCGGCTCGCTCGCATAGACCATCCGCGTCACCGCCCCCGCCAGCGGCCGGTGCTCGCGCCCGGCCAGATGCAGCGGCCGCGTCGCGCCGATCCTCGCCAGCAACGCGGGTAGCTCACCGGCGTCGCTCGCGCCCTCAGCGACAACGTGTAGGCCCTCCGCCGCCGCCGCCCGTGTCGTCGCCTCACCCACGGTCACCGCCGGCAGATGCGCGAAGGCAGCCAACCCCGCCCCGGCATGGCGCACGGCATTGGCACTCGTCAGCACCAGCGCATCGAAGTCGTCAGGATCGGGTGTGTCCCACGCCAATCGCACCACCGCGAACAGCGGCATCGCCACCGCCGCCGCCCCCGCCGCCTCGATCGCGGCGCAAGTCGCCGCGTTGCCCGGCTCAGGCCGGAGGACGATCAGCCGGCGTCGCATCGGCCGAAGCGCGCGCACACCGCCGCGGGCGCGCGTTCGAGCAGGTCCTTCGCCAGCGCCGCCGCCAGCTTCGGTCCGTCGGCACCCGACAGCCGGCCGGTGACGTGCTCGGCCCCATCCTCGCTCAGCAACTGCGCCGACAGCGTCAGCACCCCGCCATCGATCCGCGCGTTCGCTGCGACGGGGGAGTGGCAATCGGCCTGGAGCTCGGCGAGCAGCGCGCGCTCCGCTTCGACACAGGCGCGCGTGTCGGCGTGATTGATCGCCGCGATCATCGCGTGCGTATCGGCATCGTTCGCGCGCACCTCGATCCCAATCGCGCCCTGCGACGGCGCGGGCAGCATCGTCTCGATCGGCACCGCGAACCCGACATCGTGGCGTCCCAGCCGCTCAAGTCCGGCGGCAGCGAGCAAGGTCGCATCCGCCTCGCCCGTCAGCAGCCGCGACAGCCGCGTATCGACATTGCCACGCAGCGGCACGATGCGCAGGTCGGGCCGCAGCCGCCGCATCTGCGCCGCGCGCCGCGGCGAGGAGGTGCCGATCGCCGCCCCCTCCGGCAGCGCCTCGATCGACGGCGCGCCGACCAGCCGCTCGCGAACGTCGGCGCGTTCCAGCATCGCCGCGATGACGATCGCCGACGGGCGGATCGTCTCGACATCCTTCATCGAATGCACCGCGCAGTCGATCTCGCCCTCGATCAGCGCGCGGTCGAGCTCCTTGGTCCACAGCGCCTTGCCGCCGATCTCGGCGAGCGGACGGTCCTGGACGCGGTCGCCGGTGGTGCGGATCGGCACGATCTCGAACGCCGTCGCGGGTTCGCCATGCGCCGCGGCGAGCAGCCCGCGCGCGAGATTGGCCTGGGTCAATGCCAGCGGCGAGCCGCGCGTGCCGATGCGGAAGGGGCGGGACATGGCCTTGTGCTAGCCGGGCGCGCGTCTAGATGGAAGCGATGGAGCTGATCCTGGGTCTCGAATCGAGCTGCGACGAAACCGCCGCGGCGATCGTCAGCAGCGACCGACGCATCCTCTCGCACAAGCTCGCCGGCCAGGAGGCCGCGCACGCCCCCTATGGCGGCGTCGTGCCGGAGATCGCCGCGCGCGCCCACGCCGACGTGCTCGCGCCGCTTGTGGAGGCGGCGCTGGCGGAGGCGCAGGTGTCGCTCGCCGACATTGATGCGGTGGCGGCAACCGCCGGCCCCGGCCTGATCGGCGGGGTGATGGTCGGTCTCGTCACCGGCAAGGCGCTGGCGCATGCCGCAGGCAAGCCGCTGATTGCGGTCAATCATCTCGAGGGGCATGCGCTCAGCCCGCGGCTGGCCGAACCCGACCTTGCCTTCCCCTATCTCCTGCTGCTCGTCTCGGGGGGGCATTGCCAGCTCCTGCTGGTCCGCGGTGTCGGCGACCATGTGCGCCTCGCGACGACGATCGACGATGCCGCGGGGGAGGCATTCGACAAGACCGCCAAGCTGCTCGGCCTGGGCTTTCCCGGCGGTCCCGCGGTCGAGCGCGCTGCGGCGCTGGGCGATCCGCGCGCGGTGCCGCTGCCGCGGCCGCTGCTCGGTTCGGCCGAGCCGCATTTCTCCTTTGCCGGCCTCAAGAGCGCGGTCGCGCGCGCGGTCCAGTCGGGCGAGCATTGCGCCGAGGATATCGCTGCCTCGTTCAGCCAGGCGGTGATCGACTGCCTGATCGACCGCACGCGCCGCGCCATCGCGCAGGCCCCCGGCGCCACCGCACTTGTCGTCGCCGGCGGCGTCGCCGCCAACCAGGGGGTGCGTTCGGCGCTTCAGGCGCTCGCTGCCCGGCACGACCTCCGTTTCGTCGCACCGCCCCTGTGGCTGTGCACCGACAATGCCGCGATGATCGCCTGGGCGGGCGCCGAGCGCTTTGCCGCCGGCCTCACCGATCCGCTCGACGTGCCCGCTCGCGCGCGCTGGCCGCTCGACCCCCATGCTGAACCGGCGCGCGGGGCGGGGGTCAAGGCATGAGGATCGGAGTCATCGGTGCGGGTGCCTGGGGCACGGCGCTGGCGCAGGTCGCGGCGTCGGGCGGCGAGGACGTCCTTCTCTGGGCGCGCGAACCCGAGGTGGTGGCGGCGATCAACGCCGATCACGTCAACACCCTCTTCCTTCCGAAGGCGCGGCTCTCCACCTCGATCCGCGCAACCGAGGATCTTGCCGACCTCGGCGAAGCCGACGCGCTGCTCGTCGTCGTGCCGACCCAGCATGTCGGGACGGTGCTGCGCGACGTCGGCGTCGCTAGCCGCCCGCTCGTCCTGTGCGCCAAGGGGATCGAGGCGGGCACCCGCCGCCTGGTCAGCGAGATCGCTGCCGACGCTCAGCCCGGCGCGCCGCTCGCGGTTCTGTCCGGCCCGACTTTCGCGCATGAGGTCGCCGCCGGCCTGCCGACCGCGGTCACGCTCGCCTGTCAGGATGCCGCGCTCCGCGATGCGCTGGCCGAGCGGCTCGCCGGCCCGGCGCTCCGCCCCTATGCCAGCGACGATGTCGTCGGGGCCGAGATCGGCGGCGCGGTCAAGAACGTGCTCGCGATCGCGTGCGGCGTGGTCGAGGGCGCGGGGCTGGGCCAGAATGCGCGCGCGGCGCTGATCGCGCGCGGCTTCGCCGAGATGACCCGCTACGGCATCGCGCGCGGCGCGCGGGCGGAGACGCTGGCGGGGCTCTCCGGCTTCGGCGACCTGGTCCTTACCTGCTCGTCGACCAGCAGCCGCAATTTCTCGCTTGGCGTCGGCATCGGCGAGGGGCGCGCGGCGTCGGCGATGCTGTCCGACCGCCGCACGGTGGCCGAGGGCGCGTTCACCGCACCCGTCCTGCGCGAAGACGCCCGCGCGCGCGGCGTCGACATGCCGGTGACGGAGGCGGTGTGCGCACTGCTCGAAGGCGCCGATGTCGATGCGATCACCCAGGCCCTGCTCGCCCGGCCGTTGCGCGCCGAAGCCTAGAAGTCGATCGCGATCCCCTTGAGCTCCCAGTCGCCATAGCGGACGGGATCACGCCCCTCCGGATCGGGCTTGCGCTCGACCGGTTCCGGCGTCGGCACCGGCGGGTTCTTCGACAGATAGGCGGGCGGCTTCACGTGCGGCGGGCGCTGGCCCATGATCGGCTCCTCGTTGGCGTGGCGCCGATGTGGTCGCACCGCTCGGCGGATCAACCCGGCGACTGGATCAGACCGCGACGGGCGCAGCGATGTGTGGGTGCGGGTCGTATCCCTCGACCTCGAAATCCTCGATCGCATAATCGAAGATCGAAGCCGGCCGACGTTTGATCCGCAGCCGCGGGTCGCTGCGCGGCTCGCGCGTCAGCGTCGCCTCGACCAGATGCGCGTGATTGAGATAGACATGCGCGTCGCCCGCGCTCCAGACGAGCTCGCCGGGCTCCAGATCGCATTGCAGCGCCAGCATCCGAAGCAGCATCGCCGCCGAAAACGCGTTGAAGGCAAAGCCCAGGCCCAGGTCGCACGACCGCTGCCACAGCATCCCCGACAGCCGCCCGCCCGCGACATGATATTGATAGGTCATGTGGCACGGCGGCAGCGCCATCCCGCCAAGCTCGGCGACGTTCCACCCCGTGAACAGCAGCCGCCGCGAGGTGGGGTTCGTCCGGATCGCCTGCACGAGTTCGGCAATCTGATTGACCGGCGTGCCTCGCCAATAGAGGCCATCGCCCACCGGCTCATAGGTGTCCCAGGCCACCCACTGCTTGCCATAGACGGGGCCGAGATCGCCCCAGCGTGCGGCAAATTCGTCATCGGCCAGAACCCGCGCCTCAAACGCATCACGGTCGATCGTCTCGCCCGTTTCCCGCCGGAACCGGTCGAGCGGCCAGTCGGTCCAGATGTGCACTTTCTGCCGCACCAGCTCGCGGATGTTGGTGTCGCCGGTCAGGAACCACAGCATTTCGCGCGCCGCGGTCTTCCACGCGACGCGCTTGGTGGTGAGCAGCGGGATCCGATCGTCCGACAGATCGAAGCGCAGCGTCGGTCCGAACAGCGACCGCGTCCCCACTCCCGTCCGGTCGCGCCGCTCGTCGCCGCGAGTCCAAACGTCGCGGAGCAGGTCGAGATATTGCTGCTCGTAATGGGTCATGCGTCCTCCGCCGGCTGGCGTCCGCTCTACCGCGGCGGACAGCCGGCACAATGGGGCAGCCGTCAAGGACGCTCCGATCTTGCGTATCACTTCGTAGCGATCCTCTAGAACGGATGAGGTTCGCGGAGGCAAAGATTGTCGACAATGCGATGTTTGCGACATGGCGATCGCTCGCAACACGCTGGAGGATCTGCGCTCAGCGCGAGCAATCTTCGCCTCGATCGCGCATTCGCGAGAGGAGATCGCGGCGTTCGCCTATCTCGATCAGGCCAACCGCGTGATCGCACTACGTCACACGCCCGTGGGTTCGGCTGACGCGATTGAACTGCCGATCCGGACCATCGCTCGCGAAGCGTTGGCGCTGGAAGCGACAGGACTGGTGATGGCGCACAATCATCCCTCGCGCGACGTTCGTCCGAGTGCGGCGGACATCGCGGTGACACGGCGGTTCGAGCAGGCGCTCGGCGCGCTGGGTTTGAAGCTGATCGATCACGTGATCCTGTCGGCTGACGCGGTGTCTAGTTTTCGGGCGTTGGGGTTGTTGTGACGCGGACACGAAAAAGCCCCCGCGGCGAGTTGCCGTGGGGGCTTTTGGTGTTTGGTTGCGGGGACAGGATTTGAACCTGTGACCTTCAGGTTATGAGCCTGACGAGCTACCGGGCTGCTCCACCCCGCGCCAGGGACGCTTGTCGAAGGGTTGCTTCGGGGCGTCCCGTAAAGGGTTGGGGCCGCGGGAGCGGCCCGACATCATGAATGGGTATACGAACTTTCACCGTCTTCAATGCCTGGCGACGACCTACTCTTCCAGCGCTTGAGCGTTAGTACCATCGGCGCAGTCCGGTTTCACGGCCGAGTTCGGGATGGGATCGGGTGGGTCACAGACGCTATAGCCACCAAGCAATGGAGGCGGTGAGGTTCGGTTTTTCAAATCTTTGTGCAAGGCCTTGATCGTCATCCACGCCGAGTGCTGGGGTTACCAGCGCTGTTGTTGGCGGTGTGAACTCTCGAAGCGCGAAAAGAGCAATTAGGACTGGTTAGCTCCACCTGTTACCAGGCTTCCACATCCAGCCTATCAAGGTCGTGGTCTACGACCGCTCGATGAAATCTTATCTTGAGGGAGGCTTCCCGCTTAGATGCTTTCAGCGGTTATCCCGTCCATACATAGCTACCCTGCTGCGCCGTTGGCACGACGACAGGTACACCAGAGGTATGTTCAACCCGGTCCTCTCGTACTAGGGTCAACTCCTCTCAAATTTCGACGCCCACGGCAGATAGGGACCAAACTGTCTCGCGACGTTCTGAACCCAGCTCACGTACCACTTTAATTGGCGAACAGCCAAACCCTTGGGACCTGCTCCAGCCCCAGGATGTGATGAGCCGACATCGAGGTGCCAAACGATTCCGTCGATATGAGCTCTTGGGAATCATCAGCCTGTTATCCCCGGCGTACCTTTTATCCGTTGAGCGATGGCCCTTCCACGAGGGACCACCGGATCACTATGACCGACTTTCGTCTCTGCTCGACTTGTCAGTCTCGCAGTCAGGCTGGCTTATGCCATTGCACTCTAACGATCGGTTTCCAACCGATCTGAGCCAACCTTCGCACGCCTCCGTTACGCTTTAGGAGGCGACCGCCCCAGTCAAACTACCCGCCACAGAGGGTCCCCGAACCGGATAACGGTTCTGGGTTAGACATCAGAAAACAACAGGGTGGTATTTCACCTATGGCTCCACACCGGCTGGCGCCAGTGCTTCAAAGCCTCCCACCTATGCTACACAGTTCTTTCCTAATGCCACTCTGAAGCTGCAGTAAAGGTGCACGGGGTCTTTCCGTCTAACCGCGGGTACTCCGCATCTTCACGGAGAATTCAATTTCGCTGAGCATGTCCTGGAGACAGTGGGGAAGTCGTTACGCCATTCGTGCAGGTCGGAACTTACCCGACAAGGAATTTCGCTACCTTAGGACCGTTATAGTTACGGCCGCCGTTTACCTGGGCTTCATTTCGGAGCTTGCACCCCTCCACTTAACCTTCAGGCACCGGGCAGGCGTCAGGCCCTATACGTCGTCTTGAAGCCGACTTAGCAGAGCCCTGTGTTTTTGCTAAACAGTCGCTACCCCTGGCCTGTGCCCCCTCAATCTGCTTGCGCAAAATGAGGGCCTCCTTCTTCCGAAGGTACGGAGGCAATTTGCCGAGTTCCTTCAGGACACTTCTCTCAAGCGCCTTGGTATACTCTACCAGACCACCTGTGTCGGTTTCGGGTACGGTCTATACGGTGGGGCTATTTCCTGGGACAGCTTCGAGGCACGATCAATCCGATAAGATCGTACAACACACGCCATCCGTCACACACCACCAGGCCCACGAATATTAACGTGGTTCCCATCGACTACCCCCTTCGGGCTCGTCTTAGGGGCCGGCTCACCCTGCTCAGATTAGCTTTAAGCAGGAACCCTTGGTCTTTCGGCGAGAGGGCATCTCACCCTCTTTATCGCTACTCATGTCTGCATTCGCACTTCCGATACCTCCACGGCCCATTACCAGACCGCTTCACAGGCGTACGGAACGCTCCGCTACCGCTCGACTTACGTCGAACCCAAAGCTTCGGTGCACGTCTTGAGCCCCGTTACATTTTCGCCGCAGGATCTCTTGTTTAGACCAGTGAGCTGTTACGCTTTCTTTAAAGGATGGCTGCTTCTAAGCCAACCTCCTGGTTGTTTTGGAAATCCCACATGCTTTCCCACTTAGACGTGACTTGGGGACCTTAGCTGTTGGTCAGGGCTGTTTCCCTTTTGACGACGGACCTTAGCACCCGCCGTCTGTCTCCCGAGTAGTACTCATGCGTATTCGGAGTTTGGTTAGGTTTGGTACAGCTCGCGCCGCCTAGCCCATCCAGTGCTCTACCCCACATGGTATTCACTCGAGGCTCTACCTCAATAGATTTCGCGGAGAACCAGCTATTTCCCGGCTTGATTGGCCTTTCACCCCTAAACACAACTCATCCGATAATTTTTCAACATTAATCGGTTCGGTCCTCCAGTGGGTGTTACCCCACCTTCAACCTGGTCATGCCTAGATCGCCGGGTTTCGGGTCTAATGCATCGAACTCAATCGCCCTATTCAGACTCGCTTTCGCTTCGCCTACACCTAACGGCTTAAGCTTGCTCGATACACTAAGTCACAGACCCATTATGCAAGAGGTACGCGGTCACATCTCAAGGATGCTCCCACTGCTTGTAGGCAACCGGTTTCAGGTACTGTTTCACTCCCCTCATCGGGGTGCTTTTCACCTTTCCCTCACGGTACTAGTTCGCTATCGGTCATGTACGAGTATTTAGGCTTCGAGGGTGGTCCCCCGATGTTCAGACAGGGTTTCACGTGCCCCGCCCTACTCAAGTCTCATCACATCAGTTTCGCATACGGGACTGTCACCCACTATGGTCCGACTTTCCAATCGGTTCTGCTACTTGAATGATGAGCACTGGCCTGGTCCGCGTTCGCTCGCCACTACTAACGGAATCTCGGTTGATGTCTTTTCCTCCGGGTACTGAGATGTTTCAGTTCTCCGGGTTCGCTTCACCAAAGCTATGTATTCACCTCGGT
The DNA here is from genome assembly GCF_032391395.1 of Sphingomonas sp. Y38-1Y. Taxonomy (NCBI): domain Bacteria; kingdom Pseudomonadati; phylum Pseudomonadota; class Alphaproteobacteria; order Sphingomonadales; family Sphingomonadaceae; genus Sphingomonas; species Sphingomonas sp. Y38-1Y. The sequence goes on from NZ_CP135916.1 coordinate 299,686, forward strand.
GATGACTTCTCTCAATTACCCAGCTCGTGGGTCCCACGAGCAGGATAATTGGTGAAGCCAGGTTGCCCCATTCGGAAATCGTGGGATCAATGCCTGCTCACGGCTCCCCCACGCTTATCGCAGCGTGCCACGTCCTTCATCGCCTGTACATGCCAAGGCATCCACCAGTTGCCCTTACCTCACGCTTGAGAGTCCACACCACCAACAACAACGCTGGATCGATTACTCGACCAAAACTCGGCAGAGCAGCGAAGTGCAGTCTCTTGGTGTGGATGATAATCTCAGCCTTGCTGAGCACGCGACCATCGAGGCGAACCTCGACCATCGGTGCCCATGTAGTGCCGACAATCAGCTCCAGCCCGAAAGCCGAAACCGAATGCCGCCACGGCATCGATTTGAAAACCCATTCACAATGTCAAAAGAAGGCGGTCCTTGGACCGCGGACCGAACGTTACACCCGGATCTCGTGTCTTCATCAAACTGGATGTTCGGTGGCATCGCGCCGTCAGTCGCAGCAAAGCTGCGCCTTATGGCGCGCTTCGCAGCGCTGGCCGTCCTTGGCTGCGTGCGAGATCAGCTTCGCTGATCCGTCTCGCTGCCTTGCGGAGTGGTGGAGCCTATCGGGATCGAACCGATGACCTGATGCTTGCAAAGCAACTGCTCTCCCAGCTGAGCTAAGGCCCCATGCGCCGGCATGGAGACAAGCTAGCGAAGCTAGATTGCACCATGGCAAGCACGGCCGGCGGTGCATCGCACCGTCCGACAACGCGGGCTTTGCCCGCGGCGCTGCCGCCTGGCTGATTGGTGGGCCGGGGAGGAGTTGAACCTCCGACCTCACGCTTATCAGGCGTGCGCTCTAACCACCTGAGCTACCGGCCCGAGCCCGCTTTCGCCGTCAGTCGCAGCTAAGCTGCGCCTGAAGGCGCGCTCCCTGCGCTGGCCGAACGGACCGACGGGCAAGATAGCTGACACTATCTCGTCTCGTCGGTTCCAGTTGATGAAGGGACATGAGGACGGCGGCGATGTTCTTTGGAATGGAAGAAGCTCTTCCCACTGGCGAACCAGAAGGCGCTTTCTGCCGATATCCTTAGAAAGGAGGTGATCCAGCCGCAGGTTCCCCTACGGCTACCTTGTTACGACTTCACCCCAGTCGCTAAGCCCACCGTGGTCGCCTGCCTCTCTTGCGAGTTAGCGCAACGCCTTCGGGTGAACCCAACTCCCATGGTGTGACGGGCGGTGTGTACAAGGCCTGGGAACGTATTCACCGCGGCATGCTGATCCGCGATTACTAGCGATTCCGCCTTCATGCTCTCGAGTTGCAGAGAACAATCCGAACTGAGACAAGTTTTGGAGATTAGCTCACCCTCGCGGGATTGCTGCCCACTGTACTTGCCATTGTAGCACGCGTGTGTAGCCCAGCGCGTAAGGGCCATGAGGACTTGACGTCATCCCCACCTTCCTCCGGCTTATCACCGGCGGTTCCTTTAGAGTACCCAACTGAATGATGGTAACTAAAGGCGAGGGTTGCGCTCGTTGCGGGACTTAACCCAACATCTCACGACACGAGCTGACGACAGCCATGCAGCACCTGTGTGCAGGTCCCCGAAGGGAAGGAATCCATCTCTGGAAGCCGTCCTGCCATGTCAAACGCTGGTAAGGTTCTGCGCGTTGCTTCGAATTAAACCACATGCTCCACCGCTTGTGCAGGCCCCCGTCAATTCCTTTGAGTTTTAACCTTGCGGCCGTACTCCCCAGGCGGATAACTTAATGCGTTAGCTGCGCCACCCAATCACCAAGTGACCGGACAGCTAGTTATCATCGTTTACGGCGTGGACTACCAGGGTATCTAATCCTGTTTGCTCCCCACGCTTTCGCACCTCAGCGTCAATACCAGTCAGTGAGCCGCCTTCGCCACTGGTGTTCTTCCGAATATCTACGAATTTCACCTCTACACTCGGAATTCCACTCACCTCTCCTGGATTCAAGCGATGCAGTCTTAAAGGCAGTTCTGGAGTTGAGCTCCAGGCTTTCACCTCTAACTTACAAAGCCGCCTACGTGCGCTTTACGCCCAGTAATTCCGAACAACGCTAGCTCCCTCCGTATTACCGCGGCTGCTGGCACGGAGTTAGCCGGAGCTTATTCTCCCGGTACAGTCATTATCTTCCCGGGTAAAAGAGCTTTACAACCCTAAGGCCTTCATCACTCACGCGGCATTGCTGGATCAGGCTTTCGCCCATTGTCCAATATTCCCCACTGCTGCCTCCCGTAGGAGTCTGGGCCGTGTGTCTCAGTCCCAGTGTGGCTGATCATCCTCTCAGACCAGCTATGGATCGTCGCCTTGGTAGGCCTTTACCCCACCAACTAGCTAATCCAACGCGGGCTCATCCCTGGGCGATAAATCTTTGGACCGAAGTCATCATCCGGTATTAGCAGTAATTTCTCACTGTTATCCCGAACCCAAGGGCAGATTCCCACGCGTTACGCACCCGTGCGCCACTAAGGCCGAAGCCTTCGTTCGACTTGCATGTGTTAGGCATGCCGCCAGCGTTCGTTCTGAGCCAGGATCAAACTCTCAAGTTTGATGTCCGATCTCGCAGCAGCCGGAATGGACCACCACGAAACCGCTCATTTCTAGGAGCCGTTCCTGCACAAATCATTTCACGTATGGAAACGTGTAAGGACATGCTGGCCACAGGCGTGAGCCCGTGAACCGTGGAACGACTTGACTTTAACCGAATACCTGACGCCTAAAAACCGCCAAGACCCGGAGCCGCCGCCCACATGTCCCTTCATCTCAATCACAATGTCAAAGAGCGACAAAAACCGACGCACTGTCCACCCCGTTTACCGGGTGACCCGTGCGCCTTGTCTCTGAGTGACCAGCCGGACAACCAAGAGGTCGTCCCCGCCGGTGAAAAGCTCTCTACGGATACGAGTTGGACCCGTCAAACACATTTTTCAGAAAAGTGACGATTGCGCGTCAATTTGGCGGAAATCCGGGCTTTACGGGCTGTTAGGACCGCTTTGACATACCCCCCGGATGGCCGAATCAGCCGAATCCGGCGCGCCTCAGCGCTTCGAATCGCTCCGCCAGCAGGTGCGGAGTGCCGTGCTATGGCGATCGGGCACGCAATTTCTGGGGCAGCTCGTCACCTGGGGCTCCACCTTCCTCGTCATCCGCATCCTGTCGCCCGAGGATTACGGCCTGTTCGCGATGACCCAGGTCGTGCTGGCGCTCCTTAACATGCTCAACGGCTATGGGCTGGCGAGCGCCATTATCCAGCGCCCCCATGTCGACACCCGGCTCAAGCGCCAGCTGTTCGGGCTGCTCCTCATCCTCAACCTGGGGCTTGGCGCGCTTCAGGTCGCGATGGCGCCGCTTGCCGCCGCCTATTTCCGCCAGCCGATCGTCGCCGACCTGCTGCGCGTCCAGGCGCTGCTCTATGTCGCGACGCCGTTCATCGCCTTCCCCTATGCGCTGCTTGCCCGCGACATGGACTTCAAGGGACAGGCACAGGCGAACCTTGCCTCGGCGACGCTCGGTGCGCTGGTCAGCCTGGCCGGTGCGCTCGCCGGCTGGGGGGTATGGACGCTGATCGCCGCGCCGATGGCGTTGTTCTGGAGCCGGGCGATCATCATGACCTGGCTCGCCCGCTCGCTGATGTGGCCGAGCTTCGACTTTCGCGGTGCCGGCGACGTCGTGCGCTTCGGCGGGTTGATGGCCACGAGCCAGCTCTTCTGGTTCCTCCAGAGCCAGGCCGACGTGTTTGTCGCGGGCCGTCACCTCGATCCGCATACGCTCGGCCTCTACACGACCGCGCTGTTCCTCACCCAGGTGTTCGTGGCCAAGTTCCTGCCGACGCTCAACGACGTCGCCTTCTCGGCCTATGCAAGGATTCAGGACGATGCGGCGGCGATGGGCGCCGCCTTCGCCAAATCGAGCCGGATCGTCATGGTCGCGGCGATGCCCTTCTATGCCGGGCTGGCGGTCACCGCCGATCCGCTGGTCCATGTGGTGCTGGGCGAGAAGTGGCTGCAGGCGGCACCGCTCGTCCGCATCCTGGCGATCGCGATGCCGTTCATGACGCTCCAGACGCTGTTCGCCCCCGCCACCAATGCGCGCGGCTTGCCGGGTCTCGCCGCGCGGCTGGGCGCCGCAGGAGGTGTGCTGCTCCCGCTCGCCTTCGTCATCGGCGTGAAGTTCGGGGTGGAGGGGCTGGTCTGGTCGTGGGTTGCGGTCTGGCCGCTCTACCTGATCGTCACCGCCGGCCGCTCGCTGCGCGAGGTCGGGCTGTCCGCATCGGCACTGGCCAGCGCGATCGCACCGCCCTTGCTTGCCGGCCTCGCCATGGCGGCGATCGTCGTGGTGATCGACACCGCGCTGCCGCCGCTCGATCCGGCCCCGCGCCTCGCGATCCTCGTCGCCGCGGGGGCGTCGGCCTATGGCGGATGGCTCGCGCTGTTCGCGCGCGATACGCTGGCTGAGCTGATCGCCTTCGTCCGACGCCGGGGCTAGACCTGCTGGATATAGCTGCGCATCGCCTCGGCTTCCGCCTCGATGCGCTCGATACGGTGCTTGACCAGATCGCCGATCGACACGAAGCCGACCAGCCGCCCATCCTCGACCACCGGCAGATGGCGGATGCGCCGCCGCGTCATCAGTGCGAGTGCGCCGATCACGGTCTCGTCCGGGCCGACGCTGATCGGCGGCGCGGTCATCAGGTCGGCCACCGGCCGGTCTAGCGCCGCCGCCCCGTCGCGCGCGATCGCGTAGAGCACGTCGCGCTCGGAGAAGATGCCGGCGATGCTCTCGCCGTCCATGACCGGCAGCGCCCCGATCCGCCGCTCGGCCAGCGTCGCCATCGCCGCCTGCGCGCTCGCGCTCACCGGCACCGACACCACCTCACCGCCCTTGCCCGCAAGTATCGCCGCGATCGTCATGGCTTTCGCTCTCCTCTCCTGTCGCGGTGGACTTTCCCACCAAATGCCCCATCTGGAAAGCCGTGCCCGACCTGGACGATCCCGATTATGCGCGCCTTGCCTGGGGCCGGTTTCGCCGCATCCTCGGCTGGATGGCGCTGCTCGCGCTCGCCTGCGCGATCGGCGCCTTGGCTGCGCTCTATCTGTGGGTCGGGACGCTCCACCTGCACATGGCGATCGCCACCTTCCTGGGCATGTTCGGGACCGTGCTGATGGGCGGCGCGCTGATGGGGCTCGTATTCCTCTCGTCGGGTTCGGGCCATGACGAGACCGTCGACCGGATCAATCGCGCCTACGATCCGGGCCGCGAGGACGAACGGTCCAGCTGACCGACGCGCTGGCGTTTGCCGGCACGCGCAGCCGCGCGATCCAGCGGCCGTCCTCACGCACCAGCCCGCGCGGCCGCTCGCCATCGGCAAGGGCGATGCGCGCCTCATGCTCGATCGGCTGCCGCGTGGCGTTGGTGACGGTCAGCGTCGTGCGCCGCGCGCCGCGCTTGAGCGGCGCCGTCTCCGTCGCCGCGGTGACGTCCGGCGTGGCGGGCAGCACCACCTCGACCTTCTCGCCCTCCGCCTTGTCATCGAGTTCGGCTTCGCCGACCAGGATCGGCCGCGCCGCGCCTGCGGCAAAGACGGTGACCTGGCCCGAGGGGATCGGCAGTCCCATCCCCGCCTCACGGCGGTTCTGCATCGTCAGCACCAGCTGCGGCTCGTGAGGATCATCGCCGAAGACGTCGCTGCGATAGCGGCGCGTGACCGCCACCGCCTCGCGGTCGAACAAGCCCACCTGCTTCTGCCCGCGTGAGGCGACGGTGACGGGGCGCGGCGCACGATAGAGCTTGAGGTCGCCAAGCCGCTCCAACTGCACCTTCATGCCGGTGACGACGATGTCGGCCGATTCGCGCATCGCCATCATCGGCGCGGGCGGGGTGGGGGTGGCGGAGGAGGCGGCGGCGGGGCGGCGGTGCCTCGGTTTCCCAGCACGCCAGCTCGAGCTCGCCATCCGGCACGACCAGCGGCTGCCCCTCATCCTCGCGATCGACCTTGCCCGCGACCAGTTGCAGTCCGGCATCGACAAAGCCCGTCGGATCGCCGCTCGCCAGCGTGACGCGCGCCGACCAGTCGGCCCGCCCATCCTCGCGCAGCGTCAGCACATGGTTCGCCTGCCAGTCGAACCCTGCCGAGAGATAGGTGAGCGTCACCTCCGCCTCGACCAGCGCCGCCGCCTCCGTGGCAAAGGACAAGGTCGGCCGCGCGGGCAATCCCTCGGGCACGCCGGAGTAGACGATCGTTTCGGCAAGTCCCGTGCAGCGCAGCGCCTCGATCCCCGCCGCGGTCTGGAGCACCGCCGCGCCACCGCCCGACGAGCGGATCACCGCGGGCTCCATCGTCACGCGGCCGGTCGCGCGGTCGGTCCGCCGCACGAGCACGCGTCGCCCGAGCGCCCGGTCATAAAGCGCGCCCGGCGAGAGGAGGTCGGCGTCGAGATTCTTCTCGCGCACGCCCGCGGGCAGCCCGGTCAGCACCGCGCTTTCGGACAGGATGCCGCCCGCCACCCCCTCGAACCGGATCACCGCGGGGCCGGCCGGCAGGCGAACGCGCCGCGTCTCACTGACGAGCGCGAAGCCCGAGGGATCGTCGCTGTCGATCGCATCGGTCCCGCGGTCGGGGTCGCGGTAGAGCGTCACCGACACCTTGTCGGGCGCGGCCGACGTCACCGCCTGCTGCGCGGGCGCGGGCACCGCCCCAAGCGTGAGGAGCAGGGCGGCCAGAAGGCGGCGCATCCGCCCTGCCCTCAATAACGCGTGTCGAAGGTCGCGGTCAGGCTCGCCGATCCGTTCGCCGGCACCGTTACGCGCCACACCCGCTCGTTGCGGCTGCGCTGCTCGCCGGGCTGGCTCTCGGCGGGCACCCGCGTATCGCCGAAGCCGGGGTCGAGGCCGCCCTGGACGAGCTCGACCGTTGCGGGCGCCGGCCCGGCATTGGTGAGCTCGTAGCGCATCCGCGTCCGCCAATAGGTGACGGCGTTCTCGATGGTGACGGTGCGCACCGGCTCGCCATCGACGCGGATGCGATAGCGCTCCGACCGGCGGAACTCGTCGCTGTCGATCCGCTCGCGCCCCTCGACGATCGGCCGGACCTTGAGGTCGAAGGCCTCGCCGGTGCGGATCGACAAGTCGCTGCCCATCGGCGTGTGGCCGATCCCGTTCTCGCCGACGAACTGCGGCTGGCCGCGCGCATCGCGGACATAGACATGCACCGTCCCCGCGGGCAGCGCATCGCCCAGGCCGCCGTCGCGGCTGGTCGAGAAGGCGAGCGCCGTCTCCACGCCCTGCGGCTCGTCGGCGCTGCCCAGCCAACCATTGACGAAGCGATAGGCGCGTGTCGCCGGCACGCCCGCGGTCGACAGGAAGCTCACCTGCTTCTGCTGGTTGGCGGCGATCGTCGTGCGGCGCGGCAGCGGGTAGAGGTAATAGTCGCCGATACGTGCGCGGTCGGCGGTCTGCGTCCCCGGACGCGATCCGGGCGCAATGCCGATCGGCCGCGGCGGCCGCCTGCCGCCGCCGCTGTTCACCGATCCCGCGACCAGCACCGTATCGGCATTCACCAGCGCCGCCTGGTTGCGGTTGGTGAGCGTGATCCAGCCCTGAAGGTCGAGCTTGCCCGCCGCCTCGTCGAACAGCGCCACATAATCCGCCCGCCACGACAGCCCGCGCGTCAGATAGGAGAGCGTCACCGGCCGCGCCCCTGCGGTCGCGCTCTCGACCGTTACCGACAGCGTGGGCCGCGCGCGCAGATTCGGCGGCAGCCCGGGGAAGATCACGCGAACGGGTAGGCCGTCGTCGCGCAGCACCTCGATCCGCCCGCCGATGTCGAGCACCACGCCGCCATTCGCCGCCAGCACGCGCGCCTGCTCGCGCGTCTCCGCGCCGGTCGCCGGGTTGGTGCGGACGATCGTGATCGTCTGCCCGACCGCCTTTTCCATCAGGGCGTCGGGCGAGAGCAGGTCATAGTCGAAATTCTGCTCGACCACGCCCACGCCGTCCGCCGACAGGCGCACCGTTTCGGGCCGGATCTGCTGGGTGACGTCGGGAAAGTCCTGGCGCGACACGCCCGCAGACAGCGCCAGACGGCGGACGTCCTGCACCAGCGCGGTATCGTCATTGTAGATGGTGACCGCAACGTCGCCCTGCGCGCTTTTGGCCAGTGGCGAGACCGGCGCCTCCTGTGCCGCAGCGGCGCTCCCCAGCGCGATCAACGGCAATCCCAAAGCGAACCGCATACGCCCCTCCCCACAATTGAGGAGAGCTTAGGCGAGGGGGAGCGGGATGGCCATCGGGTTTGGAGGGACCGCGACATACCCTGAGTTCGCCCGTCACCCCGGCCTTGAGCCGGGGTCCCGCTGCCTCTCGACAGCAGAAAAGCGGGATCCCGGATCAAGTCCGGGATGACGCAGATATCTGCCGGGCTCTACGCACAAAAAAAGAGGCCGGCGCTCGCGCGCCGGCCTCTCCTTCGAACTTAAAGCCCATCAGGCGGCCGAGGGCGTCGCTTCCTCGTCGTCCACGCGCTTGCGGCGACGGCGGGGCTTGGGCGCCTCCTCGTCGTCGGCGGTCGCGACCAGACCCAGCGACGGCGGCAGGCGATCGGCCTCGATCGCGGTCGTGCCTTCGCTCGCCGACGCCTCGGGCGCGGTCAGCTCGGGCTGGCGACGGGGACGGCCACGGCGGCGCGGCGCTTCCTCGGTCGCAGCGTCCGCGGCGACGGGCGCAGGCGCGTCCTGGCGCTCCTCGACCGCATTGCCATCGACCTGGGCGGCGGGCGTGTAGCCGCCGCGCTCACGGCGACGATCGTCACGCTCGGGCCGGTCCTGGCGGTCGGGACGCTCCTGGCGTTCCGCGCGCTCCGGACGCTCGCGGCGTTCGCCGCGCGCTTCCCGCGGCTCACGATCGCCGCGGCCCTGGTCGCGATTGTCGCCGCGGTCGTTGCCGCGCTCGCTACGCTGGCTATCGCGCTCGGGGCGGCGATCGAACGAGCGGTCGAACTGGTCGGGCGTGCCGGGCTCGCCCTCCATCTCGAAATCGTCGTCGTCCTCATCGCTTTGCGGACGGCGGTTGTTGTTCTCTTCGAAGCGCGAGCGGCTCTCGCTCAGCACCCGGAAATAATGGTCGGCGAACTGGAGGTAATATTCGATATTGACCCGGTCGCCCTGCATCTGGGCGTCGCGCGCGAGATTCTTGTACTTCTCGAGCAGCTGCGCCGCGTTGCCGCGCGCGCGATTGTCGATGCGATTGCCGTTGTCCGAACGATTGGGGTTGCCACCCTGCGGGCGCTGCCCGCCACGACCGCGACGGCGGCCGGCCTGACGATTGTTCATCAAGGTATGTGTGTCCTGTCCTTACCCTCTCCGGCCAGCGATACTCACCGGATGCGTGTTCACTCCGCGCGCCTGACCGGGGACGAGCCGGACCGACGTGTTCGCCATAAGGCCACCCGAACTGATGGCGCGTCTGACTGGATCGAGCCAATGCCCGCTTTTCAACAACCTGGTTGAAAAATGCCTGCCCCTATGCGGCATCATTAGCCGGAGGCTGGATAATCTCCAAGCGGAATATTGTGACGAAGTCTGTCCGCTTCAAGTCGCAAAGACGGCCCGCGGCCGATTTCCGAGGTCGTTGGCGATCCGCGGGCGGAGCCCCGCGGCCGCCACCATCGCCGCCACCGCCTCGCCCTGTCGCCAGCCGATCTCGAGCACCGCGACGCCGCCCGGCGCGATCAACCGCGGCAGCTCGGGCACGATCGCGCGATAAGCGGCAAGCCCGTCCTCGCCCGCGAACAGCGCCTCGGCCGGCTCGAACGCGCGCACGTCCGCCGCCACATCCCCGTCGTCCAGCGCGATATAGGGCGGGTTGGCGAGCGCCAGGTCGAACCGTTCGTCGATCCCCGCCGCCCAGTCCCCCAGCCGGAACTCGGCCGCCGCGCCCAGCGCCGCCGCATTCGCGCGCGCATAGTCGAGCGCCGCCGCCGACGCATCGATCCCCAGCCCGCTCGCCGCCGGCCATTCGGCCAGCGCCGCAAGCAGCAGCGTCCCCGGCCCGGTCCCCAGGTCGAGGATGCGTCGCGGCCCCGGCGTCCCGCGGAAATGCGCGACCGCCGCCTCGATCAGCGTCTCGCTGTCGGCACGCGGGATCAGCGCGCCCGGCCCGACGGCAAGCCGGATCGTCCAGAAATCGCGCGTGCCGGCGATATAGGCGATCGGCTCCCCCGACACCCGCCGCGCGAGCAGCGCCGCGAAGCCCGCCGGCTCGGGATCGCGCAGATGGCGCAGCAGCAGCGCGTCGCGCTCGCACCCCAACGCCTGCGCCATCAGCAGTTCGGCATCCAGCCGCGGCGTGTCCGAAACTGCCTCCAACGCCCGCGCGGCCGCCACCAGCGCCGCGCGGACCTCAGCCATCCACCGCCGCCAGCCGCGCCGCCTCGTCCTCGGCGATCAGCGCGCCGAGCAGCTCGTCCATCTCGCCCTCCAGGATTTCGGGCAGGCGATGCAGCGTCAGGTTGATGCGGTGGTCGGTCACCCGACCCTGCGGAAAGTTATAGGTGCGGATGCGTTCGGACCGGTCGCCGGAGCCCACCATCGACCGGCGCGCATCGGCCCGCTCGTTCGCCGCGCGTTCGCGTTCGGCCTCGAACAGGCGGGTGCGCAGCACGCGCATCGCCTTGGCCTTGTTCTTGTGCTGCGACTTCTCGTCCTGCTGGCTGACGACGATGCCGCTGGGCAAGTGGGTGATGCGCACCGCCGAATCGGTGGTGTTGACGTGCTGGCCGCCCGCGCCGGACGCGCGGAACACGTCGATGCGCAGGTCGCTTTCGGAGATGTCGATGTCGACATCCTCGGCCTGCGGCAGCACCGCCACCGTCGCGGCGGAGGTGTGGATGCGCCCGCCGCTCTCAGTCACGGGCACGCGCTGAACGCGGTGGACGCCGCTTTCGAACTTCAGCCGCGCGAACACGCCGCTCCCCTCGACGCTGGCGATCACTTCCTTGAACCCGCCCGCCTCGCTCGCGCTGGCGGAGATGAGCTCGACGCGCCAGCCCTGCTTGTCGGCATAGCGCTGGTACATGCGCAGCAGGTCGCCCGCGAACAGCGCCGCCTCGTCGCCCCCCGTCCCCGCACGGATCTCCAGCATCGCCGGGCGCACATCGGCGGCATCGCGCGGCAGCAGCGACAGCGCCAGCGAATGCTCGGCGGTGTCGAGCGCGGCGCGATTGTCGTGCAGCTCCTCCGCCGCCATCCGGCGCAGTTCCTCGTCGCCGTCCTGCGTCATCGCGGTCAGCGACTTCGCCTCGGCACGCAGCCGCCGCACCTCGCCCGCCGCCGCGGCGACGGGTTCGAGCTCGGCATATTCCTTGGACACGGCGACGAAGCGATCCGACGGCAGGTCGCCCGTCGCCATCATCGCCTGCAACTCGTCGCGCCGCGCCTCGATCGCGGCGATGCGTTCGGCCGAAATCCGCGTCATGCGTCGGGAAGCTCCGCAACCCCGCGGATCTGCAGCATCATCAGCTCGATCTCGGATCGGTCGATCGGCGATTCGGGAAAGACGGTGACGTTGATGCGGTCGCCGTCATGCCCGGGCCCACGCAGATACACCACCGCGTCGACACCAGCCTTGCGCGCCTGCTCGGCGCGCTTCTTGGCATTGGCCTTGTACCCCGAATAGACCTCGATCCCCGTCCCGCGCAGCTTGCGCTCCAGATGGGCGGCGCGGCCCCCCTCGCTCGGCGCGTCGGGCACGATCGCGACGATCGGCTTCTCGCGCGGCGGCAGGTCGGTCAGCATCGCCAGCCGCTCGATCCCAGCGGCCCAGCCGACACCCGCGGTCGCCGGCCCGCCCAGGCTCTCGACCAGCCCGTCATAGCGGCCGCCTGCCAGCACGGTGCCCTGTGCGCCCAGCCGGTCAGTGACGAACTCGAACGCGGTATGGCGGTAATAATCCAGCCCCCGCACCAGCCGGCTGTTGCGCGTCCAGGCGACCCCCGCCGCATCCAGCCCCGCCGTCACCGCCGCGAAGAAGTCGCTGGCGGCGGGCGTCAGATAGGCGTCGATCTCCGGCGCGGCATCGGCGATCGGCCGGTCGCGCGGATCCTTTGAATCGAGGATGCGCAGCGGGTTCTTCTCCAGCCGCGCCAGGCTGTCTTCCGACAGCTCGCCCCGATGCCCCTCGAAATGCTCGACCAGCGCCGCGCGCCAACCCTCGCGCGTCTCGGCATCGCCCAGCGTGTTGAGCTGGAGCGTCACGCCCTCGTTGATGCCAAGCTCGCGCAGCAGATGGTCGGCGAGCGCCAGCAGCTCGACATCGGCCGCGGGCTCGGGCGCGCCGAGCACCTCGGCGTCGATCTGGTGGAACTGGCGATACCGACCCTTTTGGGGCCGCTCGTAGCGGAACACGGGACCATGCGCCGCGACCTTCAAGGGCGCGAGCTGCTGCCAGCCCTCGTTGAGATACGCCCGCGCGATCCCCGCGGTGAACTCGGGCCGCAGCGTCAGCGAATCGCCGCCGCGATCCTCGAAGGAGTACATCTCCTTCGACACGACATCGGTCGTTTCGCCGAGGGAGCGCGCGAACACCGATGTCGCCTCGAATACCGGCAACTCGACCCGGTGGAAGCAATAGAGCCGCCGCACGCGATCGAAGGTCTCGACCACGCGCGCAAAGCGGCGCTGCTCGTCGCCGAAGATGTCCTGCGTGCCACGCACGCGCCGGGGAGGTTCGATCCGCGCCATAAGGGGCGCGTATCTAGGCGAAGGCGTGGCCCTGCGCCAGACGGGGCGTTGTACGATCCGGCTGATGCCGGATGGCGGCGCCGGCCCGCTCCCCCACCCCGCCTCCCAGTCATGATGTTGATGGGAGGCGGGGTGGGGGAGCGGGCCGGCGCCGCGAGCGACAGCATCGCTGTCGCGCTCAGATCAAGCTCGCGCCAGCCAGCGCCGCATCGCGGCGTTCACCGCCTCGGGCGCTTCCCAGGGTACGAAATGGCCCGCATCTTCGATCCGCTCGATCGTCAGGTCGTCGACATATGCCTCCAGCCCCTCGATCTGCCCCGGCCGCAAGGCCGCGTCGCGCATCCCCCAGATGACGAGCGTCGGCACCTTGACGCTGGGGAACGGCGCATCGAGCCAGGCGGGGCGCTCGGGCGTCTCGTCCATCGCGTGCACGATGATGCGGCTGGCACGATACCAGTTGAGCATCCCGGTCATCGCCCCCGGCTGCGACCATTCGTCGAGGTAGCGCGCGCGTTCGTCGCCGAGCTTGGCCGGGTCGATCAGCGGCGCGAACACGCGATCGAAGAAGCCCTCCACCCCCATCGCCTGGACACGCGCCTCCAGCCCCGGATCGCGGAACGAGCGGATATACTGGCTGCTCGCGCGCTGCTCGGGATCATCGAACAGCGCGCGCTGGAAGACGAGCGGATGCGGCGCGTTGAGGATGACCAGCCGTTCGATCCGGTCGGGATGCTTGAGCGCCGCCATCCACGCGACCGCACCGCCCCAGTCATGCGCGACGAGCGTGAAGCGCCGCGCGTCGAAATGGTCGGCGAGCGCGATCAGGTCGGCGACGACCTTGTCGGGGGCATAATCCTCCACGGCCTCGGGCTTGTCCGATCGCGCATAGCCGCGCTGGTCGGGCGCGATGACGTGAAAGTCGCGCGCGAACTCGGCCGCCTGGTGCCGCCACGTCCGGTGCGATTCGGGAAAGCCGTGGAGGCAGATCATCGCCGGCGCCCCCGGCTCGCCCGCGACCGCGACGTCGAGCGCGATGCCCGTGGAAAGCGGGACGCGGATCACGGATAGCTGACCGTCTTCGGCACTTCGGGGATCGGGATCCATTCCTTGTCGTCGCCGGGCACCTTGGGAAAGCGGCCCGCCTTCCACGCTTCCTTGGCCTCGTTGATCCGCTCGCGGCGCGAGGAGACGAAGTTCCACCAGACGTGGCGCGGGCTGGCGAACGCCTCGCCGCCGCACAGCATCACCCGCGCGCCGCGTTCCGACCGCAGTGTCGCAAGCGCGCCGGGGCGCAGGACGTAGAGCGTATAGGGGTCAAGGGTCATGCCGTCGACGCTGGCGTCGCCGTCCGCGACGTACAGCGCCCGCTCCTCCGCCGCCGCCTCGATTGGCACGCTGCCGCCGGCGTCCAGCTGGATGTCGGCATAGATGGTCTGCGCATAGGTGGTGGTCGGCGCCTTTGCGCCCCACAGCTCGCCCATGATGATCCGCGCTCGCGCGCCGGTGTCGTCGATGACCGGCAGTTCGTCCTTGGCGACGTGCTGAAAGGCGGGATCGATCTCCTCGTCCTTTTCCGGCAGCGCCAGCCAGGTCTGGATGCCGAACAGCGCCGGGCCTTTCGCCCGCTCCTCGCCCGGCGACCGCTCCGAATGGACGATGCCATGGCCCGCGGTCATCAGGTTGACCGCGCCGGGCTCGATGACGAGGTCGCTGCCGATCGAATCGCGATGCCCGATCGCGCCGCGGAACAGATAGGTGACGGTCGCCAGGTTGATATGCGGATGCGGCCGCACGTCGATGCCGTTGCCGACTCCCAGGTCCGCCGGCCCCATCTGGTCGAAGAACAGGAACGGCCCCACCATCGTCCGCGGCCGCGACGGCAAGGTGCGATAGACCTTGAAGCCGCCCAAATCATGCGTCGTCGGCAGGATCTCCTGCAGGATCAGGTCTTCGCGAGTCATTCGCCGTCGAGCTCCGGATAGTGGCGGAAAATGCCGTCCTGATTGAAGGGGATGCGGCGCCCGCTGTCCAGATAGGCGGCGACGCCGTGGATCGCCGCGACGCGATCGTGGATAGCGATCAGCGCGGGATAGTCGCCCTCGATCGCCGCCATCCGCCGCGGAAAGGCATAGCGCAGCCCCTCGATCACCTGGAACAGGCTGAGGTCGGCATAGGTCCAGCGATGCCCGGCGACCCAGTCGCCCTCCTGCGCGGTCGCCGCATCCTCGAAATGACCGAGGAACTTGGGCATCCGTTCGTCCCGGAACTGCTGGGCAGCACGCTTCGCTTCCGCTTTCTGATCGTCGTAATAGGCGCCGGCGGCGACGGGATGGTGGACGTTGTGCGCCTCCGCCACCAGGTCCGCGATCGTCATCTGGAGCTGGTTGAGCCACAGCCGGTCGCCGAGCGATGCCGGCGCCAGATGATGCCGCTCGCCGAGGTAGAGGAGGATGTTGGCGACCTGCGCGATCACCAGGTCGCCGGTGTCGAAATAGGGCGGCGCGAACGGCGTCCGCCCCGCGCGGCCGTTGAGGTCGGCCATCAGCGCCTCGTCCCCGTCCTCGCGCGCCATGTCGCGATACTCGATCCCGCCCGCTTCCAGCGCCAGCCGCACGAACTCGCCGCGCCCCTGGATGCCGGACCAGTACCAGAGCTTGTACGCCATCATGCCTCTCCCGGCGCGCGGGCGCGCATGGTCAGCGCGTGGATGCGCGTCGCGAGCAATTCGGCCAGCGCCTGGTTCACCAGCCGCTGGCGCGCAAGTCGGTTGAGGCCGGCGAACGCTGCGCTCTCGATCGCGACGGCGAAGTGCGATTCGCCGGTGCCGTCGTCGCCCATATGGCCGGCATGATGGTGGCTCTCGTTCACCACCTCCAGCTGGGTGGGCGACAGGGCCTCGGTCAGGCGCGCTTCGATCAGCGCGGCGACGGAGGGGCGGGCGGCGGTGGAAGGCTCGGTCATCGCGCCTATATCTGACGACTTTGCATCGCTTCAGGAACCCCGTGCGTGCCGCGTCAGGATCGTCCCAACACTCGTTTTCATGGCCGTGTCGAGACGGGTGGGCGGCCCTGCGCGATCCCGGGCTGCGACGAACCGGGCGAGTTCCGCGCCCCCGCGCGTGAGGGCGCGCGCCACGGCTTCGACGGGCCGGGCGAATACCGCTTCCTGTGTCTCGACCATGTCCGCGCGTTCAACGCGGGCTACAACTTCTTCGCCGGGATGAGCCCCGACGAGATCAACGACGCACAGCGCCCCTATGCCGGGTGGGAGCGGGAGACGCGCGCCTTCGCCGCCAACGGCGCCGACCGGCCGCCGCGGTGGAACGACTTCGCCGACCCGCTCGACGCGATCGGCGCTCGCTTTCGCGACCGCATGGCCGCCGAGCGCGCACGGGGCGACGGGAAGCCCCCGTCGGCGAACGCCGACAACCGATGGCTCTCGGGCCGCGATCGGGAGGCGCTGCGAACGCTGGGGTTGGCGACCGATGCCGACCGCCGGGCGCTCCGCCAACGCTACGCCGCGCTCGTCCGCCAGCTCCACCCCGACCATAATGGCGGCGACCGCTCGAGCGAGACGCGGCTCCAGGCAGTGGTCGAGGCGTACCAGCATCTGCGCAAAGCGCCGGCGTTCACCTAGCCGTGCTCCTTGTTCCCCGGCGAAGGCCGGGGTCCAGTTGGGGAACGAAGGCGATGAGCGCTGCGCATCGTCACGCTGGCCTTCCCAACTGGGCCCCGGCCTTCGCCGGGGCACATCATGAGCTATTCCACCCGCGGCCCCACCATCCCGAAGCGCACGCCGGCAGCGTCCGCCGCGACGAGCGAATAGCCGCCGCCGGGGATCTGGTCAGGTCCCTGCACCACGCTGCCGCCCGCATCCGTCAGCCGCTTGGCCGCGGCGTCGATCTCGTCGACCAGGAAATAGACCTGCCACCCCCGCGGCCAGTCGGGCTGCGCGTTCATCGACGCGCCGATGCAGGTGCCCCCGGCGTGGACAAACTTGTAGTCGCCCCACGCCCCCATCGGCATCCCGCCCTCGTGCCGGAGGCCGAGCACCTTGCCATAGAACGCCATCGCCGCGTCCTGATCGTCGGCGGTCAGCTCGTTCCAGATGGCGTGGCCCGGCGGCACCTGTCCGGTCGACGAATCGGCAAAGGCGTTGCTGGTCTCGTCGGGCTCGCGGCGCATGACGTAGAAGGAATTGCCCTGCGGGTCGCTGAGCAGCGCCAGCCGGCCGACACCCGGCACCGTGGTCGCCGGCATGCAGACACTGCCACCCTCGGCTTGCGCCGCCGCGACCGCCGCATCGACGTCGTCGACGCCGAAATAGACGAACCATCGCGCGGGTGCCGCACCGTCGGGCCGCTTGAGCAGTCCGGCGATCGCATCGCCATGCGGACGGGCGAAGACGCGATAATCCATCCCCGCCTGCCCCGAATCGGCCGAGAACCAGCCGATCACGTCGCCATAGAAGGTCTGGGCCGCGTCGGGATCGTCGGCCATCAGCTCGTACCAGATCGGAAAACCGTGCGGATTGCGTGCCATGTCGCTTGCTCCCTTCAGGCGTCGAGCAGCGGGACGAAGCCGCCGAAGATCATCCGCTTACCGTCGAACGGCGCGTCCTCGCCGGTCATCCGCGGATCGGCCATCACCTTTTCCCAGCCGGCATCGCGCGCCGCCTTGTCGGGCCACTCGACCCAGCCGAACGCCGCGACCTCGCCCTCTTCGCGCAGGATCGCGCGGTTGAAGTCGGTGACCTTGCCGTCCTGCACGTCGTCGGCGACGGCATCCATCACCCGCGTCGCGCCATATTCGAGGAACACCGGCGCGACTGCCGAACAGAAGCGGCGATACTCGTCACGCGCCGCCGCGGGCAGCGGCAGCACCACGCCGTCGATATAGCCCGCGCCGCCCGGCGTGCCGACATCGGCGACGCTCTCGAACCCGCCCCAGACCATGCGCTTGCCGTCAAACGGCATGTCGGCACCCATCGCCTTCATGCGCGGGTCCGCCATGATCTTCTCGTTGGCGGCGTCGCGCGTCGCCCGGTCGGGATATTCGAACCAGCTGAACAGCACGGTCTCGCCCTCTTCGGCCGCGACGGCGCCGTACAGGTCGTTGCGCTTGCCACGCGGCACGTCGTCGCCCCAGCCCTCGACCAGCCGCGCCGCGCCGAATTCCTTGAACAGCGACACCGATCGCTCGGCATGCTCGCGATAGGCGTCCTTGTTGGCGGTCCGCACCGCGACCAGAAACCCTTCGACATAGGTCATCGCGTCTCTCCCTGATGGATGCGGCGCGCCACCGCCTCGAGCTGCTCGGCGACCTTGCCCCACCCCTCGTGGAAGCCCATCGCCTCGTGCTGCGCGCGCGCTTCCTCGCTCCAGTGCCGGGCGGTGGCGCGATAGATCGTGCCCTCGCCATCGTCGGCGAATTCGGTGATCGCGACCATGAAGGGCGTCCGCGGTAGCCAGCCCTCGGCAAAGGCGTCGGTGGTGACGACGCGCTCGCCCTCGACCGCCTCCAGCACGACGCCGGTCAGCACCATGTCCTCGCCCGCCGGCCCGACCATGCGGACATGGCTGCGACCGCCGGGGCGAAGGTTGTACTCGACCTCCGGCGCCTTCCAGGGCGGCGGGCAGAACCACTCGGTCGCATGGTCGCGCCAGGCGCGCCACACTGCCGCGCGGGGCACCGCCATGCGGCGCTCGATCGTCAGTTCGAAAGGTCCGTCGGTCATCGTCGCTCTCCCGCTCACGCCGCCCTGGGCGCCTTGCTCTCGTCGAAATCGGCAAGCTGTGCCGCCAGCGCCGCCTGAAACGCCGGCCGCGCGATCCCGCGCGCGACATAGGCGGCGAGCGCCGGCCGCTGGGCGATCAGCACCGTGTCCGCCATCTCGCGCAGCACCGTCACCATCGCGATGTCGGCGATGCTGAACCCGCCCGCCAGCCATTCGCGATCGCCGAGCGCCGTCTGGAGCCGGTCGAGCCGCTGGCCGATCTCGGCCTCCAGGCTCGGTCGCCGGAGTTTCGCCCATTCCTCTCGGGCGGCAAAGATCGTCACGCGCGCATGCTCGAAGCGCCACGGCTCGACCGAGTTGTACGCGGCGAACAGCCACGACACCGCCCGGTCGCGCGCCGCGGGATCGCGTGGCAACAGCCGCTCGTCCTTCTCGCCGATGTGGAGCAGGATCGCGCCGCTCTCGAACAGCGTGCGCCCGTCCTCCTCGATCACCGGCACCTGACCCCAGGGCTGCTCCTCATAATAGAAAGCGGGCCGATCGACCGCGCTCACCAGCCGGACGGCATAGGGAAGGCCGATCTCCTCGCACGCCCATCGGGGCCTGAGGTCGCGCACGAAGCCGCGCGCGAACTCGGGCACCCATTCGAAAGCGGTGATCGTCAGCGCCGCAGTGTCCTGGCGAACCATGGTTCAGGCTCCCGTGCCGGCGACCGCGCCGTCCAGCGCCGCGATGTCGATCTTGCGCATGGTCATCATCGCCTCCATCGCCTTGCCCGCGACCGCCGCGTCGGGATGCGCGACCAGCTCGGTCAGGCGCCGCGGGGTGATCTGCCAGTTGACGCCCCAGCGATCCTTGCACCAGCCGCAGGCGCTCTCCTGCCCGCCATTGCCGACGATCGCATCCCACAGCCGGTCGGTTTCGGCCTGGTCGTCGGTCGCGATCTGGAAGCTCACTGCCTCCGTCTGCGGAAAGATCGGGCCGCCGTTGAGGCCCAGGAAGCGCTGGCCGGCCAGGTCCCATTCGACGGTGATAACGTCGCCGGCCTTGTTCCCCGGCGTGTCGACCGGCGTATGCGCGACGCGGACGATGCGGCTATCGGGTAGCAACGTGACATAGAAGCGCGCGGCTTCCTCGGCACCGCCGTCATACCAGATGCACGGCACGATCTTGCTCATCGATCCTCTCCTCGTCTTCAGGCGAAGGGCCCGGTGCCCGCGATCGCCGCTGGGACCAGCACCGCCAGCACCGTCGCCGCGAAGGTCGACAGGCCCAGCGTGACGGACGCCCGCGCGCTCACGACGCCGGCGCCGCGAAGTGGAACGGGCCCCAGCCATTGCCGTCCGGATCCTCGAAGGCGCGCGAATAGACGCCGCCCTCGTCCTCGGCGCCGTGAAGCTCGCGCCCGCCCGCCGCCACCGCCGCGGCGATCATCGCGTCCACCGCCTCGCGGCTCTCCAGCATCAACGCCATCAGTGCGCCGGCCTCGATCCGCGGGTCGATCAGCCGCTTGGGGCTCATCGCCGCAAATGCTTCCCGCTGCATCAGCATGATGCGGATCGCCTCGGACCAGATCATCGCGGCGTGGTTCTCGCCCGAAAACGCCGGATCGCGCTCGAACCCGATCGCGGCATAGAAGTCGGCGGCGCGGCCGGCATGCTCAACGGGCAGGCTGATATAGATGGTGCGGGTCATGGGCTCAGGCCGGCTCGGCGGCGAACGCAGTCTGCGCCGCGGCCATGTCCATGAACATCGGCTCGTAGATGTGGCCGTCGGGGTCAGCAAAGGCGCGGCTGTACATGAAGCCCATGTCCTGCGCCGCGCGCACGTCGGCAGTACCGCCGTTCGCCGCCGCCGCCTCGGTCACCGCATCCACCGCCTCGCGGCTGTCGAAGGAAAGGCAGATC
Organism: Sphingomonas sp. Y38-1Y; assembly: GCF_032391395.1. Classification (NCBI taxonomy): domain Bacteria; kingdom Pseudomonadati; phylum Pseudomonadota; class Alphaproteobacteria; order Sphingomonadales; family Sphingomonadaceae; genus Sphingomonas; species Sphingomonas sp. Y38-1Y. The sequence continues at coordinate 320,095 of NZ_CP135916.1, forward strand.
AGCGTCTGCGCCGCGCGGTGAGCGTCGCCGATCGCATGTCCCTCGGGCAGGAAGCCGCGGAAGAAGTCGTGCGCCAGCAGCATCACGCTGATCTCGTCCGACCACCCCATCGCCGACGCGTTCTCGTTCGAGAACATCTCGTTCTTGATGAAGCCGATCGCCTCGTAAAAGGCGGTCGCCCCCGCCACGTCCGCCACCGGCAGGTTCACGAAGATCATCTTGGCCATCGTCCGCTCCCTCGTTTCCGAATCACTCCACATTGACGAACCTGCCCGTTGAGGTTATTAAAAGCAACCATGAAGTTAGAAAATGTAACTGCGTCTAATTCGAAGCGCTGGTACGACGACGCCTGCGGCACCGCGCTGGCGCTGGAGATCGTGGGCGAGCGCTGGGCGCTGCTCATCATGCGGGAGCTCGCCTTCGGCCCGCGCCGCTTTTCGGAGATCAAGGCGAACCTGCCCGGCATCAGCGCCAACGTGCTGACCCAGCGGCTCCAGGGCCTGGAGGGGACGGGCGTGCTGACGCGGCGAACGCTGCCGTCGCCCGCCAACGTCCAGGTCTATGCGCTCACCGACTGGGGACTCGAATCGCTTCCGCTGATGCGCGATCTCGGCCGCTGGGCCGCTCGCTCGCCGCGCCACGATCCGTTCGCCTTCATGTCGCCGGCGTCGGCGATGATGTCGCTCCAGACGCTGGTCGATCCGGCCAAGGCGCAAGACATCGATCTCGCTATGGCGTTCCGCTTCCCGGCCGACGGCTTCGTCGTTCGCGCGCATGAAGGCCGGATCGACGTCATCCGGGGCGAGGGCGACGCCATGGCGACCTTTGCCGGCGACACGATGCAGATGCGCGTAACGATCTATGGCAAGGCGCCGTTCGGCGACCCGCGCGGGATGGAAGTGACCGGCGACCTCGCTGCCGCCGCCACCTTCGCCGACCTGTTCCGGCTGCCGGAGAAGGTGGCCTGATCTCCACCCCGTTCGCCCTGAGCTGGTCGAAGGGCGTGTTCCAGGGCACGTGCTTCGACAAGCTCAGCACGAACGGTCGAGACGAAACCCCACTCCCCGCCCCCAAGTCCCGTTTGCGTCGGCGCGATCAGCCCTTATGTGACCGGGACACCCCGTTCCGACAGGCTTTCTTCATGACCGACCTCGCCAACACCCAGCCCGACAGCCGGCAGACGACCCTGCTCGACGCGCCCGACAAGACGGTGAGCGTTCGCGAGCTGTTCGGCATCGACGTCGACATGGAGGCGCCCGCGTTCAGCGAGGCGGACGAGCGCGTCCCTGACCTCGACCCCGCTTATGTGTTCGATCCGGACACCACGCTCGCGGTGCTGGCGGGGTTCGCGCACAATCGCCGCGTGATGATCCAGGGCTATCACGGCACCGGCAAGTCGTCGCACATCGAACAGGTCGCCGCCCGCCTCAACTGGCCGTGCATCCGCATCAATCTCGACGCGCATATCAGCCGCATCGACCTGATCGGCCGCGACGCGATCGTGCTCAAGGACGGGCAGCAGGTTACCGAATTTCGCGAGGGCCTGCTCCCCTGGGCACTCCAGACGCCGACCGCGCTCGTGTTCGACGAATACGACGCCGGCCGGCCGGATGTGATGTTCGTGATCCAGCGCGTGCTGGAGACCGAGGGCAAGCTGACCCTCCTCGACCAGAACCGCGTCATCCGCCCCAACCCGTGGTTCCGCCTGTTCGCGACCGCCAACACCGTGGGCCTCGGCGACACGTCAGGCCTCTACCACGGCACGCAGCAGATCAATCAGGGGCAGATGGACCGCTGGAACGTGGTCGTGACGCTCAACTATCTGCCCGCCGCGATCGAGGCGCAGATCGTGCTCGCCAAGTCGGGCGAGTATGACAAGCCGGGCGGCAAGCAGGCGGTCGAGAACATGGTCCGCGTGGCCGAGCTGACGCGCCGCGGCTTCATCAACGGCGACATCTCGACGGTGATGAGCCCGCGCACCGTCATCACCTGGGCACAGAACGCGCTGATCTTCGGCGATGTCGGCTTCGCCTTCCGCCTCTCCTTCCTCAACAAGTGCGACGAGGCGGAGCGGGCCTTGGTGGCCGAATATTATCAGCGCGTGTTCGGCAAGGATCTGCCCGAAAGCGTCGCCAAAAAGGCATGACCGCGAACGCCATCAAGACATAAACAATCCTTTATGTCTTGGTGGCGACGCTCTAGGAACGCCGCCTGTTCTTCTTGAGGAGGCGTTCCATGACCACGACCCGCCCGCCGTTCCGCGCCGACCATGTCGGCAGCCTGCTGCGCCCCGCCTATCTGGCCGAGGCGCGTGAGGCGTTCGCCGCCGGCACGCTGCCCGCCGACGCCTATGTCGAGGTCCAGAACCGTGCGGTGCGCGAGATCATCGCGCTTCAGGAGGATGTCGGCCTCATCGGCATCACCGATGGCGAGGCGCGCCGCGACACCTGGCACATGGATTACATCTACCAGATCGGCGGCATCTCGAAGCGAGAGACCGACATGAAGGTGCGCTTCCACAATGCCGGCGGCGACATCGAATGGACGCCCGCCAAGCTCCACGTCACCGACAAGCTCAACCTTCCATCGACGATCTTCGCCGACGCCTTCACCTTCCTGAAGGAGAACGTCAGCCGCGGCGTGCCCAAGCTGACCATCCCCAGCCCGTCGATGGTGCATTATCGCGGCGGTCGCGAGGCGGTGGACGCGGCGGTCTATCCCGACCTGGAGGCATTCTACGCCGACCTGTCGGCGGTCTATGCCGAGGAGATTGCCGGGCTCGGCGCGCTCGGCTGCACCTATCTCCAGCTCGACGACACCAGCCTTGCCTATCTCAACGATCCCGCACAGCGCGCGATGATCGCCGCGCAGGGCGAGGATGCCGACACCCAGCACGAAACCTATATCCGCATCATCAACGACGCCGTTCGCAACCGCCCGGCGGGGATGACGATCACCACCCATCTGTGCCGCGGCAACTTCCGGTCGAGCTGGGTCGCCTCGGGCAGCTACGACCATGTCGCCGACGCGCTGTTCAACACGCTCGACGTCGACGGCTATTTCCTCGAATTCGACGACGAGCGCTCGGGCGGGTTCGAGCCGCTCCGGCTGCTGCCCAAGGGCGAGAAGCGCGTCGTCCTCGGCCTGCTCACCACCAAGCATGGCGAACTCGAGGATGCCGACACGATCAAGCGCCGCATCGACGCCGCCGCCAAGTTCGCGCCGATGGAGCAGCTCTGCCTCAGCGCGCAGTGCGGCTTCTCCTCGACCAAGGAGGGCAACGACGTCACCCCCGACCAGCAGCGCGCCAAGCTCGAGCTGATCGTCGAGATCGCCCAGGACATGTGGGGCGAGCTTTAGGGTCTGTACTCGATCACAACAGGGATCGTGATCGCCCGTGGAAGACCATCGACGAGGAGCGCAGCGCAGTCGGGTAGCTGCGCTACCCGCAAGCAAGCGACGACGCTCGATGGTCTTGCACGGGCGACCGCTTCGCGGCGGGCGGCTTTTGGCGCAGGGCGGCGTCGCGCGTCGGTCACGATGTGACCACATCGCTCCCTCCTTGCTTCTAGCCCCGCGCTAAAATCCGCTCCGTCACGACCCTGTTGTGATCGAGCACAGACCCTTAAGCCCGCCCCGTCCCGAGCCATGTCGCGTCAGCGCCAGCCGAGCGCCGGCGCGACATGCTCGGCGATCGACGACAGGACATGCGCGTTATAGTCGACGCCCAGCTGGTTGGGCACCGTCAGCAGCAGCGTATCCGCCTCGGCGATCGCCTCGTCCGCGCGTAACTGCTCGATCAGCCGGTCGGGCTCGTCGGCATAGGAGCGGCCGAAGACCGCGCGCATGTCGTCGATGATGCCGATCTGGTCGCTGCTGTCGCCGCGGCCGAAATAGGCCCGGTCGGTGTCGTTGACGATTGCGAAGATCGATCGCGACACCGATACGCGCGGCGTGCGCGAATGCCCCGCCGCCTTCCACGCCTCGCGATAGGCGCGGATCTGCCGCGCCTGCTGGATGTGAAAGGGTTCGCCGGTCTCGTCGGCCTTCAGCGTCGAGCTTTGCAGGTTCATGCCCTGCTGCGCCGCCCACACCGCCGTCGCGTTGGAAGCGGAGCCCCACCAGATGCGATCGCGCAGGCCCGCCGAATGCGGCTCGATGCGCAGCAGCCCCGGCGGGTTCGGGAACATCGGCCGCGGATTGGGCCGCGCAAAACCCTCGCCCTTCAACAGGTCGAAGAACACCTCGCCATGGCGGCGGCCCATATCGGCCTCGCTCTCGCCCTCGGCGGGCGCGTAGCCGAAATGGCGCCAGCCCTCGATCACCTGCTCGGGCGAGCCGCGGCTGATGCCGAGCTGGAGCCGCCCGCCGCTGATGAGATCCGCGGCCCCCGCATCCTCGACCATATAGAACGGGTTCTCGTACCGCATGTCGATGACGCCGGTGCCGATCTCGATCCGGCTGGTGCGCGCGCCGACCGCGGCGAGCAGCGGGAAGGGCGAGGCGAGCTGCCGCGCGAAATGGTGGACGCGGTAATAGGCGCCATCAATGCCGATTTCCTCGGCGGCGACCGCCAGGTCGATCGATTGTAGCAGCACGTCGGCCGCCGACCGCGTCGCCGATCCGCGCGCGTCGGACCAGTGCCCGAAGGAAAGAAAGCCGATCTTCTTCATGTCGTCATATCCCGTCACGGTCCGCGCCTGGCGCGAACCCTTGTCATGGTGCGACATGGGTTGGGGTCGACGATTTGGCAAAGCGGCCGAGCCTGAGCGGCACCCGCCATCTTCGCCTACCACTCTGTGATTCCGTAACTTTGGCTCGGGCTGCCGATACATCAAACACTGCGTTTACGGAATCGATCTTCCGTTCCGCTTCACAGCCCCCGCTTTCCGAAGCTTCGCACCGGTCGCGCGATGGGTGCCGGCGCCTCGGGCCCAGGCGCGATGTATTCCGGCTCCAGAATCCGCAGCCGCGCTTCGGTGCGCGGATCGGGCGGCCGCCATTTCTGCACCGGCGGCTCGTGATAGTCGTAGATCTTCTCGACCTTCGGGCCGTTGTTGCGAAGAATGTGCGCGAGCACCAGCCGGGCGATGACGAAGATCAGCCCGACCGGAATGAACACGAACTCGAAGCTGCCGCCGCCCAGGAAGCCGCCCTTTGGCTTGATCGAGCCGCGAGAGGCCTCGACCGCTTCCTGATCGACGGGCCGCTCGGTTTCGCCCCAGCCGCCGCGCGACGGATCGTTGGCCGTCGTCAGCGGCGTGCGGGTCTGCGCCGCGAGCGGTGACGCCGCGGCCAGCCCCAATGCCAACGCAAAGCTCCACCCGAGTCGCATCGCCGTCGCCCCCGCCGATCGTCGCACACCGATCGCAAGGCTGGCATCGCGCCGAAACCCTATTATTTGGATAAGACCCCCCACAGGACCCGACCTTACCAATGGCCAATCAGACCCCGATCGACCGCTTTCGCGACGTGCTCGCCGGCACCGCGCGTGCGATCTCGGGCGATGGAGAGGTCGAGCTTGCCTTCAGCGCGGACTCGCCCGCGCAATCGGGCCGCAACATGAAGGTGCCGATGCCCGCTCGCGCGCTGCCCGCGGATCAGGTGGCGGAAGCGCGCGGCTTCGCCGATGGATTCGCGCTTCGCCTGCGCCATCACGACGCCGGCCTGCACGCGCGCGGCGCTCCGGCCGAGCCGGTTGCGCGCGCGGTCCATGACGCGGTCGAGACCGCGCGGATCGAGGCGCTGGGTGCGCGCGGCTTTGCCGGAATCGCCGACAATCTCGACGCCAGCCTCGCCATGCGGATGCGCTCCGACCCGATCGCCCGCGCCCGCACCCGCGACGAAGTGCCGCTGTCGACCGCGGTCGGCCTGATGGTACGCGAGCGGCTGACGGGGAAGCCCGCGCCCCATACCGCCGCCGGCGGCCTGGCCCTCGTCACCGACTGGATCGAGGACAAGGCGGGTGCCGACCTCGACGCGCTCGCGCTCGCGATCGACGATCAGGCGGCGTTCGCGCGGCTGGTCGCCGACCTGCTCGCCGATCTCGAGCTCACCGAAGGCCGCATCGAGCCCGATGAGGCGGACGAGGGCGACGACGACGAAGGCGGCGACGAAGGCGACGAGGACGAGCAGGACCAGGAAGACGACCAGTCCTCCGACGGCGATGCCGAGGTCGAGGCGCGGGGCGAGCAGCGTGAAAGCGACGATGCCGAAGGCGATGGCGAGGATCAGGATCGCGACGGCGATCCGCTCGACGACATGGACGGCGAGGATGGCGACGACGGCCAGGACGGCATGCTGCCGACCCGGCCCAACCGTCCTTTCTCCGACTTCCCGCCACAGTTCGAATACAGCGCCTTCACGAACCAGTTCGACGAGGTCGTGGCCGCAACCGATCTGTGCGATGCGGAGGAGCTCGACCGTCTCCGCGCCTATCTCGACCAGCAGCTCGTCCAGCTTCAGGGCATCGTCACCAAGCTTGCCAACCGGCTGCAACGACGGCTGATGGCGCAGCAGTCGCGGTCCTGGGCCTTCGACCAGGACGAGGGGCTGCTCGATGCCGCGCGCCTTGCCCGCGTGGTCGTCAATCCGATGCAGTCGCTCTCCTACAAGATCGAGCGCGACACCGATTTCCGCGACACCGTGGTCACCCTCCTCATCGACAATTCGGGGTCGATGCGCGGACGCCCGATCGGCATCGCCGCGATCAGCGCCGACATCCTCGCGCGCACGCTGGAGCGGTGCGGCGTGAAGGCCGAGATCCTGGGCTTCACCACGCGCGCGTGGAAGGGGGGCCAGTCGCGCGACGCGTGGCTCGCGCAGGGCCGCCCGCCCGCGCCCGGCCGCCTCAACGACCTTCGCCACATCGTCTACAAGGAAGCCGACGAACCCTGGCGCCGCGCCAAGAAGTCGCTCGGCCTGATGATGCGCGAGGGGCTCCTCAAGGAGAATATCGACGGTGAGGCGCTGCTCTGGGCCCACTCCCGCCTGATCGCGCGGCCCGAGGAGCGCAAGATCCTGATGGTCATCTCCGACGGCGCGCCGGTCGATGATTCGACGCTGAGCGTCAACTCGGGCAGCTATCTGGAGCGGCATCTTCGCCAGGTGATCGGCTGGATCGAGGGGCGCAGCCCCGTCGAGCTCGTCGCGATCGGCATCGGCCACGACGTGACGCGTTACTATCAGCGTGCGGTGACGATCATGGATGTCGACCAGCTCGCGGGCACGATGATCGAGCAGCTCGCCAGCCTGTTCGACCAGCCGTGACCCCCATCGTGCCGCCGCCGGGTGGGTTCGCCGGCCCGGTCAAGCGCTCGATCACCATCGCCGGCCACGCCACCTCGATCAGCCTGGAGCCGCCCTTCTGGTCGGCGCTGGAGGCGGCGGCGGGCGAGCACGACCTTCCCCTCTCCGCGCTCGTCGCGGCGATCGACGCCGCGCGCATCGCCGCCGACGATCCGCCCAATCTGGCGAGTGCAATCCGCGTCTGGCTGTTCGCGCGCGCGACTGGTTGAGCGCGCGCGGCGGCGCCCTATCTGTCGGCGATCCGCTTCAAAGGAGCTCCCACATGGCCGACACCCCCGATCCCGCGAACAACTTTCCCGCCGGCTATGTCCCCGCACGCGTCTGGACGGCGCCGGAGGCGAGCGGACCGTTCGGCAACATCAACCGGCCCGTATCCGGCGCGACCCACGAAAAGGAATTGCCGGTCGGCCAGCATCCGATCCAGCTCTATTCGCAGGGGACGCCCAACGGGCAGAAGGTGACGATCATGCTCGAGGAGCTGCTCGCCGCCGGCCATGCGGGCGCCGAGTACGACGCCTGGCTGATCCGCATCGGCGAGGGTGACCAGTTCGGCAGCGGCTTTGTCGGCATCAATCCCAATTCGAAGATCCCCGCGCTCGTCGACCGCTCGGTCGATCCCGCGATCCCGGTGTTCGAGAGCGGCGCTATCCTCTTCTACCTCGCCGAAAGGTTCGGCGCGTTCCTTCCCACCGATCCCGCCAAGCGCGCCGCGACGATGAGCTGGCTGATGTGGCAGATGGGCGCCGGCCCGTTCGTCGGCGGCGGCTTCGGCCATTTCTACGCCTATGCGCCGATCAAGATCCAATATGCCATCGACCGCTATACGATGGAGGTGAAGCGCCAGCTCCACGTCCTCGACACCCAGCTCGGCCGGCACGAGTTCGTTGCGGGTGACGAGCTCAGCATCGCCGACTTCGCGATCTGGCCCTGGTACGGCGCGCTGGCGCTCGGCAAGACCTATGGCAATGCCGGCGAGTTCCTCGCCACCGGCGACTATGCCAACCTCCAGCGCTGGACCCGCCAGCTCGCCGACCGCCCCGCGGTCAAGCGCGGCCGCATCGTCAACGTGACGATGGGCGCGCCCGAGCACCAGCTTCACGAACGCCACGACGCCGGTGATTTCGACACCAAGACGCAGGACAAGATCGGCGGCTGACCGCCCGTACCCCCGCGAAGGCGGGGGTCCAGGGCCATAATCGTCACGCTGAGTCACTCTGGGTTCCCGCCTGCGCGGGAGCACCGGACGCGGTTGGAAGCGCTTCGCACCAAAATCCTCCCCTGAACGGGAGGTGGCAGGCCGCCGGCCTGACGGAGGGGTAGGTCGGCGAGGGTGCGCACCATCGTGGCCTACCCCTCCACCATGCTTCGCATGGTCCCCCTCCCCCTCCGGGGGAGGATCGAGGCCTTCGGGGCATGGAGATGGTTGCAACCTTCGCCGCGCTTCCGGCATGAGCATCGCATGCCCGCCACTCTCCCCCAGACCGACGAGGAAGCCGCCGCCGAGCTGGAGGCGCTCGCGGCCGAGATCGCGCGGCACAACCGGCTCTATCACACCGACGACGCGCCCGAGATCAGCGACGCGGCATACGACGCGCTCGTCCGCCGCAATCTCGCGATCGAGACGGCGTTCCCCTCGCTCGTCCGCCCCGACTCGCCCTCGGTCCAGGTAGGCGCCGCGCCTGCCGCGCACCTCGCCAAGGTCGCGCATGCGCGGCCGATGCTCAGCCTCGACAACGCCTTTTCGGACGAGGAGGTCGCCGAGTTCGTCGGCCGCATCCGCCGCTTCCTGTCGCTCGGCGCCGACGAGCCGGTCGCGCTCACGGCCGAGCCCAAGATCGACGGCCTGTCCTGCTCGCTCCGCTACGAGAACCGCCGCCTGGTCCAGGCGCTCACCCGCGGTGACGGCGCGGTGGGGGAGGATGTCACCGCCAACGTCCTGACGATCGCCGACATCCCGCGCACGCTCCCCGCCGCCGCCCCCGACATCTTCGAGGTGCGCGGCGAGGTCTATATGGAGAAGGCCGCGTTCGCCGATCTCAATGCCCGGCTGCTCGCCGAGGCGGAGGCGGCGGGCGATCCGACCAAGGCGCGCCGTTTCGCCAATCCGCGCAACGCCGCCGCCGGCTCGCTCCGCCAGAAGGACGCGAAGGTGACCGAGTCGCGGCCGCTGCGCTTCCTCGCGCATGGCTGGGGCGAGACGAGCGCGCTTCCCGCCGACACGCAGGCCGGCGTCGTCGCGACGTTGGTCGACTGGGGCTTCCCCGTCGCCGACGCGTTCGCGCGCTGCGAGACGACCGAAGCCGCCCTTGCCGCCTATCGCGCGATCGAGGCGGCGCGCGCCGACCTTCCCTTCGACATCGACGGCGTCGTCTACAAGGTCGACCGCCTCGACTGGCAGGCACGGCTCGGCACCATCGGCCGCGCGCCGCGCTGGGGCCTTGCGCACAAATTCCCCGCCGAGCGCGCGCAGACGACGCTGAACGCGATCGATATTCAGGTCGGCCGCACCGGCAAGCTCACCCCGGTCGCGCGGCTGGAGCCCGTCACCGTCGGCGGCGTCGTCGTCACCAACGCCACGCTCCACAACGCCGACGAGATCGCGCGGCTTGGCGTCCGCCCCGGTGACCGCGTCGTCCTCCAGCGTGCGGGCGACGTGATTCCGCAGATCGTCGAGAACCTGACCCGCGACGAGGACCGCGCCGCCTTCGCCTTCCCCACCCATTGCCCCGAATGCGGGTCGGAGGCGGTGCGGGAAGAGGGTGAAGTCGATATCCGCTGCACCGGTGGCCTGATCTGCCCCGCCCAGCGCATCGAGCGGCTGAAGCATTTCGTCAGCCGCGGCGCGCTCGACATCGAGGGTTTGGGTGAGAAGACGATCGAGCAGTTCGTTGCACTCGGCTGGCTGAAGGAGCCCGCCGACATCTTCCGACTCAAGGATCATCGCGAGGCGATGCTGGGGCTGGAGGGATGGAAGGCCAAGTCGGTCGACAACCTGCTCGACGCGGTTGAGGCGAAGCGCGCGCCCGACGCCGCGCGCCTGCTGTTCGGGCTCGGCATCCGCCACATCGGCGCGGTCACCGCGCGCGACCTCCTTAAGCATTATACGACGCTGCCGGCGCTGCGCGAACTCGGCGAGGCGCTGATCGCGCTGCGCGACGCGACGCAGCCTGCGCTCGGGGAGGATAGCACCAAGCACAGCGTCCGCCTCGACAAGGCGATCGCCGAGCGGATCGGCGTCGCGCAGGCCGGCGCCGCCGTCGGCCACGCGCTCGCCGACTTCTTCCACGAGCCGCACAATGTTGAGGCATGGGACGACCTGCTGCGCGAGGTATCGCCGCCCGACTATGTCGTCGCCGCGCGCGCGTCCGAAGTCTCGGGCAAGACCGTCGTCTTCACCGGCACGCTGGAGACGATGTCGCGTGACGAAGCCAAGGCGCAAGCTGAGACGCTGGGCGCGCGCGTGTCAGGATCGGTGTCGGCCAAGACCGACCTCGTCGTCGCCGGGCCGGGTGCGGGGTCGAAGATCAAGAAGGCTGGCGAGCTGGGCATCCGCGTCGTCGACGAAGCGGGCTGGCAGGCGATCGTCGCCGCGGCGGGCTGACTCGTAACCATCGTTACTGTCGCCTTTTTGCAACGCAGCAACACCAACTGCGCGGGGGGATGACGCTGTCACATATTGGAAATATTGATCGCGCAGGGCGCGCTCAACGGTCGTGCGCGGCCGCAAGTTCCGAGAAGCGGACGTTTTCCAAAGGGGAATGACATGCGAAACCACCTGCTGATGGGGGCGGCCGCAGCCGCACTCATGATTCCGGCCGCCGCGATGGCTCAGGAAACCACCTCCAGCATCCGCGGCACCGTGACCCAGGATGGCGCACCTGTCGCCGGCGCCGTCGTTCGCGTGACCAACACCGGCACCGGCGCGACCTCGACCACCAACACCAACGACAGCGGCGCGTTCAACGCGTCGGGTCTCCAGCCGGGCGGTCCCTACAGCGTCGAAGTGACCAGCCCCAACGGCAACGCCACCGTCACCGACATCTTCACCGTCGTCGGCCAGCCCTATACCGTTCCGGTCACGATCACGTCGGCTGGCGGCGAGGACATCGTCATCACCGCCTCGTCGGTCGCGGGTGCGGGCGTCACCTCGGACGGTCCGCAGACCGTGCTCAACGCGCAGGCGATCAGCCGCGTCGCCAGCGTCAACCGCGACATCCGCGACCTCGCCCGCCGCGACCCGTTCGCCCGCATCGAGGACACCGCGTCGGGCGGCCGCTCCATCAGCTTCGCGGGCATCAACCCGCGCTTTAACCGCTTCTCGATCGACGGCGTGACCGTCTCGGACAATTTCGGCCTCAACCCCGACGCGAACCCCACGCGCCG